>CAZAXI010000034.1:0-32502 GCA_964489045.1 uncultured Granulicella sp. | reverse complement strand
AGGAGATGTAGACGCCGCCGGGAATGCCGCGCTCGCGGTCCTTCACCCGCTTCACGATGCGGGTGGGCTTGGAGCACTTGGGGCAGTCGGTGCTCTTGCTGGTATCCATTGCTTTCTTACGGTCGCCGGTCTTGGCAATCTTCGCCATCGTGTTCCCATCTCCTGTTGCTGATCTGTTGGTTCTCGCTCACGTTCCAGCGGCGGCCTGGGCGTTCCCTTTTCCGGGAATGGCCGATGCACCTTTCGCTTCCCGGGGATTAATCGAGGGAGGACAGCCGCGGCGAGAATCTTCAGTTAGTTTACACGACTCGAGGCAGCAGGCGCGAGATTCCTAACGCGTGTTGCGGGCGCAGCTTGTTGGCTTGGCCGGCAAACCCCAGCCGTCAATCGCAACCGCGAAGGTCCTACTTGGAAGCCGCTGTTGAAGCGTGAGGATGTGGGACCTTGAGCGACGGCGCCAGAGCAATGCCGTGCTGCGGGCGCCTTTTGCTCACTTCGGGCTCCCATCCGTCATCGGGAACGGCTGCTTCCTGAAAGATCCGGTCGGCGTCGTTCATATTCCGGCCCCAGGTTTCGATGCGAAGCAGCGCCTTATATCCAACCCAGCCAAGCGCTACAACTGCCAACGTTGTAGCTCCAATAAGCAACGCGGTCATGTTGTTCCTCTCTGACGGCTGCAATGCTACGCCAATTGCCAGGTTCGTCAAGCCCAAGCGCACCTCAACTCATCGGACGATAGCGGTTCAATCTAGCCTATCGTCCGCCCCACCGATTCCATTAGCCCGGTTAGCAAGAATCTTGCGCGTCGATCCAAATTGGGAATCAGGATTAACCCAAGGCGTCCTCGACCTGTAACCGCCGTCACAAGAGACGCTTTCCTGCGCTGTGTAGAATTGTCCGTGAAGCTTAAAAGCAAGAAACTCAAATCAGGAGACCACCGCAAAATGAAGCTAACACCCGGAAAACTAGCAGGACTTAAAGCCGTCTCCGACGCGCGCGGCGTTATCGCAGCCGCTGCCATGGATCAGCGCGGCTCCCTCCAGAAGTCGCTCGCCAAGGAGCGCGGAGCCGCCGCCACCGGCAAGGACCTCGAGGACTTCAAGACGCTCGTCACCGACGTTCTTTGCCAGCACGCCTCGGCCATCCTGCTCGATCCCGAGTACGGCCTGCCGGCGTCCAAGCACCGCCATGGCAAGGGCCTGCTGCTCGCCTATGAGAAGACCGGCTACGACTCCAACACCGCCGGCCGCCTGCCCGACCTGCTCGACGTATGGTCCGTGCGGCGGTTGAAGGAAGCCGGGGCCGACTGCATCAAGATCCTGCTCTATTACACTCCGTTCGAGAAGTCGCACATCAACGACCTCAAGCAGGCATGGATCGAGCGCATCGGCGACGAGTGCCTCGCTCACGACATCCCGTTCTTCCTCGAGTTTGTTGGTTACGACGCCGACGGCGGCGATGAAAAATCCCTCGCCTACGCCAAGAAGAAGCCCGAGATCGTCTCCGGCGCCATGGCCGAGTTCGGCAAGGCCCGCTACAACGTCGACGTACTCAAAGTGGAAGTTCCCATCGTGATGGAGTTCGTCGAGGGCACCAAGGCCTTCAAGGGCGAGAAAGCCTACACCCGCGCCGAGGCCCTGCAGCACTTCCGCGACGCCGAGGGCATGACCCACAAGCCGTTCATCTACCTCTCGGCCGGCGTCTCCAACCCTGTCTTCATCGAGACTCTCGAGCTCGCAGGCGAGTCGGGCACCAAGTTCAACGGCGTGCTCTGCGGCCGCGCCACCTGGAAGGACGGCATCGCCATCTTCGCCAAGCAGGGCGCCGACGCCTTCCGCGGTTGGCTGGAAACCACCGGCGTCGAGAACATTAACAACGTCAACCTGGCACTGGAGGCCGCAAGTCCCTGGTTCCTGAAGTTCGGCGCCAAGAGCATGGCCGAGCTTGGCTAGCCTTGAATCATCATGCAGCAAAGGAAGGGCCGCAGCGACTAACTGCGGCCCTTCTTGCGCGCCGCTCCGCACCGGCACTCGCATTATTTTGTTGCGGCCCGCGAGTCTCTGCTCCTAGCATCGGAAGCAAATGAAGCTAACGTGCAATCTGGCTTTCATCCTTCTTGCAGTACTGGGCCCATTCGGATTTGCGGCGCCGGCGCCGGCCAATCTGACCTACACCGCGACAAAGATCGTCTTCAACAATCCCGGCCCCTACACGCAGGCGCAGTTGGAAGCAGTCGAGGGTATTCATCCGGGAACTAAGTTCAACGCGGACGACCTCGGCGCCGCGGCGCAGCGGTTGGTCGACAGCGGATTCTTTTCCGGCGTCGGCGCCACGCTCTCGGGCGATGTGAACAAAGCCAACGTCTTGTTCGACATCAAGCCCATCGACTGCGCGCAAATGCTGCACGTCAGCTTCGAGAACTTTGCCTGGCTCAGTCACGCCGAGATCGAAGCAGCCCTGCAAGCCAGATCGCCGCTCTTCCTCGGCTCCCTTCTCGAAAGCAGCCCGCTGGAGGATATTTTCGACGCCGCGCTCACCGATGCGCTCGCCGCAAAGGGCATCGAGGCCACAGTGACGCACGCAACCGTTGAGCCTACGCTGCTGCGGCCGGAGCGTGTGATCGAGTTTCGCATCGCCGCGCCCGCCATCCGCGTTGCGAATGTGAAGCTCGCCGGGGTTGCAGCCGACCTGGCCCCGCTGCTCCAGAAATCCGTCGATGCGGCGGTCAGGACCGCGTATAACGAAGGCCTCGCCGGCGAGACTACCGAAGACCGCATCCTCGCGCCGCTGCTCGACGCGGGATACATTCATGCCTCGCTCTCGGGCGTCACGCTTGCGCCCACGCTCTCCGGCGACACGGCTTCCGTCTTGCTCTCCGCCACGCTGAACCCCGGCGATATCTACCGCGTCTCCAGCATCGCTTTTGCCGGCACTCCCCTGCTCCCGGCAGAGTCCTTCGCCGCCTCGGCGAAACTCCACGCCGGAGACATCGCCTCCCGCGCGCTCCTGTTCCAGACGCTGGCGCCACTCGACGCCGCCTACCGCAGGCAGGGGTACATGGATGTGATTATCGAAGCCACGCCGGCCGACGACCCGGCAACACATCAGGTCGCGTACACGGTAACGGTCAAGCCGGGCGAGCCGTACCGCATTCACGAGGTCACGGCAAACAATCTTGATCCCGTAGCCCGAGCTGACTTCGACCGCGATTTCCTCATGAAGCCCGGAGAACTCTACAACCCCGAGTACGTCACCGGCTTCCTGAAGAACAACACCGCGCTCCAGTCGTTGCTCGGATACAGTTTCACGTACAAGGCCTACGCCGACCCCAACACCCACACCGTCGACCTCGTTCTCACTTTCTATCACGCCGCCGGCGCGGCCGCTCCGCGCTAGCGCCCCACCGTCTTCGAAGCCTCCGCTGGCAGCGGCTTGTCCGCCATCGAGAGCAGCAGGCTCACCTGCCACAGTTGCGTATCCGAAAGCGCCTTGCCGTAAGCCGACATCCCGGTAAGGCGGATGCCGTTCTTGACCTTCCAGTACGTCTCCCCCACCGGGTCCTCGCCCACGTCCATCTCGCCGTTCTGGTGCTTCACCCAAAACTGCGGCGGCGGCGGGAACATCGTCCTTGCCATGACGGAAGGCTCATCCGCCGTTCCGTGGCACACCTCGCACTTGTCTTCATAAATGCCCGCGCCGGCATTCAGGTTTTCGTCGCTAGCGGGAATCGGCGAACTCGCGGGCGCCTCGCGCTGGATGCGCGCCTCCAGGGGAATCCCGACGATCTTTGCTTCCAGCGGAAACGGCGGGTCCGCAGTCGCAACCGGCGGATGGCCGTAAGCGAGGTAGAGGTAGATGCCGAGCGGCACCAACAGAACTCCCGCAACCATGCTCAGAATTGCCAAAAAGGTACATTTCATAGGGGCTCGCGTCATTATAAGACGATGCATGGCTGCCGGAGGATGCCGCGCAACTGCAAATTCTAAACCGGCAACCAGCGCTTCCGCCCGTAACATGGAGAGAGCAAATCAGAGTCCCGGCCGGTGCGGCCGCGGCAGATGGAGCAGCAGGCGTTGGCCACATTCGTAGCACCAGTAGAATCGCAGGTTGCCTCCGGGCAGTTCGTGTGCGCCAGCCAGAAGCGGGAACGCGGCTTTGCCGTGCTGCTGGTGAGCGCGCTGACGCTTTTCGCCTTCGCAGTCCACGGCTACCACCCCTATGCCGAGGATGGCGGTCTGTACGTGGCCGGCGTGAAGTGGCTGCTCAATCCGGCGCTCTATCAGCATGGCCCTGCCTTCGTGTTGGAGCCGATGCGTTTCTCCCTGTTCGCGCCGCTGCTTGCGGAACTCGTGCGCCTGAGCCATCTGGGCTTGCCTTGGGTCCTTCTGGCGCTGCATCTCGCCAGCGTATGGGCGACGCTGTTTGCCGCGTGGATGCTCGCCACGCAATGTTGGGCGCAGCGCGCAGCCCGCACCGGCGCGGTGGTCTTGCTGTCGTGCTGGCTCACCCTGCCGGTCGCTGGCACAGCGTTGTTCCTGATGGATCCGTACCTCACCGCGCGGAGCTTTTCCACTCCATGCACGCTGCTCGCGCTGGCAGGGGCACTCGACTTCACTGACTGGACTGCGACCGGAAGAACACGTCACCGCGGCCTCTATCTTTGGGTGGGCGGCATCGCGTTGGCCGCCGTGATGCATCCTCTCATGGCTGCCTACGCGCTGTGGGCGACTCTGATGCTGGCTTGCGTGCGGTCGCCGTGGCGCACCACGCGACTATGGGCGCCGGTCGGACTCTGCGTGGTCACGCTGGCGGTTGCGGCTTGCCTCCAGCACATCGCCAAGCCCGAGAGCGCGGACTCGCTCCGCGCAGCGCTGACGCGCACCTACTGGTTCCCTGCAATGTGGGCTTGGTATGAGTTGGTGGGCTTGGTCGCGCCGCTGACCATCCTGCTCGTATTCGCCTGGGCAACCTCGCCAAAGTCGCCACAACACCACACCACGCCAGAGAGTTCCGCACGCCAGGCACTGGCGCGGATGGCAGTCGCGGTGGGCGTGACCGCCTCCCTGGTTGCATGGTCGCTCGCTCGCACAGCAGCGGCCGCGCACCTGGTGGCGCGCATGCAGCCGCTGCGTGCCTTTCAGATTGTGTATCTGGTGATGGTGCTTGCGCTGGGCGCGAAGCTGGGCGAGTGGGTGCTGCGGCGCAGCCTGTGGCGCTGGGTGGCAGCGATGGCGCTGCTTGGCGGCGTCATGCTGGCGGTGCAGCGAGGCGCCTTCCCCAACTCCAATCACCTGGAGCTGCCTTGGACGACGCCGCGAAACCCATGGGTGCAGGCATTCCTCTGGGTCCGCGGCAACACTCCGCAGGGCGCGCTCTTTGCCCTGGACGCGGACTACATCAGCGCGCCGGGCGAAGACGCGCAGAGCTTTCGCGCCATCGCCGAACGCAGCGCTCTGCCCGACTACTCGAAGGATGGCGGCGAAGCATCCCTCGCCCCGGAGCTGACCCAGGCGTGGGCCATCGGCCAGTCTGCGCAGCAGGGATTAAGCAGCCGGCAAGAGACCGACGCACAGCGGATCGCGGCCCTCAGCCCGCTTGGCGTGTCCTGGGTCGTGCTCGAAACAAACGCCACGACGAGCTTCGACTGCCCTTACCGAAACGCCCTCGTAAAGGTCTGCCGCCTGCGTTGACGCGCTCGGAGTTTGCGCAGAGACGCGAGCGCCAACCGGGGACAGGGTAAACTCGGAGCATCCCATAAATGCACCGCGCCTGCTAGAAAGTGCCCTGACCACATGCTGGACATTGAATTTGCAGAACTCTCCGATACCGGATTATCCCGTCAGCACAACGAGGACTACGTCGGCCACGTGGTTCCATCCACCCCGGCCCAGGTCCAGTCCCAGGGCTGGCTGTTCGCGATAGCCGATGGCGTTGGCGGCCAGGAGAAGGGCGAGGTGGCTTCGCGTCTCGCGATAGAAACGGTGCTCGCAGGCTTCCGCAAGATTCCCAAGGGCGTCATGCATGTCTCGCTGCTTCCCAAGCTGGTGCAGGAGGCCAACCAGGCTGTCTTTGACGTGGGCAATGCCGACAACGCGCGCCCCAATTCGGCCTACGCCGACCCCGGCGGCAACATTATTCCCGATGGAGCGCACATGGCCAGCACGCTTGTACTCTGCGCCCTGCGCTTCGACTCTGCCGTCGTCTCGCATGTCGGGGATTCGCGCTGCTACCTCTACCGCAAGGGCAATCTCGCCCCGTTGACCCACGACCACACCATGGTCGACGAGCAGGTCCGCATGGGAGTCATCTCCAAAGCCGACGCCGAAACCCACGCCCACCGGCACCTCCTCACCCGCAGCCTGGGAGCCGAGATGTTCGTCGCCGCCGACACCATCACCGTCAATATCCAGCCGGGCGATGTGCTGCTGCTCTGCTCCGACGGCCTGCACGGATATGTGCCCGATTCTGCTATTCAATGGCTGCTGGCGTCCACGCCGGACCTCAACGCCGCCGCCGCAGCGCTGATTGCCGCCGCGAATCAGACTGGCGGCCACGACAACGTCAGCGTGCAACTCGTCCGCATCCGCGCCGTCGAACGCATGGGTCTCTATCGCGGCCGCCCCTACCGGCTGCTGTGATCAGCCCGCGTTATCGCGGCACAAACTCATCCGCGTGGACGACAAACTCGGGATACGCGCCCGCACCAAGTTCGCGAATATCCATTCCCTGCCAGTCGCCGTCGTTATCCACGCGATACCGAACGAAGTGGTTCAGCAGCAGATTCCCCACATAGATCACCGGCAGCATAAAGCCGAGCAGCGCGGCAATGCCGACCATCTGTGCCAGCACATGCCCCGCTCGCGTACCCTCTTGGAAATGGCCGAACAGCCCGACAGCAATCAGTCCCCAAAGTCCCGCCCCCGCGTGGACCGAGACCGCTCCGCCCGGATCGTCCACCTGCAGCCGCAGCTCGGCGACTTCAATCATGTAGGTCGACAGCACGCCCGCAATCACGCCAATATCAATCGCCACAATCGGCGTCACCAGGGCGCACGACGCGCTGCCCGCCACCAGGCCGGCAATCCAGCCATTGGCGCTCAGCGACGCATCGGGCTTCCGGTAGCGCGTGCGGGTGATGATCAACGCTGCGAGGAATCCGCCCGAAGCCGAAAGCACCGCGTTGATCACCACCCAGACCACCTGCTGCGGGCCGGCTCCGCTGAAAAGAATCGCAGCTGCCGAGTCCAGCCCGATCCACCCGACCAGTGCCAGCAGGCAGCCGAACAGGACCTCCACAATGTTGTGGCCGGGTATCGCAGCCGGCATTCCGTCCGCGGCGAACTTGCCCTTGCGTGGGCCGAGGATCCAGGCGACTGACACCGCCATCAGGCCGCCCACCACCTGTATGACGCCCGCGCCGCCGACATCGACAAATCCGGGCACTCCAAAATTCGCGCCAAGCTGCGCGAGCCACCCGCCTCCCCACACCCAGTGGGCGAACAACGGAAAGGCGAAGCCGGCCAGCCCCGCACTTGCGATGCAGATCGGGGCGAGTCTCCAGCGGTCCGTCCCCCCGCTCAGCGGAATCATAGCCGCCAGTCCCGCGGCAAACATCTCCAGGCAAAGTGTCAGCGCCCGGCTGAAGCCGGAATCCGATGTATCCAGGCCGAGGCCGCTGGGAAACACCGGTGCGGCACCAAGCCAGTCCCAATGCGTGCGCCCCGCCACAAACGAGTGCACCGCACCCCCCGCGACGCCTGCCAGCGAAGAGCCGATAAGCACAAACACGATGGCGGAGATTCCCACTGCGCAGAGCGTCGCGAGCATGGCATGGGCCGCGGAGCGCGAGCGGCCCAGCCCCTGGTGGATCAATCCCAGCCCAGCCGCCGCCAGCGGCATCAACATCACGCACACCAGGCAGAGCACCAGGTTCATCGCTGCTCCCTCTGCATCAACGTATACGCGCGGGTCAGCAGACCCACGCCGAGAACTTCCACGCCCAACCCGGCGGCCACAAAGGCGAGCCGCATGGTTGGCGCTGGAAGCAGCACAAGCGCGGCAAGAACCAGGAAAAATCCAGATGGAAGCAGCAGGCAGCCGACCAGCCTCAAATGGGTCTCCTTCAAGAATTAAGTGTGATTGTTAGATAGAAGCATACCCGAGTGCTTCCCCCGGCGGAAATGATTTTGCAACCGATTTGGTAGCACTCACCCGCCAAACACCAACGGCCAGGGTAGAGGCCCTGACCGTCAGCGAAACCGCAATAGCCGCAGGCAGCTAGTACCTGTAATGCTCGGACTTGTACGGCCCTTCCACCGGCACGCCCAGGTAGTCCGCCTGCCGCTTGGAGAGCGTCGTCAGCTTTACGCCGATCTTCTCCAGGTGCAGCCGCGCGACCTCCTCGTCCAGGTGCTTGGGCAAGATGTAGATTCCCACCTTGTACTGGTCTTTGTTCTTCCACAGGTCGAGCTGCGCAAGCGTCTGGTTGGCAAAGCTGTTCGACATCACGAAGCTCGGATGCCCGGTTGCGCAGCCCAGGTTCACCAGGCGTCCCTCAGCCAGGATGAAGATGCTGTTGCCGCCCTCGAACGTGTACTTGTCCACCTGCGGCTTGATGTTCAGCTTCTTCACGTCCTTCAGCGCGTTCAGCGGCTCCATCTGGATCTCGTTGTCGAAGTGGCCGATGTTGCACACGATCGCCTGGTCCTTCATCAGCTTCATGTGTTCCACGGTGATAATGTCGACGTTGCCCGTGCAGGTCACGTAGATATCGGCCTTGCCCAGCGTCTCCTCGATCGTCGTGACTTCGTAGCCTTCCATCGCGGCCTGCAGCGCATTGATCGGATCGATCTCCGTCACCATCACGCGCGCTCCCAGCCCGCGCAGCGACGCCGCCGATCCCTTACCCACATCGCCGTAGCCGCAGATGCACGCAACCTTGCCCGCGACCATCACGTCGGTCCCGCGCTTGATGCCGTCCACCAGCGACTCGCGGCAGCCGTACAGGTTGTCGAACTTCGACTTCGTCACCGAATCGTTCACGTTGATCGCCGGCACCAGCAGCTTGCCCTGCTCGAACATTTGATACAGCCGGTGCACGCCTGTCGTGGTCTCCTCGCTGACGCCGCGCCAATCCTTCGCGACCGACTGCCAGCGCGTCGGGGTCTCCTTGTAAATCTGCTTCAGCAGGTCCTTGATCACGCTCTCTTCGTGCGAACTGGAGGGCGAATCAACCCACTTGTCGCCCTTCTCTAGTTCCACACCCTTATGGATCAGCAGCGTTACATCGCCGCCGTCGTCCACCACTAACTGCGGCCCTTTGCCGTCCGGGAAGCTCAGCGCCTGGTTCGTGCACCACCAATACTCTTCCAGCGACTCGCCCTTCCACGCAAACACCGGAACGCCCGCAGCCGCGATGGCCGCCGCCGCATGGTCCTGGGTCGAAAAGATATTGCAGCTCGCCCAGCGCACATCCGCACCCAGCGCCACCAGCGTTTCAATCAGCACCGCGGTCTGAATCGTCATGTGCAGCGAGCCGGTAATGCGCACGCCTGCCAGCGGCTTGGCCGCGGCATACTTGTTGCGGATGGAAACCAGCCCCGGCATCTCATGCTCGGCAATGTCGATCTCTTTGCGGCCAAACTCCGCCAATCCAATGTCCGCGACCTTGTACTCCGTCGCACCCAAAGCTGCCTTATCGATCGTCGCTGTCGCCATCCAAACACCTCATCGGTTGTCTAAGTTTATGGTTCGCAAGAGGCCTAAGAGCCTTATTCAGAATATCACCGTGCCCGCGTCAATCCGACGCTTCCTGCGCGAATGGCGAACCGTTGCAGTAAGCGGCAACTGAGCGCTGCGAACGGTCTTTGAACAGCCAGCAGCGGTAGTCTGGTAGCAGACTCCGAAGCCCCCATGCCCGCCTACTGCGACGTTGCCCTGCCCGTCCCGCTCGACCGCACCTTCACCTACGCCGTGAACGGGCCCATGCCGGCAGTCGGTGCGCGCGTGCTGGTGCCATTCAGCGGGCAACGCCTGATGGGCGTCGTCATCCGCGTGCACGACGACCAGCCTGCGGACGGCATCGAAATCAAGCCCATCCAGCAGGTCCTCGACGACGCTTCCCTGCTCTCCGCCGAACTGATGCAGCTCGCCGCCTGGATCGCGCAATACTACGTTACCCCTCTGGGCGAAGTCCTCCGCGGCATGATGCCCCTCGCCGCCGAAGTCCGCCGCCAGTACACCTACCGCATCTCCGACGCCGGCCGTCGCGTCCTCTACGAAGGTGCGCAAAAGGGCGCATCCCGCCGTTCGCGCCTGCCCGCCGAAGACCAGAACCGCGAGTACGCCGTCCTCAATTACCTTGAAGATGGCAGCGCCGCCAAAGCATCCGCGCTCCGCTCCGCCACCCAGGCCCGCAAAGCCCTGCTCGACGCCATGGTTCGCAAGAAGTGGCTCCTCCGCGAGGCTCTCGCCGAAGAGCGCGACGCCCGCCGCACCGAACGCATGGCTGTACTCGTCCCCGATGCGCGCATCCCAAAACTCAACGACAACCAGACCGCCATCCTCGCCGAGCTCGCCGCCACCGGTGGCCGTATGCGTGTCGCCGACCTCCGCGAGCTCAGCGTCCCCGCCTCCACGCTCGCAACGCTGGTCAAGCGCGGCCTGGTCGCCATCGAAGACGCGCCGGAGGACTTTCACCTCGGCGGCCTGCCCGCCCAAGGCAAGAAGCGCGCCCACGAACACGCACTGAACGAGGCGCAGATGGAAGCTCTCGGCTCGATCGCCGCTGCCATGGCGCACGGTGGATTCAAGCCGATCCTGCTCTACGGCGTCACCAGCTCCGGCAAAACCAGCGTCTACTTCGCCGCCATGCAGCGGGCGCTCGACGCCGGCAAGTCCGCCCTGCTCCTTGTCCCCGAGATCGGCCTCACCCCCGCTATGGCGGGAGAGATGTTTGCCGCCTTCGGCACTGAGGTCGCGCTGCTGCACTCCGCCCTCACACCCGATGAGCGCGCCGAGCAGTGGCACCGCATCCGCCGCGGCGAGGCACGCATCGTTGTCGGCACGCGCTCCGCAGTCTTCGCGCCTATGGTCAATCTCGGTCTCATTCTCGTCGACGAAGAGCACGACTCCAGCTACAAACAAGAGGAAACCCCGCGCTATCACGGCCGCGACGTCGCCGTCATGCGCGCCAAGTTCAACTCGGCTGTCGTCGTCCTCGGCTCCGCCACGCCGTCACTCGAATCCTGGGCCAACTCCGAACGCGGCCGTTACCAGCGCGTCGAAATGCTCGCCCGCGTCATGAGCCGCCCACTACCCACGGTCGAACTCGTCGACATGCGCACCGAGTTCCGCGAGACCGCCCGCGAGGACATCTTCTCCCGCCAGCTCGTCGCCGAAACCCAGGCCACAATCGACCGCGGCGAGCAGGTCCTGATCCTGCTCAACCGCCGCGGCTATTCGTTCACCGTCATTTGCCGCAGTTGCGGCGAGAAGATCGAGTGCGAAAACTGCGCCATCGCTCTCACCTACCACAAGCCCGTCCTCGGCACCGACCTCCACGCCCACCCCGGCGACCGGCTCGAGTGCCACTACTGCGGCTTTCGCCGTCCCATCCCCAAGGTCTGTCCCAAATGCCAGTCCGAGCACCTCTACTACCTCGGCGCCGGATCGCAGCAGGGCGAAGAGCGTCTTCAGGAGCTCTTCCCCAGCGCCCGCATCGGGCGGATGGACAGGGACACCGTCCGCGGTCGTGGCGACATGGAACGCCTGCTCACCCGCCTGCACTCCGGCGAGATCAATCTCCTCGTCGGCACCCAGATGATCGCCAAAGGCCACGATGTCCACGGCGTCACCCTGGTTGGCGTCGTCGGCGCAGACTCCGCCCTCGGCCTGCCCGACTTTCGCGCCGCCGAACGTGTCTTCCAACTCCTCACCCAGGTCTCAGGCCGCGCCGGTCGCGGCGAACTTCCCGGCCGCGTTCTCGTGCAGACGTATCACCCCGAGCACTACGCCATCCAGTGCGCCGCCGCGCACGACTACGTCGGCTTCGTCGCCAAGGAACTGCAATACCGCACCTGGATGCACTACCCGCCCGCGGCCGTGCTTGCCAATGTGGTGGTTCAAGCGGAGTCGCTAGCCGAAGCTGCCGCCTGGGCCAACACCCTTGGCCGTTGGTTCGCCGCCACTTCGTTCGACAAGGTTCGCGTGCTCGGCCCGGCCGCCGCACCCATTGCCCGGCTCAAGCGCATCTACCGCTTCCACTTTGTGCTCAAGGCCGAACGTCGCGACGCGCTCAGCCGAGCCCTGCGAGCTCTGCTCGCACACGCGGAAGCCCAGGCAATCCCCCGTCGCAACCTTGTCCTCGACGTGGATGCCGTCCATCTTATGTAACCAGGCCAGACCTAAATTACTTCACTCCAGCGGCGCCAGTACATCAGAAATACTCTCAGCCAGTTCATCTCGTCATCCCTTCTCCGCATCGTCGGCATCCGAGAAAGCCGGCTTGCTTTTTCGGTCGACCATAATACACAAATACAACCGAAATTCGTACAACTTAATTCTGCTTCCTTCGATCAAAATCTTCGCTTGCGAAAAGGTCTGTGATGTAAGTCACATGCATCGCCTCGCCCCAGCGCCCCGTTGCCTGAACCAGGCCGGACAGCTAGCCGCTTCTCACAATCGGATCTCCTCCCCTGCAATCTCTCTCCGGTCCTCGGCCAGGATCGTGCCCCGCTCCAGAACGTGCGCCAACTCCCGCACATTGCCCGGCCAGTCGTGTTCCATCAGCCGCTTCGCCGCGCCTGCGGACAGCCGCTTCACCGGCATCTCCTGGCCCAGCCTGTCGAGCAGAGACGCCGCCAGCGCCAGCACGTCCCCCATGCGCTCCCGCAGCGGAGGTATAAAGACCGGAAACACCGCCAGCCGGTGATACAGATCCAGCCGGAACGCCCGCTCGGTCGTGCGCTGGCGCAGCGGCTGGTGCGACGCCGCCACCACACGCACATCCACGCGCAGCGTCTCATTGTCCCCTACCCGCTGCAGCTCGCCAGATTCCAGAAAGCGCAGCATCTTCGCCTGCAAGGCCAGCGGCATCTCACCAATCTCGTCCAGAAACAGCGTGCCTCCGTGGGCCGCTTCGATCCTGCCCGTCCGCGACTGCACCGCCCCGGTAAAGGCGCCTCGCGTATGCCCGAATAGTTCTGCTTCAAGTAGAGATTCAGGTATGGCTGCACAATTCAACGTTATAAATGGCTTACTCGCACGCGGACTCAATCGATGGACAGCTTTGGCGACCAGCTCTTTGCCAGTGCCCGTCTCCCCCTCAATCAGCACTGAGGCCGAGCGCGGCGCAACCAGCCGCACCAGCCGTGCCAGTTCCAGCATGCCGGGGCTCTCACCCACCATCTCCGGCAGCGGCAATGGGCGCGCCCGCGAGGTCAGCCAATCCTCGTTCAAATCCTCTTCAAAGAACGACGCCTGCGCCTCCGTGGCCGGTCTGTCGGGCGCGGAGGTTCTGGGTCCTGCAACCGGTGCAGCGGCCCACGTTATCCTCTCGCCGGCATCTTCTCCACCGTCACTCATCTGCGCCTGGCGTAATGCATGCAGCAACTCATTTCTGCGTGGGCTGCGGGCCGTCCCGGCCTCGTCAGCGCCAGCGTGCACCCGCAACAAGTCCATCACCGGATACCGGTTCCGCATCTGCCCTGCAAACTCGCCCACCTCCAGATCGGGCAGCACGCTGTCCAGCAGCATGGCCTCAGCACTCTCCGCCTCCAGTTGTTCCATTGCCTCTGCGCCGCCACCCGCCTCACGCACCTGCCAGCGCATCGCGGTCAACTCCCGCCGCAGCCGCGCCCGGAAGTGCGTGTCCGCGCTCGCCAGCACCACCGTCCTTACTGCCGCCTTGCTCTCGACGTTTGCCCTGCCCGTTCCGTACCCCATCCAATTCCCCCGCCTGTTCCGGAGTTCTCTCTGCCAATCGCTCGGGACTTGAACTTGCTCCGTCAAACTCGCCCTAGGCGTATGCGACGTTGGCGACGGGGGACGAGCGGCCAGCGTGCTGCGCCACCTGTCTGCCCTGGCCACCCAGCCTGTATCCGGCTCCGCGCACGGTTTCAATCAACCCTGCACCCGCAGCGTGGGCCGCTCCATCGTCCACCTTCCGGCGCAGATAGTTGACGTACACATCCACCACATTGCTACCCGTTTCCGCCGGCATCTGCCAGGCCTCTGCCAGCAGTTGACTGCGCGAGACGCACTCGCCCCGATGCAGCAAGAGATACTCCAGCAGCGAAAATTCCTTCGCCGTTAAGTCGATCGCCCGTCCGCCGCGCGTGACCTTGTGCTCGATTCGGCGCAGTTCCAGATCGCCGTGGCGGAGTACCGGATCGGCAAACTGCTGGCGTCTGCGCAGCAGCGCCCGGCAGCGCGCCATCAACTCAAAAAAGCTGAATGGCTTCTCAAGGTAGTCATCCGCGCCGCTGTCCAGGCATTGCACCCGCACGTTCAGATCGCTGCGTCCGCTCAGCACCAGCACCGCGGCGTCATTGCGACGCGCCCGCAGATCCGCCAGCACCTCAATGCCATCCCGCTTCGGAAGGCTCAGGTCCAGCAGCACCAGGTCGGGATGGTCCGCCGCGGCTTGCGTCAGCGCGGATTCTCCGTCTTGAGCCCACTCGACGCGGTGGCCGTCCAATTCCAATCCCTGTTTCAGGAAGGAACCCAAAGCACGATCGTCTTCTACAATCAGCACACGCATTCAGCTTCCCCCAAACTCGATTCCGGCAATCCAGACTCTCAATCAGGCGGCTTTTTGCAATCGCTGCGTCCGATCTTCGGACGCCGAACTCGTCTAGAATCCACTTTTCGACCGGCTTTTCCACAGAAAACTGACAACCAGTCACTAGTCCAAATCCCAAAATAGGAATCGTCGCCCACGCCCGTCGGTAAGCTGCGCGCATTTCGCTGGCCTTCGCCGCGCTCTGCGAAGACTTCGCAGCGTGGGCCCATGCGGAACCGTCTTCTGAGAAAATAGTGAAGACCCCTGCGGATTGCTGGTAATAGAGCGAGACCGTTCGGCAGCCGGAGAATTCTACATGCAAGCCGCCAGGCTTTTCGCACTGCTCGTACTCGTTTCACCAGCCTGCTGCGGCGCTCGGACCTCTCCAGCACAAACCCGCATCGCTCCGCCCTCCAGCCCGGCTGTCCAGCGCTTCACTATCCCCTCCGCCCGCGAACCCGTCCTCGCGCACGATGCCAAGCTCAAGCTGCTCCGCGAAAAGGTGAAGTACGTCTTCGTCCTCTTCCAGGAGAACCGCTCCTTCGACTTCTACTTCTCCACCTACCCCGGTGCCGACGGCCTCTACTCGCGTCCCGCCGCATCCATCGCCGGTTTCACCCAGCCCATCGTCAACCTCAACGGCACCGTCGGCAGCGTCTCTCCCTTCAAAATCCCCTTCTCCGTGGTCGATGCGAACGGCAAGACCGTCCCGCTCTATCCCTCCGACATCGCCTCAGTCAACCACTCCCACGTCGGCATCGCCCATAAGCTCGACATTGATGCCAACGGCGTTGCGCGCAACGATCGCTACGCGCTCACGGAAGAGGGCGTCACCCTCCAGAACGGCAAGCCCTCCAAAACCCCGACGCTCGAGCGCAAGCAGTTCGGCGAACTCGTGATGTCTCACATCGACTGCGACGCCGCACCGTTCATGTGGAACTACGCCGACCGCTTCACTCTCTTCGATCACTTCATGGACACCGTCATCGGCCCCTCCACGCCCAATGCCATCGCCATGATCTCCGGCCAGTCCGGCGAGACCCAGTGGATGCTTCATCCCGGCGCGGTCAAGCCCGATGACAGTTCCGGAAACTCGATGCCCATGCTTTCCGATCCCGTTCCCTACTGGGGCTCATTTCTCGATACCAAGGGAAGCCACCCCCGGCAGCCGATCCCCGACGAGAGGGTCAGTCTGACGCACAAGCCCACGACCGACCCGCGATCCAATCCAGCTTCGAACCTCACCTTCGCCGCGCTGCCGCTCTCCTTCATGGGCGTGGATATTCAGAAAACTACCGCCGCGGATTACGACCCTGCCTTCGACCTGCTCGACGTTCGCGACGACATCCGCAAGATCGCCGGCCACGGTATAGCCGCCGTCAACTGGGGTTGGTACCAGCAGGGCTACGACCACGAGCCTACCGAAGCTGCCGGAGCAGCGTCGCACTCCACTTATATCGTCCACCACAACGCGCCCCAGTACTTCGGCTACGTCGCCAACAATCCTGACGCCTCCACCCACATGCATGGCCTCGGCGACTTCTTCAGCGACGTGTCCGCCAACCGGCTTCCCTCGTCGGGTGTTTTTTACGTCCGCGGCGGATACGGCAACATCCTCGGCCTCAAGCCCCTCGATCCCAATTCCCGCCTCGAAACCGAATACAACGGCGACGACGACCACCCCGGCTACTCCGACTCGCAGCTCTCCGAATCCCTGCTCGCGCGCGAGATCAACGCCATCGCCGCCAGTCCCTACTGGCCGCAGTCCGTCATCCTCATCGCCTACGACGAGTCCGATGGCGAGTACGACCACGTCCGCCCCCGCGTTCGCTCACACGACGCCGCCGGCCTGCCGCTCGACCAGGGCCCGCGCATTCCCGCCATCCTCATCTCGCCCTACGCCGTCGCCCACGGCATCTCGCACGAGCCCGCCGAGCACAGCTCCATCATCAAGCTGGTCGACGAGCTCTTCCACCTCATCCCCCTCGCCGACCTGCCCGACGAAGAGCGCGCCCGCGCCATCGGCCTCGCCAAATACCACCAGAAAGACCTCGGCCCCGCCGACGACAAGGTTCCCGGGGTCGGCGACCTGCTCTCCGGCTTCTCCAACGCCCGCCTGCTTGGCCGCGCCGCGCCGCTCCCGCCCAGCTACGCCGAAATTCCCGAGGCCGAAATCACCAGCTTCCCGCACATGGGCGGTCATGGCTGCTCCGCTCTCGAAATCCGTCCCACCGACACTGGCCGCCCCAACCCCATCCCCGCCGACTTCAACCCCCGCCCCGACACCACCCCCGGCATCCCCACCTCCGGCAACTGGACCCCATAAGTAGTGGCCGAGGGCTGATCCATAGCCGGCGGCCGCCGTAGCCTGCACATAACACACACCCCGGCCAGCTTGTGACGTTACGTAACCTCTTGCGACTAGCGTCCCGGCCTCCACTTGCGTAAATCTCACCTCCAACGACGGCCAGATCTGGCCGGTCAGCCCGTCAGAAAGAATTCTCCGGATTGAGCTGCCGTCGAAATTCTGTCTGTCTTGGAGGAAACAATGAACAAACTGCATGCAGTACGCGCACACCTCAGCCAGATCGGCCGTTGCGCTTTCGTAGGGACGCTCGTGGGACTCATGGCAGCACAGGCCGTCGCCCAGAGCGCACCAACCCCAACCCTCCAGCCTTCGGCACAGCCCGATGCCGTCGCGGTCCCCAGCACCCCGACGCCGCCAGCCGCCGCCGAAGCTACTTCCGCTCTTCCCCCCACCCTTTCCAGCAGCATCACCCCCGCACCGGCCATGCTCCCGGACGCGCCGTCCGCAGTCCAGACGGCCAACCTGACCGTGCCGTCCAACCTCAACCTGATGTTCGCCAACTCCAGACAGGCCAGCCAATCACTCCAGACCGCTTCCTCTACCCCAAGTGAACACAAGGTAAAGCCGGGCTGGCTCGTGCTGGGTCTCGTTGGTGCTGTCAGCGCGGGTCTTGGCGCCTATATCTATTCAATCCCCTCGAGTTCCCAAACGACCGGCAAGAAAATGGCGGTTGGCTCCATCTTCTTTGTCCCCGGCGCCGCCGCGGCCGGCCTTGGCTTCTACTTCGCCTTTCACCAGAAGAATTGACCTATGGGAACGCTGCGCAGCGGAGCAACTGCGGGGGTTTTCGCACCACGAAAACCCTCTTTCCTTCCTCTAGCCCCGTTCACCTCACCCTCATCCGCGCATGTTAAGATCAATCACATTCCGCGGAAGAGGCCACGATGCCGGGCCCTGTCGAAACCCAAGCGTCTCCTCGCGCTCCCGACTCGCGTTCACGGGAGATTCGTGCCTACCTGGCGCGTCTGTTGGCCACGCCTCAGTTCGCGGCCTCCAGCCGGCGCGGCCAACTCCTCGAATTCCTGGTCCAGCACACCCTTGCCGGCGACGCCGACAAGATCAACGAGTATGCCATCGGGCTCGAAGTCTTCGACCGGCCTCCGTCCTTCGATCCCCGCATCGAATCCGTCGTCCGCACTGAGTTCAGCCGCCTGCGCAAGCGGCTGAAAGATCACTACGCTGAGGAAGGCCGCCGCGATCCGATCGCCATCGACTTCCCTCCGCGCAGCTACGTCGCCACCTTTGAGTTTCGCGACAAGGTCACTGTTCTTGAACCCGCGGGCGCGCCGCAACTGGTGTCAACGCCATCGCGGTCGGCGCGTCCGGTTTCACGCGTTGTCCTCATCATCGTGCCCATCCTCGTCGCCATCGCCGCCGGACTCATGCTGTGGAAGCAGCATCTGCCCCCGGTCGCGCTTAAGCAGCCCATCAACGCCATTGTCGTCCTGCCCTTCGAAAACTACTCGCCTGACCACCAGGACGAGTACATCGCCGACGGCATGACCGAGGAGCTCACCAACGACCTCGCCCAGTGGCGCGACCTGCGTGTCGTCGCCCGCACCTCGGCGTTCGCCTTCAAGGGCAAGGGCGAAGACGTCCGCGCCATCGGCCACCAGCTCGGCGTCGACGCGGTCCTCGAAGGCAGCTTCACCCGCCAGGGCGACCAGGTCCGCATCACCGCGCAGCTCAACCGCACCGCCGACGGCTATCATCTCTGGTCGCACTCCTACGAAACGCAGTCCGACAACCTGCTCGCCCTGCAGGAGCAGGTCGCCAACTCCATCACCGCGGCCATTCAGCAGGTCCGCGGCGGCTCGCCTCCGCCCATCCGCGAACCCACCGCCAATCCCCAGGCCCACGATCTCTACCTTCAGGGCGAGTACCAGCTCTACCTCGACACGCCCGTATCCGTAACCAAGTCGATCGACCTGTTCAACCAGGCTGTCGCCATCGATCCCACCTTCGCCCGCGCCTGGCTGGGCATCGGTCGCGCGGAGATCGTCGCGACCTCACTCACCGCCGTGACCCACGAAGAGAGCATTCCGCGCGTCCGGCAGGCAGCACAGAAAGCCCTCGAACTCGATCCCAGTCTCGGTGAAGCCCATACCCTGCTCGGCGACGTCGCCTACATCTGGGATTGGAACTGGCCCCAGGCCGAAGCGGAGTTTCGCCGAGCGCTCGATCTCGGCGCTGGATCGGAAGCGCGCGCACGCTATGCCTGGGCCTTGACCACGCGCGGCCAGTTTAACGAGGCTCACAGCCAGTTCCATCTCGCCGCCGAGCAGGACCCGCTTGCGGTCGTTCCGCCGTTTGATGAGTTCTTCGCCTACAACTTCGAGCGCAATGTTCCCGGCCAGAAGCAGGTCCTCCAGCGGATGCTGCAGCTTCATCCCGATTTCCTCGGCGCGCATGCCCTCACCGTCGTTATGACTGTCGAGCAGCACGACTGCGCCGCCGCTCGCACCGAGGCCGATTGGCTCCTGAAGACCTACCCCACCGTGCCCGCTGCGCAATCCACCCTGGCCTTTGCCGCAGCCTGCGCAGGCGACAAACCCGAAACCCTCCGCCGCATCGCGCGCATGACCGCGCTCCACGCCCCCGCCTACCAACTGGCCATCGCCTACGCCCTGCTCCACGACACCAACAACGCCATCGCGCAGCTTTCGAAATCCGCCGACGCCCACGAAGGCCAGATCCTCTACCTCCGCTACGATCCCTTCTTCGACGAAATCCGCACCGACCCCCGCTACGTCGCCCTCGAACACCGCGTCGGCCTGCTCTAACCCACAAGGGTGCAATCCCAGGTGCCCACTAACGTAGCCGAAAGGGGCTCTAGAACCCCTGCAAGTTGTGGTAACCGGAGAACGCACCCTCAGCCCCCACCGCCAGCGGAACCAGTCTCTCCACGCGATGGTGCCCCATCCTGTGGAGGCCGTATATCGCGGCAATCTCTGCGGCGTTATAGATTACCGCCAGCCCAATCTGCCCGCCCCAGCCCGCATCGACAAAAGGTCTTGCGAAGGGATCTGCTTCTTGATGACCATGGCTGTGAAACCGCTGCGTGGTAATCATGTCCGCGCTCTGCCCCAGCAGACTCACTGTCATCAGCAGAACATCGGTCTTATCGAAGAAGCGATGCGCCGGCCCGCGTCCGACATCGAAAGTCCCGTTGCCGACCATCTTGCCGATCCCGGAATACACCCCCACCGAGGTCTGCAAGTTGTTCGTCCAGGCCCCCGACCGCGAGATCAGCAGGTCCCCCATCTCAGCCCGCACATGCACCCTCGCCGACGGGAAATACTCCACGCCGCCGCCCGCATCGCTCGCAAAGTAGGTCTTTGTGCTGAATTGAATCATCTGGTATAGCGACCCAGGCTCCGCAAAATACCCGGTTTGAAAAGCATTCCAATGAACCACGCCCGGCAGGGCGAAGGCAAGCAGACCATACCGCTTAGCCCGCGCCTCCGCTCGTACTCCAAACAGTAGTTCAGACTCCCGGCCGCCGCCCGGATACTGGAACCCCAGCATCACGTTGTATACCCCGTCGAGCGCCAGATGCCGGTTGAGATTCAGCGCAATTCCCGGCCCCATCGCATATTGAACTTCAGAGGGGCATCCTCCGCTGATCAAACTCGAGCAACTCGCAAGTTTCGTGTCGGCAAACTGCCCGCCAATCTCGAACCGCCTGACCGCACTCGCTCCCACTCCGCTCGGCCTCGACGAAGCAACTGGAACTTGCACGCCAGGTGCGCTCGGCAAACTCCCCGAGGCCCCTGAAGTACCTGTCAACCCCGCCACCTGGCCGATCCCCTCGCTTGGGATTGCCACCAGCACGACCCAAACAATTAGGCCTGCAACGCTGTACCGCCCCCACGTCATACACAACCACGATTCGTCACGGTTTCTCCGGTTTTCCTGCCATCATTGCTGCGTCAGAGTGCCATCAAGGATTGGGGCCGACAAACAGTTCACGTTGTAGATCGCCACACTGGCCTGGATATTCGCGGTCGGCGTCAAAATCGTTCCGACGATGTTCGCGCTGGGAAACGGCGGCGTGCCAGTGGTAACGAGCGTGCCGCCGGTTACAACTTCTGGCGACAACGAATACGTTCCCGGACAAATACCCGTCGTTGTCACCGTCCCGGTCAGCGGAAAGCGTCCGTCGGCGTCCGGCGCAGTGGCCTGCATCAACACCGCAGTTACTGTCGCGGAGGTACCGGGGCTGTTGTAGCCCGTCAGAGTGCCGACGTACGTGCCAGTAACCGGCGCAATCTGCATCATGGTCATGTTAGTCATTTGCATATCGCAGGGCCCGGGTTTGGATCCGCCGCCAATCCACATCGTGCCTTTAGCAGGAGTCTGGAGGTCGGTGCTGAGCGCCGCACTCATGAGGACATAACTGCCGGAACCGCCCGGGAAGGCAGAATCGAACGAAACAGTGTTTGGACCTTCCCAAGTCTCGCCAATGATTCCCGAGAATGGAAGGTCCTGGGTATAGGGAATGCAAGGGTTCTGGATGTCAGGATCGAAAGCTCGCAAGGTCCCCGTCACCCACGGCCCATTCGATTCAAGCGAGCCAGTAAACATGGCGATCGGTGTAGTCGGCACCGGCGGGGTAGCGCTGGAAGTCCCCACAATCACCCAATTCCCATCAAGCGTCAGATAAGGCGAAGCCATCGGCGCATGAGCCCCGCAGCCAATCACCGCGACCAGAGCAAACAGCCCAACCAGCCGCGCTGCATCTTCAGCCCTGCGTCCAGCCTTACCGCGGTTGCGCAACGGACTCCGACTCAGAGCGCTCCCATTTCTTAGGCTCGAAATCTCACGACAGCAGCGATAGCCGGCGTGTAAACGCTTGAATCTTAGGAGCGTTGAAGTCACAACGCCGGTGACAGCGATCACCCTCGAATACCGCCACCGAAAAAAAACACCAAAAAGCCCAGCAAAATCGATTGTCAAGCCCCCAAACGCCTTATCTCCTTGAAACAACAAGCAAAGATCGATGCAGATGAGTTATGGTCAAACGACTACACTTAAAGTATGGGGAGTTATGCGCAAAATCCCTCTCGCTTTGCCGCCCCCGCCGCGCTCCAAACGGCGACCTGCCCGAAGCGTGCCTGTAACTCGTTGATTCTGGATATCATGTGCACAACGCGTCTGAAATCAAGATTTTACGAAAATGGGGGAGGGGGGGGTACCCCGCACCCAGCTACCCCGATTGTTTCGCCGGCTGGCATAGTCGGCTTACCTCGACAACGTGAAGAACCACAGTGGCAAGAAGCCCGCGCGAAGCGGGCACAGAGTATATATAACCCTGTATATACGTGCCCGCAACTCCCGTGGCATCAACGAATCGGCTGTATATACAGGTGGGGGATGCCACGCCTCGCTCCTCGTTTTCCGCTTCTGAGCTGTGGGCTCGTCGCCGCCGTGCTGCTCCTAGCCCCCTCAGCTTACGCCGCCACGCTCAACCACATCCGCCAAGCGAAAACCCTCCGCTGCGGCGTCAACCAGGAGACGCCCGAGTACTCCACCTCTGACGACCATGGCCCACGCCAGGCCTTCGATGCCGACATCTGCAAGGCCGTCGCAGTCGCCATCTCCGGCCCCAACGCCCGCACCGCCATCGTCCCGTATCCCGACGACATAGCCGCCACGACCGCCCTCCGCGCCGGCAAGGTCGACTTGCTGCCAACGCTCACGCTCGACCTCAAGCACTCCGCCAACACCGGCATCGTCTTCAGCCCGCCGCTGCTCTACGATGGCGTCGGCTTCCTCGTGCCCGTCAGCGCCAACCTCGCCCACGCCGCTGAACTCAGCGACAGGAAAGTCTGCTTCCTCGCCGAAACCGAAGTCGAGACCGCTCTGCGCGCCTGGTTCACGCAGCAGCACCTGAAGTTCCTTCCCTTCCCCTTCCAGGAGGAAGGCGAGATGGAAGCCGCCTTCACCACCGGCAACTGTACCGCGCTCGCCGGCGACCTCACCCGCCTCGCCAACACCCGCGTAGCCTTCGGCCCGCTCGCCGCCCGTTACACGCTGCTCCCCGAACAGATATCCAAAGACCCGCTCGCCGCCGCCTCGCGCGCCGGCGATCCCGCCTCCGCCGCAGGCGGCCGCGCCTTTGCGGATATCGTCCGCTGGACGATCGAAGTCCTCCTCCAGGCCGAAGAGAGCGGCCTCACCCAACAAAACATCGCCGCCGCGTCCACCAGTTCCGATCCAACCGTCGCGATCCTCACCGGCCAGACCCGCGAGATCGGCGCCCGTCTTGGCCTCGACGATGCCTGGGCCGCACGCGTCATCGCTGCCGTCGGCAACTACGGCGAAATCTACGACCGCGATCTTGGCGACCAGTCCCCGCTCAAACTCCCCCGCGCCCTAAACCGCCTCTACACCCAGGGCGGCCTGATGTACCCGTTGCCCCTGAAATGACGCGCCTATTTCGCGACTTCAAATCCCAGATGCGACGGATATTGCTGTGAGCCGTAGATGGTCACCGTCTCCGCCTTGTACGCTTTTTTCGGTGCGGTCATGATGTTCGGCACAAACGTCTGCGGATTGCGATCGTATAGCGGAAACCAGCTCGACTGCACCTCGACCATGATGCTGTGCCCCTTCAGGAATGTGTGATCGACGCCATGCAGACTCCACTTGAACTCGTTCACCGCGCCCGGCTTCAACGCCTCCGGCTGCTCGAAGCTATGCAGATAGCGCCCGCGGAAAATCTCCTCCGCCACCATCAGCTGATAGCCGGGATTTGACGCTGCGTCATCAGGAGACACATCGATCAGCTTGACCACCCAATCCGCATCGCTTCCCGTCGTCGCCGCAAACAGGTCCGCGGTCACGTCGCCGGTGATGGTCACATCGTGGTCCAGCGGTGCCAGCGTAAAGCTCGCCACGTCCTTGCGTCCGGTTACGAAGCGCTGGTCTTCCACCAGCCACGTGTACCACTTGGAGCCCGGCGCATACGTGGACTGGATCGGCCGATGGCGATACGGAACCGGGTCCGCCGGGTCCGCAACATACGTCGCCGCAACCGCATCGCCTTTGCCTGTCGGCGCGGCAAAGCTCAGCATCTTGCCCGGCTCCAGGTACAGCCGCGCCGGAGCGAAGCCGGCAAACGGAGGCCACGCGTTGTAGCGCTCCCACTGGTTCACGCCGGTCCGAAAGCTCTCCGTGTCGGCGATGTCGAAGCCCGGCCTGTCCTTCAGGTACTTCTCAAAAAACGGAAACTCCATGTTCCTGCGGAATTCCGTTCCGGTTGGCTCGCCGAAGTCCAGCCTTCCGAAGTCCGATCCCAGCGTACGGCCGGCTCCGTGCCAGCCGCCATGGTCCCACGGTCCCAGCGCCATGAAAACCTGGTGGCTGGAATCATGCGGCTTCAGCGCAGCATACTCGGCCTGGGTGCCCCACATGTCTTCCTGGTCCCAGTAGCCGCCCACCTCCAGCGTCGGCACTTCGACCTTGGTGAGGTGATACTCCACCGCCATGTCCTGCCAGAACCTGGTGTATGCGGGCTGGGTCAGGAAAGCCTTCGCGGTGGGCAGATCGCTCATCTTCGCTGCCACTGCTGCGCCCGCGAAGTTGGTGTGTTGCAGAAAGAAGTCGTACGTGTCCTGCTTCAAGTTGACGCGGACGTCAGTCTTCTGCCCCTCCATCTGCTGCACGTAGTCGAAGCCGTAGGTTTCGCGGAACGCACCGTTATGGAAGAAGTCGTCCCCCATCCACACATCCGTCATCGGCGCCTGCGGCGAGATAGCCTTCACCGCCGGATGCGCATCGATCCCGGCCATGATAGCGAGAAATCCGTCGTACGATACACCGAAGACTCCCACGCGGCCGTTGTTGCCCGGTACATGCTTCAGCAGCCACGCCACGGTGTCATAGGCGTCGGTGGTCTCGTCCACAGCGCTCGAGTCCTGGTGGGAAACGATGGGCCGATTCATGACGAACTGCCCCGCCGAGCCATACCGGCCGCGAATGTCTTCGTACACGTAGATGTAACCGCTGGCAGCCAACTCAGGTTTGTCGTCGTTCACTTTCTGCGAGTCGAACTCCTCCACCCCATACGGTGTTCGGGCAAGCAGAAACGGCCATCCCGCCTGCGGCGCGTCCCCCTCTGGGAACAAGATGACCGCGTGCAGGCGCACGCCGTCGCGCATCGGGACCATCGCTTCCTGCCGCGTATACTCGCGGGCGTGGTTCAGCCGGGTCCCGGCGGTGCTGAAGCGCCCCGCCTCGACCAGCGTTCTTCCGTCGTCGTCGAGCGTGACCTTGAGCCCGGTAATTGCATTCGCCGGGTTACGTAGGAATACGACGTGCGCCTGCGGAGTAGCAATCGTGAATCGATCCTGCGCTGCCCGGTCGGGAACAAGCCGCTGCCGTTGGCGTTGCGCACTCTCCTCGTAGAGAGCTCCGCCCTCCAGGTAGACCGCCGTGACCTGGTCGGGACTGGACACGCTGCGATACTGCCCGACGTACTGGGCAAGGTCCTGCGCGCGCGCTCCGGCACCGCCAACCCACAGCGCCAGCAGGAGAACCGGTAGCGAACTTGAGGATCGACGCGACCGCATGCGGATTCTCAGGGAACGGGAGTCTCAGTGGGAGGAAGTGGAGGCGGAGGTGTAGCCGCGCACTGGAAGCCAATCCGCTTGTGCGAGCCATCGCAGAATGGGCGGTTCTCGCTCGCGCCGCAACGGCACAGCGAAACGGCAGGCTTGCCGGTCAGGTCCCACGTCCTGCCCTCGACGTCGCTCAGCACAATCGGCCCCTCGACCCGCAGTGGGCCGTTGGGTCGAACGGTAATCTTCACAGCTTCAGTCATCAATGAGCTCGCTCTCTGAAATCAACTTCCGGTGAGACACCCACAGGCCCAAGGATAGCAGCAGGCGCCGCTAACCCACTTGAACCCCGGCGGGCTTGCGCTGCGCCAGCCGGGGGATCGCGCCTCAATCATCCATCGACTCGGCTGCTTCCGTCAGGCCATACTCCTTCAGTTTGCGATACAGCGTGGTCTTGCCAATTCCGAGCAGCCGCGCTGCCATCAGCTTGTCCCCCTTCAACTGCCGGATGGTCTCGAGGATCGCCTGCTTCTCCATGTCGGCGATCGAGACAACAACGTCGGCGCCACGGCTGTCGCCAAGCGCGTGGGCCAACGCGTCGGCCTCGCGGCGATGCGCCCGGAAGTCCTGCAGCTGCGTGGGCAGGTCGACCGTATGCAACACCGGCCCGGACGACATCGCGCAGGTGCGTTCGACGGTGTGCTGAAGTTCGCGCACATTGCCCGGCCAGTCGTATTCCATCAGCAGCCGGTGCGCGTCCTCCGAGAAGCTGTGCGACGTTCCCGATTCGCGGCGCATCCGCTCCAGAAAGTACTCGGCCAGAACCGCAATATCTTCCCTGCGGTCGCGCAGCGGCGGAATCTTGAGGTTGACGACGTTCAGCCGGAAGTAGAGGTCCTTGCGGAAGAGTCCCTGCGCGACCATCGCATTCAGATCGCGGTTGGTCGCCGCCAGCACCCGCGCCGAGATCGGAACCGCGTGAGTTGCTCCCACCGGGCGCACCTCTTTCTCCTGCAGCGCGCGCAGCAGCTTCGCCTGCAGGTCCAAAGGCAGCTCCCCGATCTCGTCGAGGAAGACCGTCCCGCCCTCGGCTGTGGCCAGCAGACCTTCCTTTGCCCGGTTGGCTCCGGTGAATGCTCCTTTGACGTGTCCGAAAAGCTCGCTCTCGATCAGCGTGGGTACCAGCGCTCCGCAATCCACCGGGACAAACGGCCTGGAGGCATTCGGCCCGCTGGAGTGGATCAATCGGGCTACCAGCTCCTTGCCTGTGCCGCTCTCGCCCAGAATCAGAACGGGGTGGGCCGATAGCGCTACCTTTGCCAGAATGCGGTAGACCTTCTCCATCCCGGGCGACGTGCCTATCAGATCCCCCATGCCGCGCTCGGTGCGCAGCCGCTCGCGCAGCCGGCGGCTCTCCAGGTCGAAGTGCAGCCGGCGGCTCGATTGGTCGAGCACGGCGGTCAACTGCTCCAGCGCAAACGGCTTGGTCAGATAATCGCCGGCACCAATGCGCATCGCTTCCACGGCGGAAGACACCGTGGCAAAAGCCGTCATTACTACTATGGCGGTCTTCGGAAACCGGGCTTTGACCTCGGACAGCAGCTTAAGGCCGCCACCGCCGGGCAGCTTCAGGTCGAGCAGCAGCAGGTCCACCGGCCGCTGCTCGATCACCTCCAGGGCCTCCTGCACGCTGCCCGCGGGGACCACAACAAAGCCCATGCCAGTGGCGATCTCGCAGCATGCCTTGCGCAGCGGCGCGTCGTCGTCCACCACCAGCAGGCGCAGCGGGGGCATCCCGTCGGGCAGAGCCAGCACGATGCTGGGAGCGCTCTGCGCCGGGGGCACGCCGACCGGCACGCTGGCTGCACGGACGGGCACGGCCGCGCCAGGTTGGGCTGCGGGGTCCCCTAGGGTGAGACCCGCATCTTCGGGATGGCCGGACTTGGAGGCTGGAGTGCGAGCATGGGACTCTGGGTTCAGCATGACTGTCTCCGATCCCCGCCTGCCCCGCGCAGGTCCGGGCTTTCTGTGGGCTGCCTCGGATGCGCCGCAGCCATTGGCCACTCGATCTGCACCCGCGTGCCGACTCCCGGAGCGCTCATGATCCTGAGATCACCGGCCGACGCGACTACGAGTTCCCGCACCACGCGAAAGCCGATCCCATGGCTGCCGCGCGAAGGCGCCCTGCCTCCGGAGAGAAGCCTCTCCAGTTGCTCGAGAGGCATGCCGCACCCCGAATCCTCAACGGTGAGACGCACCCGGCGGAAAGGCCAGGGCTTTGGATCGCCCACGCGATTCACGAGCAGGCCCACTCCGATCCGAATCGATCCGGGAGTCTCGTCCGCGGTGGGATCCGCAACCGTCTCGCGGACGGAACACCGCGGCATCGATTCGGGGTTCTGGGCGGCATTGCAAACCGCGGCGCCGGCAGAGGTTCCGCCTGGGTTCGCAGGCAGATTGCAGCCTGGGGTGCGCTCGCCCAGCGCTGCAGCCGCGTTGCGCACCAGGTTGATCAGAATCCGCTCCACCGATTCCTCTTCCACCCGCACCGGGACGGAGGCGGCAGCCCCGTAGCTGATCTCGATCGGCCTGCCATCGGCAACGCGGCCCAGCAGGCCCGAACAGCGTTCGACGATGCTCCGCAAACTTACCGGACTCGCCGTGATCTCTGTTCCATACGATCCAGTCATGCCGGGAGTCTTTGCTTCAACGACTGGAGCGGGGCCGGCAGCCGCAGACTTAGGAGGGTTATTCAGCCAGGAACAGGTCGCCGCGCCTGGCGCCTGCTGCGACGGCTCCAACAGTTGCTGGATCATCGCGACACTGCGCGCGCCCAGCAGGCGCACCTCCTCCGCATAATGGCGGTGCTCCGGCTTGAGCACTCCCGGCGTCGACAGCAGGTCGCAGTAGAGTCCGAGCGCTCCCATCAGGTTGCGCGCGTCGTGGAGGAGTCCTTCGCCACGAACGATTGCCGGGCATGGCAACGATGGGCGGCGAGCTGGCCGGGCTAGGAGACTCCCGGGAAGCGGGGACCAGTCGCCGCCCGCTGTGCCGCCCGGTGCGGCCGGCATAGCGGCGTACAGGGGAGGCGTACTTGGATCGAAACTTCTGTACATCTCTGAGGCGGTGAAACTCTGCTTTGCCCTCACAATAAAACTCCAGTGAATCAACTCCAGGATTGCCTGCTTCTCTCCTGTTTTGGAGATTCAGACACTCACTCTGTAATCAGGTTGAGTGCCAAACTGGCACACCGGAGCGAACTGCTTGAAACTAAATGCCGAATAGATGATTCTTCGCAATCGTGGTTTGGCACTCGATTCCCGATATGGGACATGACCGGCACTTTGGTACCGTGCATCTGCAGCAAAGGCCCAGAAATGCACAAATTTCCCAGATTGGGATAAATTTCCGTTTTGGGAATCAATTGCCGACGCAAGCCCGATGTCTCCTTCGCAAAACGCTCCCGTAATCCAAGCTCCAATCGCTCGGCTCCGCCTGAGTCGTTGGGTTGCCTGACAGGCCACGCCCGGAAAGCCTGATCGTGCCATGCACCACTATAATCGCGCCATGGCCTCAGTTCTCATCACAAGCGAAACTTCTTCGACATCTTCCCCCAAAGTCTTTCGGCCGGATGGGCGCGCCGCCGATGCTCTCCGCCCTACCCGGTTCACCACGGACTACGTCGCCACCGCCGAGGGTTCGGTGCTGGTGGAGGCCGGCAACACCCGGGTGCTGTGCAACGCCACCCTCGAGACCGGTGTGCCCGGATGGATGCGCAATTCCGGACGCGGCTGGGTTACGGCCGAGTACGGAATGCTGCCCCGCGCCACGCTGACGCGCACTCCGCGCGAGGCCGAACGCGGCAAGATCGGCGGCCGGACCCACGAGATCCAGCGGTTGATCGGCCGGTCGCTGCGGGCAGTGGTGGACATGAAGGCGCTG
Organism: uncultured Granulicella sp.; assembly: GCA_964489045.1. Taxonomy (GTDB): domain Bacteria; phylum Acidobacteriota; class Terriglobia; order Terriglobales; family Acidobacteriaceae; genus Edaphobacter. The sequence continues at coordinate 2,846 of CAZAXI010000034.1, read as the reverse complement.
GGCGAGCGCACCGTGATTCTCGACTGCGATGTACTTCAGGCCGATGGGGGCACGCGGACTGCTGCGATTACAGGAGCGTCGGTGGCGCTGGCACTGGCGTTGGGCAAGCTGGTCGCGGCGGGCACGCTCAAGGCTTCGCCGCTGCGGCAGATGATTGCGGCCACCTCGGTCGGCATCGTCGACGGCAATATTCTGCTCGATCTATCGTACGAGGAGGACTCTCGCGCCGACGTCGATATGAATGTGGTGATGCTGGCCGATGGCGGCCTGGTTGAGACCCAGGCTACGGCTGAGCGCGTCCCATACTCGCGCGCCCAGCTCGATGCCATGCTCGACTATGCGGAGAATGGGATTCGGGAGTTGCTGGCGGCGCAGCAGGCGGCGCTGGCCGGGGTCCCGTAAACCCGCAAAGTGTGTGACTACTTGGTCTCGGTGGAGCGCTCCGGCGCAAACCAGAACGCATAGGCAAGCATCGCCAGCCCAATCAACAATGGAATCGTCCCGCATAGATACACCGGCACCTGATGCACCAGGCCCGCCAACAGGGCCATCAGGCCGAGTCCGACTCCCACGTTGACCAGCCCGCCCAGTTTGATTCCGCCCAGCCGTTTCTCTGCTTTGATCCGTTCCTGCTCGCGGAGGTATTCGAGAGCCGGGTTGCGCTCCCCGCCAGTTTCGGCAATCTTCTTCATCATCTCGGCCTTGTAGTAGGCCTCGCGCTCCGCCTGCCGCGTACCGGCCCAGGTCGCCACTGAGAGAAAGCTGAAGAGTGCGATCGCTCCGATCGCCAGAAAGACGAACACCGCGACGTCAGCGCCAATTCTATCCATGAGTTGCTCCTTGGGTTCCACTTTTGTGCTGCATACAGTGAGACAGTGCCCTGGGTATTGCGGTTTCGTTTTGTTCAAAGAATTCGGACTGCTGCGCAGGCGCAAAAGAAAACGCAACCGCAATGCTCGAAGAAGGGTCACACTGGTTTGAGGAGACAGGTTGAGCAGCTCGAACCCCCAGCGCGCCGCAGACGACCGGCAGGATGCAATCCGCGTCCTCGCCGGAGACACCGGTGCGTTCGAGGGTATCGTGCGCCGGTGGCAGTCGCCGCTGATCAACCTGGCCTACCGTTTTTGCCGCGACCGCAGCCGCGCCGAAGAGATGGCGCAGGAGGCGTTTCTGCGGGTGTTCCGCAATCTGGCGTCGTGGCGGCAGGAGTCCGCCTTTTCCAGCTGGCTGTTCTCGCTGGCGACCAATCTCTACTGTTCGGAGTTGCGCCGCCACCCGCTGGTTACACTCCCGTTCGACGAGGTGCGCGAGCCAGCCGATCCGCGTGAGATCGACGGCGGCCTGGAAGAGCGGAATCAGAGCGCGGCCATTCACAAGGCGGTCGAAAGCCTGCCGGCAAAATACCGCGAGGTACTGACGTTGTACTACTTCCACGAGCTGGATGTGCCCGCGGCGGCGCGCAGCCTTGGGTTGCCCGAAGGTACCGTGAAGGCGCATCTCTTTCGCGCGCGCAACCTGCTGCGCGACAAGCTCAGGCCGCTATTCGGAGACCGGTCCGCTGCGCAGCGAAATCCAACCCGGCACCCTGCTCCCCCAGTCATGAGGTCCCTATGAGCCGATCATTCAACCTGAAGCCGGACAGCAGCACGCCAGTTGCCGATCCGATCGACGGCCTCCTGGACGCACACCTTGCCGGCCCGGACGATGAACTCGCGCCGTCCTCCGGCTTTGTCCTCTCTGTGATGGAGTCGATTCGCGCCCAGGCCTCTGAGCCTCCGCCCATCGCGTTCCCCTGGCGTCGTGTGGTGCCTGGCTCTATTGCGGTTCTTTGCGGCCTGGCTGCGCTCATCGTCGTCGCCCTGCGGGCGCTCGAAGCTGGTGCGGCTACCGGGCCAGCCACACCGATCCATAGCCGGCTCGCGCTTTCCTTCACGCCGGCCTTTACTTCAGGCGAGGTCGTCCTCGGCTGGGTTGTTCTAGCCGCGTGCCTGTCGCTCGCGGCGATTGCGGCGTCTTTCCGCCTCGCCGGGCGGAGCCGGTGATCGTGCAGCAAAGTGGCATGAAGAGGTACGTGAATCAGGGATTCGACACCGTGGGCGGATCGGCAGGTTTGTCCGTCGCAGCCGCAGGCTGATTCGCGGGGGCGGTGTCATTCTTGTCCTGTCCGGTCTTGTCCGGTCCAGCGGGAGGAGTTGGGACGGGTAGCAGGACGCGCTGCGAACTGCCGGGCGCAACCTCACCCGGCTTGAGAATTGTGGGCGGCGCCTTCGCGGAGTGTTCTTCGGAATTGCCGGTCGCATTGTTGTCGCCCATCGCTATTTCGCGGGTGTCCTCGGGGTCGAGATAGCCCTGCATCTCGTTCTTGTCGTGGATGGCGATAGGTTGACCCAGCGCGGCGATTCGGACCTGGATGACGCGGTCGCCTACGAATCGCACAAACCGGACCGTCTGCGGCGCTTGTCCATAGATCCACTCTTCGTAATGCTGGTCGCTTGAGCCGGGAAGAAGTTCGCGGACCTTCGACTCGGGCGCGCCCATCGCGGAGATCACCATCTTACGGTCCATGCCGACCAGCACGTCATGCTGAGCGATGGCCTTCTTGAGAAAAGGTGGCAGGGTATCGGCGTAGGCCTCGCCGCCAGTCTTGACGCCGAAGTCGATGATGGGATCGAGCAACGCCTTCACCTCGGGCGCGCTGATGTCCGGGATGCCACCCTCGAAGACCAGCGTGAGACGGAAACCGGTGACCTGCTTGCCGTCGTAGGGAACAAGCGGCATGTCGTTGATTTCTATGTGGCGCATCCAGCGATGGTCGAGGAAGGGTCCGCCGTTGACGTCGAAGACGA
>CAZAXI010000033.1:0-32819 GCA_964489045.1 uncultured Granulicella sp. | reverse complement strand
TGAGCTGCCCCCTTCGTTTAGTCCGCGCTGGCGAGAGCACTCGGGTTTGAGTTTAGCTGCAAATTGAGTTCGCAGCAGTAGTCGAGGCTGTGCGAATGTGGGAAGCGCTTGTTGCTTTCCACATTTGCATAGCCTGTTGCGAATTCTTCCGGCGTCAGGTAGCCCAACGCGCTGTGTGGGCGTACCTGGTTGTAATCGATCCGCCAGGATTCGATGGTCTCTCGGGCGTCGTCCAGGGTTAGGAACCAGTGTTCGTTCAGGCACTCCTCGCGGAACTTGCCATGGAAGCTCTCGATGTAGCCGTTCTCCATGGGGCGGCCCGGGGTGATGAAGTGCAGGGTGACCTTGTTCTCGTAGGCCCACTGATCCAGCGCCTTGGAGGTGAACTCGGTGCCGTTGTCGATCACGATCCGCTCCGGCAGGCCGCGTTCGAGGCGAAGCTTCTCCAGCACACGGATCACGCGCAGCGCGGGCAACGAGGTATCGACTTCGATGGCCAGCATCTCCCGCGTGTACGCATCCTCGATCGACAAGGTGCGCAGCTTGCGCCCGTTGGCCAGCGCATCGTGCAGAAAATCCATCGTCCAGGTCTGGTTGGGGCAGGTGGGCGCCGCCAGCAGCACCCGCGCCTGAGCGCAGATCCGCCGCCTCCTCCGCCGCCGGCGCACGATCAGCTTTTCCTCGACATAGATCCGGTAGACGCGCTTGCTGTTCACCTTCCATCCTTCCCGCTTCAACAGAACATGCAGCCTGCGATAGCCCCAGCGGCGCCGCTCCTCAGCCAGTTCCCGCAGTCGCGCACGCAGCCGCTGGTTCGCTTCCGCAAAACGGGTCCCTCGCGGCCGGTATCGCACCATCGCCCGCACGATCTCCATCTGCCCACAGGCATGCCGCTCCGAGCACTCCGCGGCGGCGCGGAAGATCGGCACCGCCTCCCGCTCCGCCTGTGGGCCTACCACTTTTTTGATAGCACCGCCTTGAAGCCCAGGATGTCCAGCGCCTGCTCCGCCACCAGTTGCTTCAGCTTGCGGTTCTCTTCCTCCAGATGCCGCAGCCGCTGCGCCTCGCTTACTTCCAGACCCCCGTACTTGGCCTTCCAGCGATAAAAAGTCTGTTGGCTGATGCCATGCTTGCGGCACAGCTCCCCGGTTTCCACACCGGCCTCCGACTCCTTCAAAACGCCTACAATCTGCTCCTCCGTGTAGCGGCTCTTCTTCATCCTGTCCTCCTCCACCGGGACCATCGCTGGCCCCTATTATCGGAGAACTCTCACACTGGATGGACTAATCGGAGGGAGGCAGCTCAGATGGACTAATCGGAGGGAGGCAGCTCACTCTTCGTAACAATTCCCAATCGTGCCCTATCAGCACATTAGTGCCCAGAGTCGTCGTGATCGGCCGCTCCGTATTTTCGCGCAATGTGAGACATGGCGTGCCCAGATAAGTAGTTTCCTCTTGTATTCCCCCCGAGTCGGTAATGACTACGCGTGCGCTCTTCTGGAGTGCAAGAAACTCCATATATCCCAGTGGAGCGATAGTGCGAAGGTTTGGGTTGCACCGTGCCAACTGTGCCGACCACTTCTCTCTCGTTCTTGGATGGACCGGGAATAGTAGCGGCAGCTCGTCGCTCAACCCATCAAGAACCTTTAGCATTGGCAAAAAAGCGGTTTCACTGTCGACATTCGATGGACGATGGAGAGTTACCAAGCCAAAAGAACCCAGCGATAATTTAGCTTTGAGAGAGGGGAATAAGTCTTCCGCCCTTGGTAAGAATTGGATCAGAGTGTCGATCATCACGTTGCCCACAAAGAAGACCTTCTCTTTCGCTATGCCCTCCCGCGCAAGATTCGCGTCGCCATCGATAGACGGAGTAAAAAGAAGGTCGGCCAGTTGATCTGTAACCAACCGGTTGATTTCTTCCGGCATCGAGCGGTCGAACGAGCGAAGCCCGGACTCAACATGCCCTACACGGATCCCGATCTTGGAACAGACGAGCGCGGCCGCAACGGTTGAATTTACGTCTCCATAGACCAGCACAATGTCCGGCTTTTGCGCGAGTACAACCGGCTCAAATAGACTCATGATTGCGGCAGTTTGCTGCGCGTGAGTTCCCGACCCAACATTTAGACTCTCGTCTGGGTCCGGGATCTCCAATGCCTGGAAGAAAACATTCGACATGAGTGCATCATAGTGTTGGCCCGTATGCACCAGCGCCTGCTTGTGCCCTCTAGCCGCCAGCGCACGATAAACAGGAGCCGCCTTCATGAAGTTTGGCCGTGCACCGACTACATGTAGAACAGTCATTCTGAGTTCCTTCTCCTTTATCCCGGATCCTTTGGTTCGCTTTCCCGGTTCTGTTCCAATGCGACCGTGATTGCCGATGGCTAGAAACAGATGGTACCCTATCACACCCGTTGAGAACTTTCGGCAAGCGAATCAGCATTTGCACTACGGACTGTTAGGGGGTCTGGGTAGTAATTGCTGGACTTCGCAACGAATGACGAGACCGGACTAGCACAATTGATGGATTTGGCTCTGCCGTCTGGGTTATTCTGAACGTTACTGAGGACCTTGCTCAGGATCTTCACCATGGGCTTTGTTCTATCCATTCTCTACTTCATCACCTACTACCTCACGCCCAGTGTCGTCTTTGGGCCGCTTGCGGTTTTTCGTATTGAGCTGATCCTTGCGGGGCTAATTTTCTGTGCATCTCTGCCCACGCTAGCGGGATCGTTCATTTGGAAGACGCCCCAAACGTGGGCTTTGGGCGGGTTGGCGATTGCTGCCATGGCATCTGTGGTTGTTGGGGAGCAATGGGTCACGGGCGGGCTACAGGCATTCCTGAATTTCATTCCGAACGCTTTCGCATACTTCCTCGTGTGTCTGCACTGCAACTCAAAGAAGAAGCTGCAGATTCTTGTTTTGATGATGCTCTTTGTCTGCCTGTTTGTGATTGTGCAGGGATCCATCGAGTTGCAGCGCGGACCCGCGAGCAACGCTGTCCAATCAGGCGACAGCGATGCTATCCGACTCGCCTCTCCTCCTTATCTCTTGGCAATGCAGAATGATGCGGGAGAGTGGTTCTATCGACTGAGGGGACTGGGAGAAATCAACGACCCTAATGACTTTGCCCAGTTGACCGTCTGCGTACTTCCGCTAGTTTTCATCTTCTGGCGCCCAAAGAAAACCGTGCGGAATATAGCATTTGTGCTGCTGCCGGTGTCTGCGTTGCTGTTTGGAGTGTTCCTGACTCACTCGCGTGGCGCCATTCTGGCCTTGATTGCGATGGCGATCGTAGCGGTGCGACGGCGCATCGGGACGGTGCCTTCGTTGCTGTTGGCAGGAGGGCTGTTTATTGCGGCGTCAGCCCTGCACTTTACAGGCGGGCGGGAGATTTCTGCCAATGCAGGCGAAGACCGCACGGCTCTTTGGGGCGAAGGCCTCGAACTGCTGAAGTCTCATCCGTTGTTTGGAGTGGGCTTCGGTAATATGGGGGACTACGTTGATGATCATAAAACTGCTCACAATTCGCTCGTAGTCTGTGCAGCGGAGTTGGGCTTGTTCGGATTGTACTTTTGGACTTTGTTCCTGTTCCCAACGGTGAGAGACGTTTTAGCGATTGCTTCGCCTAAGAAGGTAAGTGAAGGACATCCGATTGTGCCCGAGAAAACGCCCTTCCCTCGGGCCCCAAGGAAGACCAAGACGCTCGACAAAGCAGAGATCTGCCGACTCGGGCGGTTGTTGCTTTTGTCGCTGACGGGATTTCTGGTGGCAGGGTGGTTTCTGTCTCGCGCTTTCGTCATGACGTTTTTCCTGCTGGGCGGTTTCACCGAGGTGGTTTTTGAGATGGCACTTCTGCGAGGGATGATTCCTCCACGCTTACCGACGTCGCGCGTACTGCGGTATTCGGGAGGACTAGCAATCTCACTTGTTCTGTTCATGTACATCGTGATTCGAATTCTGCACTTGACGTAATCATCAAGCGGTCGAAGAGCTCACCGCGACGCATACACGAAAAGAGAGCAGACAGAACCGCATCGCCGGAGGTTCGGGCAACTGTATGAAGATTGCGCACGTGGTTGACAGTATGGAGGTGGGCGGCGCCGAGACACTCGTCTTCCAGATGTGTCGTCTGCAGCGAGAACAGGGGCATGACCCATGCGTCTATGCGGTCGCGACTCTGGGCGCACTCGGTGAGCGGATGCGAGAAGAAGGCTTCGTCGTGCAAGCGAACGTGGGAAGGCACTTGTTGGACACCACTCGAAGTTTCTACCGCATCTTCAAAGAGTTGCGGCCCGACGTTGTGCATCTTCATAACCCGACGCCGACGATCTATGCGGCCATGGCCGCCAGACTGGCGGGAACGCCCAGCATCGTGTCGACCCGGCATAGCTTGGTCGCACCGCCGCACCGGACCCTTATGGAGTTGAAGTACGCCTTTGCCGCCCACTTTTGTGACTGGATCGTCGGCATCTGCGACGCAACGACCAACAACCTGAAGAATATGCAAAGCGTGCCCGCGCGAAAGATAGCGCGAGTGTACAACGGAACAACTCCGCTGTCACGAGTGGAGAAAGATCATTGGCCGCCAAAAAACGGATTCACACTGCTCTACGTTGGCCGGCTTGCTCCAGTGAAGAACCACGTACTCCTTCTGAATGCCTTTCGCTCCGCACTTTCGTCGACGCCAGGTCTACGTCTGTGGATGGTAGGCGATGGCAGTGAACGGGGTGCACTAGAGAGGATGGCCAACGAATTAGGCATCGCTAAGGAGGTGACATTTTGGGGGCAACAACTCGACGTGGTGCCGTTCTTCTCCACGGCCGATGCCTTCATTATGTCGTCGAAGTCCGAAGGCTTGCCCATATCGCTCCTACAAGCCTTCTCGCTGGGACTTCCGGTAATCGTGACCGACGTGGGCGGAATGGCCGAAGTTGTTCGGCTGGCGAATGCAGGATATACGGTATCTGTGACAGACCCTGCCGAGATGGCTGCGGCCATTCTGCGGCTGTCACGCTCCGAGGCCGAGCGGGAGCAATACTCAATAAACGGGGAAGCAACGTTCCGTGCACACTTTAGTTTGCAAACCATGGTCGATGCCTATTCGGACCTTTATCCAAACACTCCTCGAGTTCGGCGCGCAGCAAGCCGCTGATTGAGCGGTACTCAGTTCTTGAAAGCTCGGTCAGGTCTAACACATGTTTCCGAAAGGATGTTTCATGCTGATCCGGAGTAAGAGTGGGGTCTTGCTTTCAATTACCCACAAGTATCTCTGCCGGGAATAGTGCTTTTACAGGTGCGGGCTCACACGAGGCACTGTGGGCGCAGGGCCGTGGATGTGAACTGCGCCCATGGGTAGACGGCAGGAGCACGGCATCGCAGGGCGAAACCGCCGTTTGGCGCCACGCTGGCGATTTAGGGGCTGGCGCTCTCTGAGGCCAGAGGTGCCTGGGCAACGTCTAAGATGAACAGAGCCTTTTGAATCGAGCGCAGCGATCGCCGGCCAACTCGGCTTCTCCGCCAAGCCAAACTATGGGCCAACCAGAGAGGGTGACATCAAACACTCGCTCGCCAACATCAACCGCGCGGTCGAGGAACTTGGCTATCAACCCAAGGTCCAGTTCAATGATGGCCTGCGGAAGACAGTGGACTGGTATCTCGCTGAGCGAGAAAAGACGCAGGTTGCCGCACTTCGAGGCTGACCGGTCCCACGCTTCATGCGCCTCCCGCTGAGACCTCGATCAGGCCTTCCGCGGCGAACTCCCTGAGGGTCCGCAGCACGTCCGACTCGATCTGGCCTGGCGGGGCCTCGTAAGCCGTCTGGAGTTGGGTCACCAGCTCCGCAACCTGAATTGGCTCGCGCAGCCTGCGCCAGATGTCGCTTCCGGTGCTTCCCAGGCCATAACAGCGATCGCGCACCATGTTCATCAGGACGACCTCGTCATGGACGTCGGTCGCCACGGCTTCCGCGCTCCAGTGGACGATGGAGTCCTGGCCTATTTCCGTCTTCTTCATTGCCTGATCCTTTTTGCTCCGACGGGGCCGCGTGATGCTCAGTGCAACCAATTGAATCTCATTCTCTTTGTACAATACAGCGAGAAACTGCTTGGCAAAAGCCGCGAACGCGGAGACCTTGCCACGAGAGTGCCTTGAATTCCCAGGACCGTTCTTCGAACCTCACTCAACTCTGATGTATCTTGTAAGACTATGACCGGGAGCCTGGAGGAATCTGCAGGAACGACCGCCGCATTCCCCTCCGGATTCAGTTCAAGATCGGCAACTCGTTCTCCCGAACTAGATCTGCTTCTGTTGTGCGCGCGGTGGCCGCAGAGGCCGGAAGACGGCGAACTTATCCGCCAGCGATCAGCCGGCCAGCTCGATTGGCGGCTTTTTCTCAGACTTGTGCGGCACCATCGTCTCGAGCCCCTGGTCTTCCACACTTCACGTGCCAGCCTCACCGAACCTCCATCGTCCGGATGCGAGGTGGCGCTTGCAGAGCTCCAGCAGCTTTCGATTTCCAGCGCCCACCAGGCGCTTCGGTCCCTCGCCGAACTTCGGCGCGTGGTCCAGGAGTTTCGTGCCAGCAACGTCGCAGTGCGCGTCCTTAAGGGGATTCCACTCGCGCAATCTGTCTTTGGCGATCTCAGCCTCCGTTCTCCCGGAGACATTGATCTTCTGATCGACGGGTCTTCGATCCTCGAGGCCGACCGGGTGCTGCGCGGCTTCGGATACCGCGGTCTCTTCCGGATCCATCGTTTTTCGCCCAAGCGTCTGGCTTTCTATCGCTCTCACTGGAAGGACCTGGCTTATAGCAATCCGGCCACCGGCTTTGAGGTCGATCTGCATTGGAGATGTTTCCGCAATCGCGAGCTGCCCGGCGCGGGCCTGTGTGCCGCGCATGGTCAGGAAAGCGTCGCCTTCGGCGGCTTCCGGGTGGACACCCTGCCCCGAATGGAAGGCCTGCTGTATCTCTGCGTTCACGGGACGCTCGACGGCTGGCTTTACCTCAAGTCGCTGGTCGACGTCGCGGCCCAGGTGCGCACTATGAGCGAGTTGCAACTGGACGAACTCGCAAACCTCGCGGCCGGCTACGGGATACTGCCGGAGCTGACCGCAACCCTCATTCTGGTGCGCCGCTATCTCAGCATCGATCACTGGAGCGAGCGCCTGCTTCCGCCGAACGATCGCACGGTCAAGCATATTCTGCGCTACGCCGACCGCACGCTCGTCCAGGGCGGCTTTCTGGCGGATCGCGACTCCATTCCGATCGCCGCGACCATGGCTTTTGAGGTTGGTCTCCGGCGCAACTTCCGCTACCGCAGGGAACTGCTGATCCGCGTCCTCTACCGCGCCCGCATGTGGGAGACGATCCCGCTCCCGGATTCCCTGTTCTGGGTTTACCCGCTGTTCAGCCCGTTCGAGTGGTTGATCCATCGGGCGCGGCACCGCAGGGCGAAGCCGCCGTCTGGCTCCACGCTGGCGATTTAGGCGCCGGTGCGCGCTGATGCCAGAGGCACCAGGAGAGGAATCCTCGCGGGAAACGTCTAAGATGAACAGAGCCTTTCGAATCGAATGCCGGGATGCTGGTAATACCTTTCTATGACTGAGTTCGTAATCAGGTTGGCGGATGAGCGTGGCCGGGTGATGGAGCAGACGCACGCGGCGGCCACGGCGGACGAGTTGCGGGCACGGTTCACGCAGGCCGGGTACCACGTCTTCTCCGTGAAGGCGCGCGGGCTGCTGGCCGGGCAGGGCAAGAGCAAGAAGGTGAAGCTGGAGCCTTTCCTGGTCTTCAACCAGCAGTTTCTGACGCTGATCCGTGCCGGATTGCCGATTCTGAGTTCGCTCGAACTGCTGGCCCGCAGGCAGAAGCTGCCGCATTTTCGCGCGCAGCTTGAGGATGTGGCTACGCGGGTGAAGAACGGCGAGTCGATCTCCGAGTCGTTCGAGGCGCAGGGCGGGTTCCCGGTGGTGTATACCACCACGCTGCTGGCGGGCGAGCGGTCGGGCAACCTGGAAGAGGTGCTGCAACGCTATCTCGACTTCCAGCGGGTGAGCCTGACCTTCCGCAAGAAGCTGCAGGCGAGCCTGATCTATCCGGCGGTGCTGGTGGTGATGGTGATCGGGCTGTTTATCTTCCTGATTACGTTTGTGGTGCCGCGGTTCGCCGATCTATACGAGCAATTGGGAACGAAGCTGCCGGCGATTACGACCTTTCTGCTGGAACTGGGCAAGGACGCGCAGAGCTATGGGATCTATGCGGCGTTGGTGCTGGGAGTGGTGGGTTACCTCCTGTACCGGTGGGTGAAGACGGATTCGGGCGCTACGCTGGTGGACAAGGTGCGGATCGGCCTGCCCCTGATTGGCCCGGTCTGGCTGAAGTACCAGGTTGGGCTGTTCGCGCGGACGCTGTCGACGCTGCTGAAGGGCGGCCTGCCGCTGGTGCCGAGCCTGGAGACGGCGGCCCGCGCGATCGACAGCAAACAGATCAGCAACGCGGTGTTCTCCAGCGTGGACACGGTGCGCGAGGGCAAAGGACTGTCGGCGAGCCTGGAGGCGACCCGGGTCTTCCCGGAACTCGCGGTGGAGATGATCGAGGTCGGCGAAGCGACCGGCGCGTTGCCGCAGATGTTGAACTCTGTGGCTGAGTTCTTTGAAGAGGATGTGCAGACCAATCTGACTGCGGCGATGAGCCTGATCGAGCCGATTATTCTGATCGCGATGGGCCTTGTGGTGGTGACCATCCTGATTTCGCTGTACCTGCCGATCTTCCAGATGGGCGCGGGCGCTGGTGCCGGCGGCGGGATGTAAGCTGCCCCACCCCCTCCCCCCTTTCATGCATAATCTTCGAAACAAAGGGCTTAGATCGTGGTCTTGATTGCAAGATACTCATTCCGGGTTAGTTATTCTCCAAGTATACCTGGAATCAATGAGTTGACTTCAACTTCGGCTCAGGATGATAGGGCCAGGCATGAACGCCGCGCTCCTGTGTATCCTTCTTTGATTGTGCCTTGTGAAGTCCTCCGGGGGACTGTTTTTGTCAAAGTCTAGATAGCATTGCGGTTAGGCGTTTGTATATACAACTGCTCGTTGATGGTAAACGACTTGCAGGTGCGTATATACCCCGGTGTATAGACTTTTGCTGGTTTTTCACCTCTTGAGGTTTGGCAGGCTCCAGGTCCGGTCCGGATAAGGCTTGGACAGGACGGCTGGGCTCTGTTTGGGCCTGCTTAAATTATACGGGCGGTGTCAAGGATTTCGGTGGAAAACGAGGTCGTGACGCGGGGAGGGAAAGAGCGAATCTGCGGATGGGTTGGGGTTTGTTGTTCTCCTTGACGGTGAAGTCGGTTTGGGTGAGACCGTGGACGGGGTTGCCTTTGGCGTCGGTGACGGTGACGTCGACGATGGTTTCGCGGGCGTAGACCTTGACGGTGGGGGCCGGCGCAGTTGTCTGTGCGAGGGTGGCGAGGGTGAGGATGACGATAAGCGAGGCGAGGGCCGGTTTGGTGAGACGCATGATTTGCTCAAGTGGGGGCTACGGGGTTATGGAGGACATGGGGATTTCGATGGCGCCGACGTGGTCGGTGGTGAGGTCGTGGACGCCGATGCGGAGGATGGTGCCGCCCTTGGCGGGAACATCGATGTCCTGATGGAGCTTGGCGCCGCTGGTGAGCAGGGACTCGTAGACGGCGGGAAGCAGCGCGGGTTTGGCGGCCATCACGCTGGAGTTGAGGAGTTTGCCGTCGCCGGAGTCGTAGACGTTGACGGCGTATTCGAACTGGCCGTGGTAGGCGCCGTCGGGCGCCTGGTCGAACTGAAGGCTGTTGAGGTCGACGTTGTAGGAGAGGGTGAGGCGGCGGTAGGGCGGCTTCATTTTGGGGTCGGCGTTGTTGCCGGGCGGCAGTGAGGTTTCCGTGGCGGACGCCGGAGCGACGCTGACGCGGAAGAGGACCTGGGAGGGTTGCAGCGTTCCACGCATCATGGCCGACTGCAGGGGCGTGGCCTTCTCGATGGGCCTGCCGGCCCCGGTGGTGGTTCCACCGGGAGGGACGGCGTTGTAGGAGTTCTTGTAGACCATGGTGAGGTCCGGCTGGACGACTTTGACAGAGATGGTGCGTTTGCGGGTGTCCCAGTTCTGATTGGTAGGGGTGTAGGTGAAGGTGTAGTAGTTGGATCCGGCCACAACGGCCTGGGCGGCAGCGGCGACGAGGTCATTGTTGTTGAAGAAGGTCTTGCCGCCCGTCTGCTCGGCCATCGCCTCCATGTAGAGGTGCTCGACGTTCTGGATGCGGACGATGCGGCTGGTGGGGTCGTTCTTCGCCAGAATGTCCAGGGCGCGCGGATCGACGGGATAGAGGGTGACGTGGGAGTGCTGGAGCAGATCGTTGGCAGAGCTCATGTCCTCATTTGCGTCGTAGCAAAGGGCGCCCCCCTTGTCGCGCATTTTCTCCGGGAATCCGCCGGAGTACCAAATCAGGTTCTTGCGGCCGGGCATGCCGGAGACGTAGCGGGCGATCAGGGCAAAGGCGTTGGAGGTGTACTGGACGCGGGCGGCGGCGTGGTCGCACTCGACCTCGAGGTTGATGGTTGGTTTCTGCGGAGGCACAGGTTTCTTGGTAGTCCGCGCGTTCGGGTTGACCTCCGGGGCGGGGGTGTCGTTGTTTTCATCCTGGCCGGCGTCTTCCAGGGCGGGGATCTGCAGGTTGAGCGCCTTGCTCTTGAGGGCCTTCTTCAACAGCTCCGGATCGGAGGTGAATCCCTGGAGCATGGAGAGCTGCCCGGTGGCGGAAAGGCTGAATAAGGCGACGCGCGTGCCCGGTGTCATCTTCTCCACGAAGTCGACCATCTGCTTCTGCACCATGGACTGGGTGGCGATGGGAGTATCGAGCGAATCGAGCAGGAGCATGTTGAGGGGGCGGGCAGCTTCCGGCGGTCCGACGTTGGTGAAGGTGTTCGGCGGAAGAGGGGGTGCAGCGGGGGCCGGGGCGGCTGTGTCCTGCTGGTCGGCGAGATGCTCGCGAAAGGTGCGGGCGGTCATCGGCCTGCCGTCTTCGAGGACGGTGAAATTGTCGCGGGTGAGGCCGTGGACGGGATTTCCCTTGGCGTCGGTGACGTCGATATCCAGCACCACTTCGCGGGTGTAGACGCGGACGGTGGGTGTGGGGGACGCGGCAGGCGGAGATTGGGCAGAGAGTTTGGGGCAGAAAACAAAGGCCGCGCTGAGAATCAGGGCAGCGGAAGTGAGCAAGTTACGAAGGCGCATGCAGATTCTCCGGGTGCTTCGTTGCTGGTTTGAGGTGAATTGCGGCGAAGGACAATTCTAGACTGGCGAAGACAAAGGCAGAAGAAGATTCTCCCGTAACGACAAAGCACTTCGTGCCGTTCTCGACGCTTCGCGTGAAGGGCAGAAGTAGATTCCCCTGCGGGGCTGACAAAGGGAATGACAAACTAGGCGACCAGTCTGCGCGATCGGGGGAATTCCATGGTGTGCGGCTTACACTATACGGGGGATTGGCGGATGCGGGGTCAGGCGCAGAAGCTGGTTTGGCATGAGCCTGAACGCGCAAGTTTTCGAAAGTTGGGCTGGTTCGGCGGTAACGGACGAGGTTGAGGGGAGTCTTACTGATATGAGTACGCCAGTTGCAGTGCCGCTCAGTGTGAGCGAGATGGGGATGAGCGAGATCGAGCGCGCGCAGGCGTTGGCGCGGCGGTATCACGCTGATTTCGTTGACCTGAAGAACTTCAAGATTTCGCATGAGCTGTTCAAGAGCGTGCCGGTGGACATGATGTTCCGGTACAACTTTGTGCCTCTGGAGCAGTTGGAGGGGCGGCTGGCGATTGCGGTGAGCGATCCGTCGAAGCTGATGGTGCTGGACGAGATCTCGGGGCTGCTGGGGCAGCGGCTGGTGACGCGGGTGGCGACGCTGACGCAGATCACCGACATTCTGAAGAAGACCGAGCAGAGCCAGCGCGTGCTGGACGAGGCCAGCGAGGGACTGGCGTTCGACGTGCTGACCGGCGATGAGAACTCCGACGAAAACATCTCGATTGAGCGGCTGACCAGCGAAGACGACATTTCGCCGATCATCCGGCTGGTGGATACGACCATCTTTACGGCGCTGGAGCGGCGGGCTTCGGATATTCATTTGGAGACGTGCGACGACTGCCTGATGGTGAAGTACCGCATCGACGGCGTGCTGCAGCAGGCGATGGCTCCGATTGCAAGGGAGCATCACCAGACGATTCTGTCGCGTATTAAAGTGATGTCGGAACTGGATATCGCCGAGCGCAGGGTGCCACAGGACGGGCGCTTCCGGGTGCGGTACAAGGGCCGGCTGATCGACTTCCGCGTCAGCATTATGCCGACCGTGCATGGCGAGAATGCTGTGCTGCGCGTGCTCGACAAGGAGTCGATGAGCGAGAAGTTCAAGAAGCTGAGCCTGGATGTGGTGGGCTTTGCGGCGAAGGATCTGGAGCGGTTCCGGCGCTACATCAAGGAGCCGTACGGGATGGTGCTGGTGACGGGGCCGACCGGGTCGGGTAAGACGACGACGCTGTATGCGGCGCTGAACGAGATCAAGAGCGAAGAAGACAAGATCATCACGATTGAAGATCCCGTCGAGTACCAGATTCGCGGGATTACGCAGATTCCGGTGAACGAGAAGAAGGGGCTGACGTTTGCGCGCGGGCTGCGGTCGATTCTGCGGCACGATCCGGACAAGATCCTGGTGGGCGAGATCCGCGATGCGGAGACGGCGCAGATTGCGATCAACTCGGCGCTGACGGGGCATTTGGTGTTCACGACGGTGCACGCGAACAACGTGGTGGACGTGCTGGGGCGCTTCCTGAACATGGGCGTGGAGCCGTATAACTTTGTGAGCGCGCTGAACTGCATTCTGGCGCAGCGGCTGGTGCGGACGGTGTGCGAGTTCTGCGTGCGCGACGTGCATTATTCGGACGCAGAACTAGTGGCGAGCGGGCTGGACCCGGCGGAGTGGCGCGACTTCAAGTTCAAGGAAGGGCCGGGATGCATCGAGTGCGCGGGGACCGGGTTCCGCGGGCGGTCGGCGATCCATGAACTGCTGGAGCTGGACGACGAGATTCGCGAGATGCTGCTGGCAAAGAAGCCGGGCAGCGAGATTCGCAAGAAGGCGCGGGAGAAAGGGATGGGCTTCCTGCGCGACTCGGCGATCGAGCGGGTTAGGTTGGGGATTACCACGCTGAAGGAGATTAATAAGGTTACGTTTATTGAGACGAATAGGTAGCAGAGGTTCGAGGTTCAAGGTTCGAGGTTCGAGGTGAAGTGCGCGTGATGGGCGGATTCAATTGGCGGGCGGAAGTGGAAGGAAGCAGGTAGTCTAGGACGTAATGGGAATCTTGCCGAGAACGTTGGGGACACGGCCACGGTTGGCGTGCGAGGTGCGGGCCGAGGGGGTTGTGGCGGCGCGGGCTGAGGACGCGTCGGCGGTGCTGGAGGCGGTGGCGCGGGTGCCGTTGGCGGATTCGGTGGTGATTCCTCATACTCATGTGGCCGATGCGGAAGGCAACGGGGCCGTGGGCGCGGTAATTGGACGTGCGGCGCTGGTATCGGCCGTGCGGACGGCGCTGGAGCAGGTGAGCCAGCGCGGGCGCGAGGTGACGCTGGTGGTTCCCGACGCGGCGGTGCGGGTGCTGCTGCTGGACTTCGACGAACTGCCGGCGAAGGCAGCCGAGGCGCTGCCGGTGGTGCGCTTCCGGCTGAAGAAGCTGCTGCCGTTCGACGCCGATGACGCGGCGGTGAGCTACCAGGTGATGGCGAGCGGGAAGGGCATGGTGCAGGTGTTGGCGGTGGCAATGCCACGGGATGTGCTGGCGGAGTACGAGAGCATAGTGCGCGAGGCGGGATTTGAGCCCGGCGCGGTGCTGCCGAGCACACTGGCGGCGCTGGCGGGGCTGGCTGAGGGCGAACGGCCGATGTTGTTGGTGAATGCCAGCCGCGAGGGAGTGACGACCGCGATTGTGAAGGGCAGCTTGCTGCTGCTGCACCGGACGGTCGACCTGGGAGGGGACGCGCACGGCGCGGCGCGGGAAGCGGAGCCGCCCGGAGAGGTCGCGGAGGATCGGCCTGGGGACTTGAGCATTGCGGCCATTGCGGCGCGGCTGGCGGCGGTGGGGACGCAGGCGCCGGCGAATGGCGCGGAATCCGGGATCAATGAGGTAGCGCAGGCGGTGAGCGTGGCGGCGGCGTATTTTGAAGACACGCTGGAGACGCCGCCGGCAGTGGTATTTGCGGCAGGGACGTTGGGAGCAGAGGCGCTGACCGGAGTGCTGGATGGGGCGCAGGTGGGGCCGGTTGCGGTGCAGGAGATAGTTGGCCCGCAGGTGCTGGGCGATGGGGCGTCGTCGGCCGGTTCGCGCGGAGGCGTTCCGCTGGGCTGGCTGGCGGGCGTGCGGGGGGCACTGACCAACTGATGAGAATTGCAGTCAATCTCGCGACCCGGCCGTTTGTCGAACTGCGGCCGCTGTTTGCCCGGCTTCGGCTGGTGATGGCCGCGCTGGCGCTGCTGGCAGCGGGCCTGGGGTGGGGCCTGCACACGATGAATCAGCGGGCACGCGTGGCCTCGGCGCAGATGCATGAGCTGCAGGCGCAGACCTCCGCGGTGGAGGAGGAGCGCAAGGTGAACGCGGCACGGATGATGGAGCCCAGGAACCACGCGGTGCTGGAACGGACGCAGTTCCTGAATCAACTGTTTGCGAGCAAGAGCTTCAGTTGGACTTCAGTGATGATGGACCTGGAGAATGTGCTTCCGGCGGGCGTGCAGGTGACCAGCATCGAACCGGTGATCAACCCGGACGGCGGCGTGAATATCCATCTGCACGTGAGCGGGCCGCGCGACTTGCAGGTGGACCTGGTGCGCAATCTGGAACGGAGTCAGCGGTTTCTGGCTCCGCACGTTGCCAATGAGACGGCGCAGTCGGAGGAAGAGGGAAGGCTGATGTCGACTTCGGGAGCAGGGGTGCCCGGCGGAGTGCAGTTCGATATTGTGAGCGGGTACAATCCTCTGCCCGCGGCGGCCAAGGGGCAGGCACGGAAGGAAGTTGCAGGGAACGAACCGGCGAACGAAGGCAGGCCGGCGGCATCGGGCGCAAAGGTGATCCATAAGGCCGCTGGGACTGCTGGTTCCGGGCGGGCAAGCACTCCTCTCAATGGGAGCAAGGCTGCGGTCAAGGGGGGTGCGCGGTGAGCGTATTGACCCTCAAGGGAAAATCTGCAAACGGCAACGGGACAGGACGGGCCCAGAATTGGCTGAGCGCGCTGAATCTGCACTGGGCGGGTGTGGGTTTGCTGGCGTTGGTGTGTTTGTATCTGCTGGCGCAGATGGCGTTGCTGTGGCATGACCAGAGCAACTACAACGCGGACGCGATCGCCCAGCAGAAGGTCGAACTGAAGACGGCGCAGATTGCGGCAATGCCGCTGCGCGGACTCGACGAAAAAGTGGCGCTGGCAACGGCGCAGGCGGACCGGTTCTACCGGGACCGGCTGCCAGGGACGGACTGGGAGATGCTGACCGAGATTGGCGCGCTGCAGAAGAAGGCCGGGGTGCGGCTGACGGGAGTGCAATATCCGGAGGAACCGGTGCTGGCCGGCTCGGCGGGCGAGCTGATGGAGCAGCGGATCGACGCACGACTGAGCGGGGATTACCGGCCGCTGGTGCAGTTCCTCAACGCGGTGGAACGGGACAAGATGTTCTTCGTGATCAAAGGGGTGACGTTGACCGGGCAACAGACCGGAACGGTGAACCTGCGGCTGCGGCTGACAACGTATGTGCGCGGGAACGCGACGCAGAGCACCGGCGCTGGGGATGGGGCAGGCAAAGACAACCCGCTCGCGGCCGCTGCGCCGGATGGAGGCCTGCGATGAAGCTGGGACCGGAAGACCGGAAGAAGATCGTGGCCATGGCTGGGTTCGTGGTGATCGCTTCTTTGCTGGTCTACTTCGAATACTTTTACACTGGCGCGCCGGCAACGCCCTCGACGGCGCCCGCGGCGGAGACGACGGCACCGGCGGTGGAGAGCACGGCGTCCGAGAGCACGCCGGCAGTTACAGGAAGGCCTGCGAAGGCGGTGGGGATAGCGTCGTCCGCACTGGACCCGACGCTGCATATGGAAGCGATGCTGGTGAGCGAATCGGTGGAGTATTCGGGGAGCGGCCGGAATATTTTTTCGCCCAACTCGGCGCCGCCGGTGGTGATTCAGAAGCCGATTGCGCCGGCGCGAAATCAAGTGGCTGTGAATACGCCGCCGCCGCAACCGACTGGGCCGCCGCCGCCGCCGCCGATCGACCTCAAGTTTTTCGGCTTCGAGACCAGGGCAAACGGGACGCGGCAGGCTTTCCTGCTGCATAACGATGACGTGTACCTGGCATCGGCCGGCGATGTTGTGCTGCGCCGCTATCGCGTGATCGTGATTGATGCGAGGACGATTCAGGTGGAAGATATGCAGAACAAGAACACGCAGACGCTTCCGCTGCTGGCGAACTAGGTTCGAGGTTCGAGGTTCGAGGAAGAACCGAGCGGGTGCTTGGCGATTGGATTATGAGAGGAATCGGATACAAATCGGGCAGTGAAGCGGCGCCGGGGCACCAGGGCGAGCAGGGGTTCATGCTGCTGGGTCTGATCGTCGCGATTGCGCTGATCCTGCTGGTACTGGGCGTGGCTGCGGCCGACATGGCCCACACCGTGCGTGTCGAGCGCGAGCGGGAGTCGGTGCGCCGGGCGAACCAGTATGTGCGGGCTATCCGGCTCTTCTACCTGAAGAACCACAGTTATCCGGGGTCGATGAAGCAGTTGGAGAACACCAACATGGTTCGCTATCTGCGGCAGAAGTATCCCGACCCGCTGACCGGCAAAGAGTATCGGCTGATCGGCGTGGGGCAGAACAAGACCCAGGTGAAGGGATTCTTCGGGCTGCCGCTGGCCGGAATCGCAGGATCGGGGCTGGGAGCGCTGGCGGGGGCGCAGTCCACTGGGATGGGCGGGCCGGCCGCGCCGACTGCCGGAGGGCCTGGGTCTCCAACGTCTCCAACTCAGACCGGCGACGCGACCAACAGCGCAAGTGGCGCGACCAGCGGCCCAGGAGGGACTGGGACTGTTGGTGGATTGGGAACCGGTGCATCGACCAGCCCGTTCGGCCCCGGGAGCGGATCGGGCACGGTCGGCCCATTTATGGGCGTTGGCAGCAATGCGAAGGGTGATTCCATCCTGGTGGTGAATCAGCAGACGTCGTACGAGACGTGGGAGTTTTTGTACGATCCGCGAATCGAGCAACTGAAGGCGGCTGCAGCGTTGAATAGTGGGATGCAAGGGGGCGGCCTCCCTGGCCAGAGCCAAACCCCCAACAATAACGGATTCGGCCCTACGAACCCAACTAACCCCACGAACCCGACAAATCCCACGAGTCCAACCAATCCCACGGGGCCATAGACGCTCAAATCCGACTGTGCAGTGCGCCTTCGGAATCCAGCGCAAAGCAGACACCAATTCGCCGGCACGCTACCCAGCATGCCAGGCCGTATGCTGGTTGTAATCAAAATTATGGAGAACTTGCCGATGCGTAGCGCCGCTGTTCTGTTGATGATTCTTGCCGCCGGCCTGGTGGCCGCGAAACCCGCCGCTGGGGCACAGACCCCTGCCGCTTCCGTATCTTCTCCGGCTGCAAAGGCGCCGGCTGCCGCACCCGAACCGGAATGGGTAAGGCGCAGCAACCAGTATACCCAGATGCTGCTGGACGTGCAGTTCAGACACTCGCCGGAGGGCGGCTCGCGGCAGGGACTGACCAAGTACGACCCGCTGATCACGGACCCCACCCGGGCGGACGAGATCGCGCAGCGCAAGGAACTTGAGGACGTTCTGGCCACACTGAAGAAGGTGGAGGCGAAGGAGAAGAACAAAGATGTGCGGGAGGACCTGGAGATATTGCAGAAGACCTTCAACCTGCAGTTTCGCCAGGACGATTACCAACTCGACCACAAGGTGCCGTTCATCGATGCGAGCGCGGCGGTCTTTGGCGGGCTGCGGACGTTGCTGGACGACCAGGTCGCGGCGGAGCGCAGACCTGCGGCCGTGATCCGGCTGCGCAAGTACGCGGGCGTGGAGCCGGGATCGAAGCCGTTCACGGACTTGCTGAAGCAGCGGGTGATGGAGCAGATGGCCAAGCCGGGGGTGGTGTATCCCTCGATCGGCGAGATGGAGACGGAACTGGGACGGGACAAGAACTACGTCGACGGCTTGCGGCAACTGTTCATCAAGTACAAGCTAACCGGGTGGGAGGAACCGTTCGAGAAGCTGAGGCAGGAACTGGCGGACTACGACACCTGGATTCGCGGAACAGTGATGCCCAAGGCGCGATCCGACTTCAAGCTTGCGCCTGAGGAATACGCGCTGAGCCTGGAGAACTATGGCGTCGATATCCCTCCGTCGCAACTGGCGGAGATGGCGCACAAGGCGTTTGCCGGCGACCAGGCTGAGATGCAGACGCTGGCGGCAGAAGTGGCGAAGGAGCACGGGTGGAAGCTGACGGATTACCGCGATGTGATCCACGAGTTGAAAAAGAATCAGATTACGGGCGACGCCATCCTGCCGTTCTACCAGGCGCGGCTGAAGGCGATCGAAGACATCATTGTGGCGAAGGGCCTGGTGACGCTGCCGGACCGGCCGGCGATCATTCGGCTGGCGACCGAGGCCGAGACCGCGCAGCAACCCGCGCCGCACATGGTGCCTCCGCCGATGCTGCGCAACACCGGGCAGAAAGGCGAGTTTGTGCTGCCGCTGAATATTCCTTCGGCGACCGGAGGCGAGGCGGAAAAGTATGACGACTTCACCTTCGACGCGGTGGCGTGGCCGCTGACCTCGCATGAGGCGCGGCCGGGACACGAACTGCAGTTCGATTCGATGGTGGAGCACGGCGTGAGTCTGGCGCGGGCGCAATACGCGTTCAACTCCACCAATGTGGAGGGCTGGGGACTGTACTCGGAGTGGGTGATGGAGCCCTACGAACCGGTGGACGGGCAGTTGGTGACGCTGCAACTGCGGCTGCTGCGGGATGCGCGCGCGTTTCTCGATTCGGAGCTGCAGTCGGGCAAGGTGACCCAGGATGAGGCGTACAAAGTGCTGGAGAACGATGTGGTGATCAGCCACGCGTTTGCGACCGAGGAGGTGGAGCGGTTTACGTTCCGCTCGCCGGGGCAGGCAAATAGCTACTTTTATGGTTACACAAAGCTGTTGCAGCTACGCAAGGACACCGAGGCCGCGCTGGGGCCGAAGTTCAACCAGAAGAAGTTCCACGACTTTCTGCTGGCGCAGGGATTGTTGCCGCCCGACCTGATGCGGAAGGCGGTGATGGAGGAGTTTGTGCCGCGCCAGAAGAAGTAAACCCACATCTCAAAATCGAGATGTGGGCACCCGGTTACATCGGCTGCTTGGGCTGGAAGAGGGCGATGGTGGCTCCGGTGGGGTCGGCAATGATGCTCATCCAGCCGATGTTGGGTATCTCCAGGGGGCCCTTGTGGATGGTGGCTCCCAGCGATTTGGCCTTTTCGGTGGCGGCGTTGATGTCCTCGACACCGACGTAGGCGAGCCAGAAGGTGGGCATTCCTGGCATGGAAAACAACCCGCCGCCGGGGCCGGACGAAGGCTTGAAAACGCTGTAGACACCACTAGGGCCCATGTCATGGTCTTCAAAGGTCCAGCCGAAGAGGCTGGAGTAGAACGCTTTGGCCTTGGCGGCGTCTGAGGTGGAGAGTTCGAGGTGGACGAAGGGGTTGGACATGGGGGTTGATCCTCTTGAGTGGGGTTGTTTCCTGCTCGTCTTCGATGCAGGAAATGGTACCGGAGCGAGGTGAGGATATGGGGGCGGGGAGGCTGATTTAATGCAGAATTCTCAGCAGTACTGTGCCGGCGATGTGCGGAATTCGGGAGCGGCTGCCTTGCTAGTGCGCGCCGGCGGGGGCCTTGCCGGGAGTGACTTTCTTGAACAGCCAGACGACTGCCAGGCAGACGAAGCAGAGCAGGCAGAGCCAGCGGAAGACGTCGACAAAGGCCCACAGGGAGGCCTGGCGGCCGAGTTGCTGGTAGAGCAGACTCTGGCCCGGCGCGAGCGCATTGCCTGGGCCGAAGTGTCCGGTGACGGCCTGGGTGGCGGCGCCGAGAGAGTTCTGGAACTGCTGGCCGGTCTGCGGGACTGAGTTCAGAATCTCGTTCTGGTGGACGACGGCGCGGCGGGTGAGCAAGGTTTGGGCGATGGAGATGCCGATGGATCCGCCGACGTTGCGCATCAGGTTGAAGAGGCCGCTGGCGTTGCCGATCTGCTCGTTGCGCAGAGTGCCGTAGGCGGCGGTGGAGATAGGGACAAAGACGAAGGACAGAGC
Source organism: uncultured Granulicella sp. (assembly GCA_964489045.1). GTDB lineage: Bacteria > Acidobacteriota > Terriglobia > Terriglobales > Acidobacteriaceae > Edaphobacter. Next base: position 12,416 of record CAZAXI010000033.1, on the reverse strand, counting down.
GAACCCTGCGATCAGGATGGGGAGCAGCAGGGTGGTGGGGGAGACGTCGAGGTCGATGCTGCCGAAGTAGAGCGTGGTGAGGCCGAAGATTCCGAATCCGAAGGTAAGCAGGTAGCGCGGGTCGACCTTGTTGGAGAGATAGCCGATGATGGGCATGCCGCAGATGGCGCCGATGCCGCGGGGCGCAACCACCAGGCCGGCAGTGAAGGCCGTGTAGCCGAGCAACTCCTGATAGAAGAGCGGCAGGACGACGATGGTGGAGTAGATGGCGATGCCGAAGAGGAAGATAAGCGCGCAGCCGACTCCGAAGTTGCGGTTCTTAAGCAGCTTCAGGTCGACCATGGGCTGGTACTTGCGCCAGGAGTGCCAGACGAAGATGGCGAAGCTGGTGATGAGGAAGAAGAAGGCCCAGCGAATCCACAGGGCGCCGAACCAGTCGTCTTCCTGCCCTTTGTCGAGGATGACCTGGAGCAGACCGGTCCAGACCACCAGCGCGCCGAAACCGAGGTTGTCGAAGGCGGGGACTTTGGCGTGCCTTATGTAGGGCGGGTCGTGGACGAAGCGGTTGATCATGAACAGCGCGAGGATGCCGACCGGGATGTTGATGTAGAAGGCGTAGCGCCAGGAGTAGGTATCGGTGAGCCAGCCGCCGAGGGTGGGACCGAGCACGGGTGCGACGACGACGCCGAAGGCAAAGACGGCCATGGCGGCGCCGCGCTTGACCGGGGGAAACGATTCGAGCAGGATGGCTTGCGAGAGCGGCTGCAGCGCTCCGCCGCCAGCGCCCTGAACCACCCGCGCAATGAGAATGAAGGCGAGCGTGGGGGCGGCTCCGCAGGCGAAGCTGGCGGCGGTGAAGATGGCCACGCAGGTCATCAGAAAGCGCTTGCGGCCAAAGCGCAGCGAGCACCAGTTGCTGGCGGGCAGGACGATGGCGTTGGCGACCAGGTAGCTGGTGAGCACCCAGGTGGCCTCGTCGGTGGTGGCGGAGAGCGATCCGGCGATATAGGGCAGCGCCACCGAGGCGATGGCGGTGTCCAGCACCTCCATGAAGGTGGCAAGCATGACCGCTGCCGCGATGAACCAGGGGTTGACGCCCTGGGTCACTTCAGCGGACCGGTCAAGCGGGGCCGTGGCGGTGGCAGCCATGCGCTCGGAGGGGCTCCTTCTGTGGAATGCGAAACAGAACTGCATGGATATAGAGGTGCGCCGAGGGGCCGGGGATGCATTCGGAGTGGGGGAAAAGGATACGAGCAGGGCCGCAGGAGGCCGGAACCCCTACTCTATCAGGAGAATGCAGTGAAAGCGTGGCGCGGGCCATGCGCCAGGCATGGTAGATTCTGGGGATGAATGAGATTGAGGCGGTGGGCCAGGAAGTCCTGATGCAACCGCTGCCGGACCATGGGCCGGTTGGCAAAGAACGGCCATGGCTGTTCGGTCTGCTGATTGCGCCGTCCGCGGTACTGATGAACGGCGTGATCCAGGGTGGAGTGCTGGCGTATCTGCTGAGTGTGCAGGGGATCGGCAGCGGACGTCAGTCGCGACTCATCTTTCTCCTCTGCTTGCCGACGTGGCTCTACTTCCTGTGGAGCCCGATCACGGATTTTTTTATTCGCCGCCGGACCTGGGCGCTGCTGGGCGGCACGCTGGCTGCGTTTTCGATGGCGTTCGCATTCCATCTGGGGAATCTCTCGTCTGCGCTTTCGCTGACCGTGATGCTGCTGAGCGCGTGCTGCAGCCAGTTGGTGGTGTCCAGCTGCGGCGGCATGATGGGCGCGATGCCGCGCGAGCGCGACCGCCGGGTCGCCAGCAGCTTCTACCAGGCGGGTAGCATGGGGTTTGGAGCCCTGGCCGCCTGGGTCCTGATCTGGCTCAGTTCCAGGGCAAGCCGCGACGTGCTGGGGATGGCGGCGGGGCTGCTGATCGTCATTCCAGCGCTATTTGCGCTGGCGGCGCCCAGCCACGAAATCTCCGTGGGCACGTTTGGCGAAACCATGCGGCGAGTGTGGGGCGAGTGCAAGTCGACCTTCTTCCGCTGGGAGGCGCTGCCTTATACCGCATGCATGGTGTTTCCGATGGGAAGCGGCGCGGCGGTGACCTTACTGCCCGGGGTGGCGCGCCAGTTCAGCGTCAGCGGCGACAACGTGGCGTGGATGAATGGCCTGGCCGGCGGGATACTGGTAGCTGCGGGATCGGCCGCAGCGGCGATTCTGCCGACCCGGGTGCGCGCGGCGACGATGTACATGATCGTCTGCCTGGTGAATTGCGCGATGTTATGCGTGCTGTGGCTGGGACCGTTGCGGCCCTCCACTTACTACGTGGGAGTTACGCTGTACCTGTTCACCATCGGGACCTGCTACGCGGTGTTTACGGCGGTGGTGCTGGAGTTCCTCGGCCACTCCGGCAAGAGCGGCAGCGGGCGGTACAGCATCATCAATTCGCTGGGCAACGTGCCGGTGCAGTACATGCTGCTGCTGGATGGATGGGGTGGCGACCAATGGGGCGGGCGCGGGCTGGCCGGCATAGAGGCGGTGGTGGGTGCGGTCGGAGCACTGATCCTGCTGGCGTACTTTCTAACGCAGAAAGCAAGGAACCTACCTGCGGACCAGGTTGCTGTCCAAGCCTGAGGGAGTTGCTGTGGTGGGCTACTGGCGGGTGAGGGTGCCCGTGTAGATGAATACGGCTCCGGGGCCGAAGTTGCTGTAGAGGAGGTTGGAGACGGTGATCTGCGAACCGTCGGGGCTGGCGGTGGCGGTGACGTTGGCCGTGGGACTGTTGGGCGCGGCAGAGGAGTCGCTGAGGGTGATGCCTTCGCCACTGACCGTGCCGCCGAGCGGGACTGTGCCGAAACCGCTGCCGCTGGGGAAGGTGATGGCCCCGGAGAGGGGGAACTGGCCGGAGGAGTTCGGTGTGCCGGTCTGGGTGAGGTTCAGAGTCGCAGAGCCGCTCAGGCTGGGGGATGAGCTGTCGGTAAGGGTCCCGACGTAGGTGCCGGTGAGTGGGGCGATCTCGACGCCGACAGCGGGGCTGAGATTGGTCAGCGCGTTGCATTCAACTCCGGTGTAGTTCAAGGGGTAGACGCAGCCGCCAAAGATGCTGACGGGGATAACGGTGTTGGTGGAGGGTGCGGTGTAACCGATGCCGTAGGCGGGGGAACCGGTGGTCGCCGGGTAGAGGGCGACGTCCCCGGTGGAGGAGTTGTAGGTTCCGAGAAAGCCCAGCACGATATTGAGCGTGGTCGGAGTGGGCTGTCCGGTGCCGGGGGTGGCGAAAACCGCCGCGGACTGGCTTGCCTGGGTCTGAACAGCCCCGACGAAGTAGAGACCAGTGGGTGGAGAGGTAATGGCGGTGCCGGCCTGAATCTGCCAGTTGGTCCAGGCGCCGGTGGGGTCGGAGCCGGTGGAGGTGGCCGAGGGGAGCGAGCAGCCGATCAGCGCGGCTACGGGGAGAAGCAGCGCCAAACGATGCCCGCGTTTCATGGTCACAGTCCTTTCACGGCCAATATCTTACGCCCGGTTTGACCGCGTGGCACAAGTTTATTCTTGATTTGGACGCTCATCGCGCGGGTTCGGCGCATCCATGGGTATGTGGATTGCATCAGATAGGTTGACAGTAACTCACTCATATGTGAGACTGGAACTACCAAACAGGCAAGCTGCAAGACGCAAGCCGGGAGTTTTCGTAGGTTTTTCAAGGGTTTAGCCGTAGATTTTGAGTCATTTTGAAGGTCAGGAGCGAAGGATATGGGGAAGACAATTGGAATTGATCTGGGAACGACGAATAGCTGCGTTGCCGTGATGGAAGGCGGCGAGCCGAAGGTGATCCCGAATGAAGAGGGCGGGCGGACGACGCCGTCGATTGTCGCGTTTACCAAGAGCGGGGAGCGGCTGGTGGGCCAGGTGGCCAAGCGCCAGGCGATTACCAACCCCGAGAACACGATTTATTCGATCAAGCGGTTTATGGGGCGCCGGCTCAGCGAGGTTGGCGACGAGATGAAGATGGTGCCGTACAAGGTTGTGGCCAAGGGCGACAACATTGCGGTGATTGCGCAGGGCAAGGAGTATTCGCCGCCGGAGATCTCGGCGATGATCCTGCAGAAGCTGAAGAAGGCGGCGGAAGACTACCTGGGCCAGAGTGTGACCGACGCGGTCATCACCGTGCCCGCGTACTTCAACGACGCGCAGCGGCAGGCGACCAAAGACGCCGGAAAAATTGCCGGCCTCGACGTCAAGCGCATTGTGAATGAGCCGACCGCGGCGGCGCTGGCCTACGGGCTGGACAAGAAGAAGGACGAGACCATCGCCGTGTACGACTTTGGCGGCGGAACGTTCGATATTTCCATCCTCGAAGTTGGCGAAGGCGTCATCGAGGTGAAGTCGACCAACGGCGACACGCACCTGGGCGGCGACAACCTGGACCAGAGGATTGTGGATTGGCTGATTGGCGAGTTCAAGGCCGACACCGGGCTGGACCTGCGCGCCAAGGGCAACGAGATGGCGCTGCAACGGCTGAAGGACGCGGCCGAGAAGGCGAAGATCGAGTTGTCGACGGCGCAGGAATCGGAGATCAACCTCCCCTTCATTACTGCCGACGCGAGCGGGCCGAAGCACCTTGTTCGCAACCTGACCCGGGCGAAGCTCGAGTCGCTGGTGGACGATCTGCTGCAGAAGTCGGTTGGGCCGTCGAAGCAGGCGCTGAAGGATGCGGGCATCGACGCCAGCAAGATCGACGAAGTGGTGCTGGTCGGCGGACAGACAAGAATGCCGGCGATCCAGGAGTTGGTGAAGAAGCTGTTCGGCAAGGAGCCGCACAAGGGCGTCAATCCTGACGAAGTCGTTGCCATTGGCGCGGCGGTGCAGGCGGGCGTGCTGGCAGGCGATGTGAAGGACCTGCTGCTGCTGGACGTGACTCCGCTGACGCTCTCCATCGAAACGATGGGCGGCGTGGCCACCAGCATGATCGCGCGCAACACCACCATCCCGACCAAGAAGACGGAGACGTTTTCGACGGCGGCGGACAACCAGACCGAGGTGGAGGTGCACGTGATGCAGGGTGAGCGTCCGATGGCGGCGCAGAACCGCACGCTGGGCAAGTTCAAGCTGGGCGGAATTCCGCCGGCCCCGCGCGGGATGCCGCAGATCGAGGTGACGTTCGACATCGACGCCAACGGCATCCTGAACGTGACCGCGAAGGACAAGGCCACGAACAAGGACGCGAAGATCACCATCACCAGCTCTTCGGGCCTGAGCAAGGAAGAGGTGGAGCGGATGGCGAAGGACGCCGAGGCGCACGCGGCCGAGGACAAGGAGCAGCGCGACAAGGTGGAGGCCCGCAACGGACTCGACTCGATGGTCTACAACGTCGAGAAGATGATGAAGGACTCCGCCGACAAGGTCCCCGCCGGGGAGAAGACCGACGTGGAGAGCGCGCTGGCCGAAGCCAAGAAGACGCTGGAAGGCGACCCGAGCGCGACTGAGCTGAATGCGTCGAAGGAGCGTCTAACCGGAGCGAGCCACAAGCTGGCCGAGGCGATGTACAAGGCAGCCGCGGCAGCTCCTCCGGCGGAAGCTGCGGCGGGCGCAGCAGGTGCGGGTGCCACGCCGGGTACGCAGCCGGGTACGCCGGAAGAAGCAAAGAAGGACGAAGGTGTGATTGACGCGGAGTATGTCGACGTCGATAAGTAAGGGATAGCAAAGTAAGGGATGACCGGATCGGATCAGATCGCAGCGAGTCGATCCGGCATCCAATGGTAGAGAGGCAAAGGGAAGGGCGCTCGCGGTGGTTGGGGCGCTCTTTCTTGCATCAGGTGCAAGGACCTGAAGCTCAAGGGCTTTGCAGGAGGTGGGACATGACGGAGCAAATGATTTGGAAGTGTGAGCAATGGCTGGGCGGCCAGGTGAAGGAGCAGAACATGTTCCTCAGCGAGGCGAAGGCGCGGGAGTTTGCGCGCAAGCTCGCGGGAGCGTCTCCGGACATGGTGTTCAAGATTGAACCGATGCCGATACAGCATGTATGGAACTGAGGGCAATTGGAATCGAGTGGGGGGAATTCGGGCTGGTTCCCCACAGGGATTCGAAGATTCAGGCTGTGCAGTTGGATCGGGACGTGAGACATTGGATCAGACAAAAATGACCCTTTGGTTTGCGCATTTGCCGTACCTGCTGAGTTGAACGCTAATTGAGAAGCCATGACGCGGTCTGAAGCCGAGATGCGGACGGACGAGTTGGACGACGGAACTGAATCGGAAGAGCGATTCAGAAGGCTGTATCCAAAGACTTGGAACTCAATCGGATTCCCGGAGGGCACACGACGATGATGACGGAGACCATGTGGAGGTGCGACCAGGTTCGCGCTGGACGACTGTATAACCGGATGATGTTCGACACCCGCGAAGAGGCCGAGCAGTTTATGAACCGGATGCGGCAAATGGAACCGGACCAAACCATCTCCATCGAAGCGATCGATGCGCGGCAGGTATGGAACTAAGACGTTCGACCGCAGCGAGCAGGCTGAAATCACCGTTCGACGAAAAAGGCGCGGCTTCGGCCGTGCCTTTTTCTAGAATTGAAGGCTGACGACGTTTAGAAGTATGAGAACGGTTTGATGGCGACACAAACGAAGGACTACTACAGCACGCTGGGTGTGAAGAAGACGGCGAACGCGGACGACATCCGCAAGGCGTTCCGCAAACTTGCGCGCAAGTACCACCCGGATGTGAATCCGGGCGACAAGAAGGCCGAAGAGAAGTTCAAAGAGATCTCGGAGGCGAACGACGTCCTGAGCGACGAGAAGAAGCGGAAGATCTACGACCAGCTCGGATTCTATTCGGACAACATCGATCCGGCGGCGGCAGAGGCGGCGGCGCGCGGAGGGTACGGCGGAGGGTTCTCCGGCGGCTTCCCCGGCGGTGGTGCAGGGCGCGCGGGGCGCGGGGCGCAAGAGGTCCCGTTCGACTTTGGCGGCTTCGATTTCTCCGACTTCCAGAGCGGCGGATCCGGACGCGGCGGCGCGCAGCAGCCGGAGGGCGGCGGGTTTGGCGGCAGCTTCAAGGACATCTTTGGCGGCATCTTTTCCGGCGGGCGCAAGGCAGCGCGGGGCCCGAGGCCGGGCACCGACCTGGAGTATCAGGTGAGCGTGGACTTCTGGTCGGCGGTGCGCGGCGGCGTGGCCCGGCTGGAGATCGAGCGGCAGGAGGCGTGTCCGGCGTGCAAGGGCAAGTCGACCACCGGCGGCAGCATCGAGTGCCCGGAGTGCAGCGGCACCGGCCAGGTGACGCAGATGGGCGGACGGATGAAGTTCAACATCCAGTGTCCGCGTTGCAGCGGTACGGGCAAGGTGCAGAACGGCTGCCCGACCTGCGGCGGCGAAGGCGTGGTGACGCGCAGGGAGCCGCTGGAGTTCCGCATCAAGCCGGGCACGCGCGACGGCCAGAGAATTCGGCTGGCGGGCAAGGGCAACGCCGGCACCGACGGCGGCGCGGCCGGCGACCTGTACCTGATCATCAAGGTGGGAACGCACCCGGTATTCACGCGCGTGGGCGACGATATTCATGTAACCGTTCCGGTTACAGTTGCGGAGGCGGCGCTGGGCGCGAAGATCGAGGTGCCGACCATCGACACGCACATCGACGCGACCCACCAGGGCGGCGGACGGACGCAGTTGAAGATTCCGCCGGGGACGCAGACCGGGCAGAAGCTGCGGCTGCGCGAGAAGGGCGTGCCCAGTGCAGCGCATGAAGGCAAGCGCGGCGACGAGATTGTCGAGGTGAAGATCGTGGTGCCGAAGGTGCAGGACGAGCGCTCGAAGGAGATCCTGCGCGAACTGGCGAAGCTGAACCCGGAGGACCCGCGGGCGGGGTTGCTGGCTGAGGTATAGAGCAGAGACTTAACACCGATGACACCGATTGAACCGATAAACCCGGATGCGGAATTTTGCAGGTGAACGGCGATGGCGACGAAGCGTAAGAGCAAGGGCGCGTACATGATCTCGGCGGTAGCGGAGATGTATGACATCCATCCGCAGACGCTGCGGCTGTATGAGCGCGAGGGGTTGTTGCTGCCCAGCCGGAGCGAGGGCAACACGCGGCTGTATACGGACGAGGACCTGGAACGGCTGGAGTTCATCCTGAACCTGGCGCGCGACCTGGGGGTGAATATCGCGGGGATCGCGATTGTGCTGCAGATGCGCGAGCGGATGGAGGAGATGAACCGGCAGATGCAGGGGTTCGTCGACTACGTGCGCACGGAGATGCTGGCGCGGATGCAACAGCAGCAGCCGGGTGCCGGGCTGGTGCCGGTGCGGCGTCCGGTGATGGTTCCGCAGCGGGCTCCGGTGGCGGGCAAGGCGCTGCCGTTGAAAGGCTCGGTTGCGGCGGGCAGGAGCGCGGCGAAGGCGGCCAAGGCCAGGTAGGTGGTTGGCGCGGTAGCCGCGGGCGGAATGCTCTAAACTGGATAGCGGCGGTATAGGCGCCGGGCGCTCGGGCGCTCGGGCCGAGAGAACGTTTGGCTGAAAAGGTGAGATGAGTTTGTTGCTGCGGATTTTGTTCTACGGCGCACTCGCCGGCACGGTGACGTCGACGGTCTATTGCGGGATGGTGCTGGTGGGCGTGGTGCGGTTTGCCCGCCGCAAGCGGCGCGAGGAAGCGGCGCCCGTGGACTTCCTGCCCCCGGTCAGCGTGCTGAAGCCGCTGCATGGGATGGAGCCGGACCTTGAAGAGAATCTGAAGCGCTTCTTCGACCTGGACTATCCGGAGTACGAGCTGCTGTTCTGCGCGCGGCATGAGACGGATACCGGGTTGCAACTGGCGAAGCGGATTGCCGCCGGGCACCCGGAGGTGCGGGCGCGCTTCCTCACCTGCGGCGAGCCGCGCTTCCCTAATGCGAAGATGTGGTCGCTGACGGCGCTAAGTGAAGCTGCGGCCTACGAGACGCTGGTGACCAGCGACGCGGATGCGCGGGTGTCGCGGGACTATCTGCGGCGGTGTGTGCGGGAACTTGCCGATCCGCGGCGGGAGCTGGCGTCGTGCCTGTACGTCGGCCGGACCACGGGAGGGCTGGCGGCGCAGCTCGACGCGGTGGGCAAGAGCGTGGAGATGTCGGGTGGCATCCTGGTGGCCGTCATGCTGGAGGGCGCGACCCGGTTCGCGCTGGGAGTGAGCATGGTGCTGCGGCGCGGCGCGTTCCGGAAGGCTGGAGGCTACGAAGACCTGGGACAGTACTACGCCGAGGACTTTGTGCTGGGACACCGGCTGGCGGAGCAGGGGTACGGCGTGCGCATGGCGAACTACGTGGTGCGGCTGATGGTGCTGCCGCAGGGTTTTCGAGGCTCGTTCCGCGACCAGTTGCGCTGGATGAAGAGCACGCGGCGGTCGCGGCCGGCAGGGCATCTGGGCACCGGGCTGACGTATGCGGTGCCGTTCGGGGTGCTGGGGCTGGTGTGGGGCCTGCTGGCGGGGCATCCGCTGGTGGGACTGCTGTGGCTGCTGGCAACCTGCGTCAACCGCTGGGTGATGGCCGCGGTGGTGCTGTGGGCGCTCGAGGACGAGCAGGCGGGCAAGCCGACGCTGATCTATCCGCTGCGCGACCTGCTGGGGTTTGTGGTGTGGGTGGCAAGCTACATGGGCAGCCGGATGGAGTACCACGGCGGGAGGTACTCGCTGGGCGCGGGCGGGCGGTTTGAGCCGGTGCCGCCGAAGGGTGGTGGCGCGAACCTGCCCAGCGGGAAGCTGCCGGATGCGCCGGCGCGAGGGAAGTAGAGCAGGAGGCCGGGCATGGGACAGCAGCGGGGGTGGCGAATTGGTGGATGCACCGCCTGGGTCTCAGTAATTTGGGTTGCTTCCGCGATCGCGCAGGCTCCGGGGCCTCGCTCCTGGGCGCTCGCAACGTTCCGTGACTCTTCCACGGGGATCTCGTTCCGCTATCCGGCTGCGTTCCAGCCGGTAGAAGATGTCAAGGGCTATTTCTCGCCTGCGCTTACGCAGATCAAGGGGCCTATAGCTTTTCGGGTCAAACTCGCCTTCAGACCCCCGCCCACCCCTGGCACAGACGAGGCGACAACCGACCTTGGGCAGCTCTCGTTCGTTTATGCGACGCTGCCGGTATCGTCGGAGACTGCGTGCCGCAAGCAGGTGGAAGGCTGGGGTGAAGATTCGGACAAGGTTGAGACGCTGAACGTCGACGGCGTGGAGTTTGCTGTAGGTCAGGTGTCCGATGCGGGCCTGTCACACTTTGTCCGCGGAGAGATATATGCGGCGTTCCGCGGTAGGACATGCTACCTGTTTGAAGAAGACACAATTGGGCTGGACGGATACGCGGGCGATGTGAAAGAGGCGCAGTGGAAGCAGTTTGATCGGCATCTGTCCGCGATCATCCGGACGGTGCGCTTCCCGGTCCTAAGGCTTAGCGATTGACCAGAATGGATTTCCCGCCGGCGGTAGCCAGGGTGTGGACGGGGGCGAAGCGGCTGAAGTCGGGGATGCGCTGGTCGGGGTGATAGGTGAGCAGGAAGACGCGGCCGGGGCCGGCCCACAGGCTGCGCAGGGAGGCGTTGGTTTCGAAGACAGCGGGCGCGTCGGGCCAGAAGCTGCCGAACCACGGGCCATTGATGCGGCCGTCGACGAGATGTACGGGCTGCCCGGTGTAGAAGAGCAGAGTTGAGCCGGAGGTAAGCTCGCCGTCGATGACGATCAGGCCGGGGGAGTTGCAGGTTGCAGGTTGCAGGCTACAGGTTGACCGCTGGGCCTGAAGGATGGCGTCGGCGAGGCCTTTGGAGCCGAGTGTGGGGTAGAAGCGGACCAGGCCTGCGTGCATGCAGAGCAGAAGACCGGCGGCGGCAGCGGCGAGGGTGAGGTTGGCGGCGTGGGTTCGTCCACTTCGACGGAGCAACCACGCGATTGGGCCGATGGTGATCATGCTGAGGCCGAAGCAGAGCAGTGGACCGCGAAAGAGTCCCATGGCGCGGCCGGTGAGGTCGAAGAGGTGGCCGAGGGAGAGATCGTATTCGCCGCCTTGCGACAGCAGCGTGGCGATGTCGGTGTGGGGGTCGACGTGGGGAGCGGTGATGAAGAAGAAGAAGGCGATGGCGGCGCAGAGGGTGCAGATCGGGACCAGCAGCCAGAGGTGCCAGCGCAGGGCGCTGCGGTTGGCTTGAGGGTCGGGCGTGGAGAATGGCATTCCGGCAGGAACAGTTTTGAGCGACCTGCCGGTCGGGTAGTTGTCGGCGCGGGCGAGGAAGCATCCCGCCATCAGCGCAAGCGCGGGCAATGCGGGTAGCGAGTAGTACTCCTGGCGCGCGGAGAGGGTGAAAAAGCCGAGGATAAGGCCGGTCCAGACCAGGAGCGTCAGAGCGGCCTTGCGGTTGCGACGGAACTGGGCGATCTTCGCTTGTTCCTGATCCGCAAACTCTTGCGGCGATGTCGTGGAATTGCGGAAGAGCAGGAAGCACTGTCTTTGGCGCAGAGCTCCGATATGCGTGCGGATGGCGCCGGGAAGAAAGGCGGTCCAGGGAAAGATCCAGATGGCGGCGAGCAGCCAGAAGAGCGGGATGGGGACCTGGCCGTAGTCGTGCGGGATGCGGCGGGAGAGGAAGCGGGCGATGTGCTCGTTGTAGAGATAGAACCAGGCCCAACCGGCGTGCGCGGGCAGGCCGAGGCCGGCAGGCATCGCGATGGGCGGATTACGCAGCGCGGCCAGGATGTGCCAGGGAGCGGCGATGGCGAGGAAGACCAGCGTGGACGGGATCACGTGGAATTTCGGGAGCAGCCTGAGTTGGCGGGCGAAGGCGAGATAGAAGAAGACGAAGGCGAGTGGGAAGACCAGGCCGATGAAGCCCTTGGTGAGGAGATTGAGGGCGGTGACGGCGGCGAAGATCAAGCATGGAACGAGGGCGGAGCGGTGGAGTTGTTCAACCCCACTCATGTCGCGATGAGACTGCGCCATGAATGGGGCACCCGGCTTTCGAGCAGGGGTGGAGACTGACCCCACGATAACCCCGTCGCTTCGCTCGGGGTGATCATGGGGCACCCGATTTTGTTGCGCGATGCGTTCGAGGGCTACCAGGAAGGCGTGGACGGCGAGGGTCATCCACAGGGCGACGACGATGTCGGGGATGTAGAAGCGGGTGTAGAGATACGGGCCGATGCAGGTGGCCAGCGCGAGCGCGGAGTAGAGTGCGGCGCGGTCGGGGTGGGCGGCGGGTGAGATGCCGGCGAACAGGCGCAGGCCGAGGGCGTAAGTCGCCAGCAGCAGGACCAGGGTGAGCAGGGCGAGCGGCAGGCGGCCGGCCCAGTCGTGAACTCCGAAGACATGGAATGACCCGGCGGCGAGCCAGTACATCAGGGGCGGCTTGTCGAAGAAGCGGATACCGTCGATGGTGGGGGTGACGTAGTCGTGGCGCTGGAGCATCTCGCGCGCGATCTG
>CAZAXI010000032.1:0-33043 GCA_964489045.1 uncultured Granulicella sp. | reverse complement strand
CGGCGGCGGCGTCGAAGCGGGTGAGGTTGCGCTGCATCTCGGAGTACCAGAGGAGGAGCTTGAGGCCGAAGGTGGTGGGTTCGGCGTGGACTCCGTGGGTGCGGCCGATGATGGGCGTGTGTTTGAACTCGATGGCGCGCTTTTTCAGGGCGGCTGCAAGGTCGAGGATTCCCTGGCGGATGAGGGCGGAGGCTTCGCGGAGCTGGAGGGATTGCGCGGTGTCGACTACGTCGGTGGAGGTGAGGCCGTAGTGCAGCCAGCGGGAGAATTCGGGGTCGGCGATGTGCTCGGCGACGGTGGTGGTGAAGGCGATGACGTCGTGGCGGACTTCGGCTTCGATCTCGTTGATGCGGGCGACGGTGAAGTTGCCGCGATCGCGGATGGCGTCGGCGGCGGACTGCGGGACCAGGCCGAAGCGGGCGAGGGCTTGCGAGGCGGCGGTCTCGACCGTGAGCCAGCAGCGGTACTTGTTCTCGTCGGACCAGATGCGGCCCATGGCAGGGCGTGTGTAGCGGAGGATCATAGGCTAGGTTCGAGGTACTAGGTTCGAGGTTCGAGGTGAAAAAAACACTATACGCCGAAGAGGGCGGACATCTCTTCGTGGAGGAACCCGCGGCCAGGACGGTAGGGCTGAATCCATTTTCCGTCGAGGACGAACTGCGGGATGGCGCGCTTGCCGACGTTGGCGAGGACCTGATCGGCGGCGCCGGGAGTGGTCTCGATGTCAACTTCGGTGTAGGGGATGGAGTGCTGGTCGAGGAAACGTTTGGCGGTACGGCAGTCGCGGCACCATGCGGCTGAGTAAAGGATCAATTCCATATCTCCATTTTACGTGAAGAGCAACCGCGAAACGGCGATTATCGCCGATGGACCGGCAGGAGTTGATTGGGAGATCGAGGATGTAATCGCGGGTGGCGGGATTGGCGTCTGTTGGGGCATGAACGCGGATCGAAGGTTTGGGATTGCGGTTGGGCTTGCATTGGGTTCACTCTTGCTGAGCGGTACCGGGGTGGTGGCGCAGACGAAGGCTTCGGAGACGGTGACGGCTGCTGCGGATTCGTTGACGGTGGGCAACAAAAGGTATGACGCGGAAAAGGAGTTGGCGCGCCTGGCCAAGCGCTACAGCCTGACCGAGCAGCAGAAGACGAAGATTCAGCCGATTCTACTGGAACAGCAGAAGCGGGTGCATACGCTGGGTGAGGATGAGGCTCTGAGCGACTCAGAGTACGCGGGCGCGGTGAGGAAGGTGCATCTGCAGACGGTGGCGAAGGTAAAGCTGCAACTGACCGACGCCCAGGCGAGCAAGTACGCGAAGGACGAGGCAAAGCGGGCGAAGTCATCGCAGGACGACGCGGACGACGATGGCGATGATGGGCCGCCGCCGGATGGACCTCCGCCGGGTGGTGGGCCTGGAGGTGGTCCCGGCGGTCCAGGTGGGGGTGGACCGGGCGGCGGTGGGCCTCCGGGAGAGTGACGGCTGCTGGGTGCGGCGGCGCGTGCGCTAGCGGAGCTGGCCGGCTGGTGTGGGCGAGGCGGTGAGGACGGCGTCCAGGTCGGGGAGGGACGCGAGCCAGCGGGTGTAGGCCTCGTCGAATACGAAGTCGGAGGAGATGGCGAGGTTGCGGCGCTGCTCATCCTTGGGGATGAGCACGGTGTAGGTGTCGCCAAAGCGGCCGGTGGTGACGCGGCTGCGCTTGCAGAGGATCTGATCGAAGGTGAGCGTGGTGGAGCCGAACGGGGATTGGAAACGGATGGAGTCCGCGGAGAGGATGACGGCGAACTTTGCGAGCTTGAGCAGTTGGGTGATGCCGCCGACGGCGCAGAGCAGAACGACCAGGCCTCCGCCAACGACGACGGCTGCCATTAGAACGCGGGCGGCGGAATCCGCCTGGGAGTCCGCGCCACTGGCACTGAAGAAGAGGGCGAAGAGCTTGCCGAAGAGGTAGGTGAAGATGCCGCCAAATGCGATGAGCGTGCAACCGCTGATGGCGAAAAGGACCCTCATACTGAGGGCGGGCCGGTAGATGCGCGGAGGGTCTTGGGGTGTGGTCGGCGGCATGGTTCGCTCCCTGCCGAACAAGGCTATGCGCGGGCGGAAAGGGTGGGCAATGACGCGAATGGGGGATATAACTCATGGCGGGCGTTTTTGCCGGTTACGAGTAATCTGTGAAGGCGAGCAGACCTTCGCTGGGTTTGCGCGTCTCATCCTTAACCTGGGCTGACAGAGATGTGTTGGAGGAACTGCGAGATGAAGAGCGCTGAGCTGCTTCGCTTTGCACGCTGGATTGTGCTGGTGGCGATTGCGCCGGCTGGGTGGGCGCAGGATTCGGGGACGGGTGCGGCTGCCGGGGCGGCGGCTGGGACGACGGCTGCGGCTGGTGTGAGTGCCGCTCCGGCAGCATCAACAGCGACGACGGCTGGTGCGCCTGGCATTGCGGCTGCAGCGCCAGCGAGTGCGGCTGCATCGGGTGCGGCCAACTCGGGTGGGCCTGCGGTGGCACGGAGCGGCGCTGCAACAGGAATGAGCGAGCGGAGTACAAAGGTCCAGTTTTTCCGGGAGAAGCCAGTGCTGGGCCTTCCGCTGGGGAGTAGTACAACGAGGGCGCACTGTTCGACGGACGGCACGGCTTTCTACGATTTGACGACGAGCGGCGGAATGGCTGGGCAGGAGCTTTACTCCATTTCGACCGCAGGCGGGGTGATGCACCTGCTGCGCAAGCTGCCGATCGACTACACCAATGTTCTGGTCCGCGATTTTTTTGCGGGAGACCAGCAACTGGTGACGCTGCTGGAAGCGGACCAGCGGGATGACGGAACGGACGCATCGCCGCGGGTGAGGGATTACTTCCTGTCGCTGGAGGACCAGGTGGGCGACTCGAGCAATCTGGTGAGGTTGGACATCCGGTTCAAGCCGGTGAAGGTGGCGCGGTTTGCGTCGGGCGATGTTATGGTGCTTGGCTGGGACGAGGGAAACCTGCTGCCGATGCTTGCGATGGTGAAGGGGGACGGGACGGCAGGACGGTTTGTCGACCTCGATGCGGTGCGGCCGACGGTGCCGCGGGACGCGCATGGGAACCCGGCGCGGAGTGAGGCGGCGGCACAGCTTGCAACCGTGGAATCGTTGCAGGGTGCGACGTTTGTCGCGTTTGGCAGTGAGGTGCTGCTGACGTGGTCAGAAACGACGAAGCCGATTGTGGCGCTGAGCCTTTCGGGTGAAGCGCGGATGATTCCGGTTGGGATCCCCGCCGGATATGTGTTGAACGATGTTCTGGTATCGAGCGGGGGACGGGGGACGCTGGTGCTGCGGGTGAAGGAGGCAGATGTACGCACGCAGCCGAAGGCGGATGAGGCGGCTAAGCCGCCGAAGATGAAGCTGATGGAGTTCGACGCATCCCACGGGTCGTTTATCCGCACCATTACCTTCGACAAGCCGCTGGTTTCCGACGTGACGTGCGCGCCGAATTTTTCACTGGTGGCGATGTTCTATGACACGATCGCGGACGCGGATAGCGCGGCGGCGAACGGGACGGCGGGAGCGGCGACGAGTGCGGCGACTCAACTGGTGGTGGCGACGGCTCGAAGATAGGTGGGGGATCGTCTAGCGGCGGGTGCGGAAGAAGTTGGTGAGAAGGGCGCCGCACTCGCCGGCGAGGAGGCCGGAGACGACTTCGACTTCGTGATTGAGCCGGGGATGGTTCATGACGCTGAGGACCGAGCCGCAGGCGCCGGCCTTGGGGTCGGCAGCGCCGTAGACGAGGCGGGCGATGCGGGCGTGGAGGATGGCGCCCGCGCACATGGCGCAGGGCTCGAGGGTGACGTAAAGGGTGCAGCCTTCGTCGTTTTCGTTCAGCAGGCGGTAGTTCTCCATGGCGCGGCCGGCGTGACGGAGGGCGACGATCTCGGCGTGGGCAGTTGGGTCGTGGTCGCGGAGGACGCGATTTTGGCCGCGGGCGATGATATCGCCCTTGTGCACGATGACGGCGCCGATGGGGACTTCGCCAGCGTGCTCGGCGGCGCGGGCTTCGGCGATGGCGGCCTGGAGGTAGATGACGTCTTCAGTCATTGGCTTCGATCGATAGCGCATTTTCTGCGGATGGTGCTCGTCGGCTCACGCTGGTCGCGATTATTCATGCGGGTTGCTGCTGGGTGAGGCAGTGGAGAGTGCCGAGGCCCCAGACGAGATCGACGGCGTGGATGCCGACGACTTGGCGGGTGGGGAAGCAGGAGGCGATGATGTTGAGCGCGTGGCGATCTTGCGCGTCGTTGAAGGTGGGGACGAGCACGAGCGAGTTGGCGATGTAGAAGTTGGCGTAGCTGGCGGGCAGGCGCTGGCCTTCGAAGATTACGGGCGCGGGCATGGGGAGTTCGACGATCTGGAAGGGCTTGCCGCGGTTCGGGCCATGCGCGTTGCGGAAGCTGCGGAGGCGGTCGAGGTTTTCAGCGAGGGGCAGGTGGTTCTCGTCGGCGGGGTTGGGCTCGACGCAGGCGAGGATGGTGTGCTGGTTATTGTCGGGGGCTACGAAGCGGGCGATGTCGTCGATGTGACCGTGGGTGTCGTCGCCGGCGCAACCGCGGGGCAGCCAGAGGGTCTGGTTGATGCCGAGGTAATAGTGGAAGGCGGTTTCGAGCAGGCGCTGCGTGGTGGTTTCGTCGCCGAGTCCGGGGTTGCGCTGCTGGATTTCGGAGAGAAGACATTCTTCGGTGGTGAGAAGGACGCCGGCGCCGTTGGTGTCGATGGAGCCACCTTCGAGGACGATGCGGTGAGGTCTCATGCTTGCGGAGGCGGCTGGAGGCGGCGGGATTTCGGGCTTGATCTCGGGGAGGTTGTAGAGTTTGGCGACGTGGTGCGGGACCTGGTCGTCGCGATGCCAGTTCGAGTATTTTGCCCAGGCGTTGAACTTCCAGTTGGTGACGGCGAGGTCGCCTTGTGCGTTCTTGACAAAGATGGGGCCGGAGTCGCGGAGCCAGACGCGGTCGGTGGCCCAGTGATGGAAGTGGAGGCGGGCGAGGTTGGCGCCACCGCGGCGGAGGATGTTGGTGGCGCGGCGCTCGGCGGCGAGGTCGTTGACGAGGATGTGAACGTCTTCGACGCAGGAGAGATGGCGGACGATCTCAGCGTAGACCCAGGGGATGGGCTGGAACTTTCCGGGCCAGTCGTCGGGGTTGTGGGGCCAGGCGATCCAGGTTGCGGCGTGAGGCGCCCACTCGGCGGGCATGCGGTATTGGACGGTCATGGGGTGGTCGGAGCGCTCCTGAAGCGTGCAGCTAACAGGGTACCCCATCGATTCCGAGAAGATGATTTGGGCGCGCGGGGGCGTTGGGGGGAAAGATGGTCCGGACGAGGACAATACCGAGATTCTGGACTCGATGGAGCTGAGTCCAGAATGACGGCGCAGGAAATGGTTAGCTGGGTTGTGGTTCCAAGGATGGTTTGCGGTTAGGGCAGGGGCTCCATGACGACTTCGACGTCGAGGTGGCTGGTGCTGCCGGGGATGTCCACCGATCCGAGCATCAGGGGCTTGCCGGGTGCGAGGAGCGATTCGCCCTTCAGCGAGGCCTGGCGAACGATCGGCTCCTGAACTCCTGCTATGGTGGAGTTTTCCGGTGCAACGCTGGTGTCATCCACGGAGGACTTCAGCATGGCGTTTTGGCCCATTTCCATCAGGGTTGCGCTGAAGTTCATGCCGACGTCGATGTACGTGAACTGGGTCTGCGCTGCCGAGCCGCCTGATCCGGTGACGACTGGAAATTTGTTGCCGAGCTTGAGCGACGTCTCCTGGCCGTCGGTCAAGACCGTGGCAAAGTGTTGACTGCCAATTCGCTTGGTTCCGTCCATCTCGGTGACGGTGTAGGTGAGGCGGTAGGTCTTCCTGGCCCGATCGAGGTCACTGAGGAGCTTTTGGGCGAGCGCCATGTTCTCGGCGCCGGCGCGCACGACGATGGCGTTCCGCGAGATAACCAGGTAGATCTTGTCGCACGGGTTCAACAGGTTGCGCATGGCGGCCACTATCTCGTTGGCTTCGACCTGCTGGGCAATATTGTTAAGGTAGAAGGTTCGCTCGGGACTGCTTGTTTCTTCGTCGCAGCGCGCCCCAGTGGACATCGCTGGGGCTGGTTTTGCAGCGGCGGTGTCTTCGGCCGGCTTGGCGGCTGCGGTTTGGGCCAGGGCGGTGGAACCCGCGAGCAGCGCTGCGGCGTAAAGTGCGGTGGCAAACTTCCTCATGGTTGTTCCTCTTTCGTGAGAGTGCGGGTCTATTGATTCAAATTGACTGCTGGATTGGTGTCTGAATTCGTGGGTGGATCCGGTTCCGGATTGGCTTGCGGAGTGGCTTCGGGATTGGCGGGGTTGGCTTCAGGATTCGCGGCGGGATTTGCTGCGGGTTGATCCGGTGGAGGCGGTGGCGGGGGTGGGGGCGTGAAGAATTTTTCGAACTGCGCGGCGTTCTCTGCTTCTAGCTGCGCCTGGTGTTCCGGGTTGAGCGTTGCGAGGGCCCTGGGGTCGGCGGTTTGGGCGAGGCGGAGGATCTCGCGCTCCTGCGAGGTGAGCGGGCTGGCGGGGATGGAATGGGATGCGGCGATCTCAGTGGCTGGTGAGGCGGCCGGGGTGTGGGTGCGGAGGATGGCTGGTTGGGCGCAAGGGGTGAGAGATTCGGGCGCGTTGACCGGGGTTGTAGTGGGGGCATGAGTGGGCAGGTTGACGGCGATGTGGCTACGCGGAGGGGTTTTGTGCTGGAGGAGCAGAACTGCGGTTACGGCGAGCAGGGCAAAGGCGGCTCCGGTAGCTGCTCCGCGCCACCAGGCGGCGGGGAAGCGGTCGCGCCAGAGATGGGCGGGAGCGGGTTGGGCGGCGAGGCGGTGGGCGACGCGGGCTTCGAGGCCTTCGGGCGGAGCGGCGGTGTTGAGGGCGGCGAGGGTTTTGTCGATCGCGTTGTCGGGTTGGTGTTCGGTGTTCATAAATGCTCCAAAGAATTCTGCGTTTCGGGCAAGTCCGCAAAAAACGTGTCCCAGGGGCTAAAGCCCAAGTTGATTCTGCCCCTGTAATGCCGGGACTAAAGTCCCGGCCTATCTCAAAAGCCAGAGCCCCTTCGACCCTCAACCCTCCAGGCGCTGGCGGAGGTGGGCGCGGGCGCGGAAGAGGAGCGAGCGTACGCTGGATTCGCTGCGGCCGAGGACGGCCCCAATCTCTGCCGTGCTGAGCGAGTCCATGGCTGAGAGGAGCAGGACCTGGCGTTCTTTGGTGGGCAATCGCTCCATGGCGCGGAGCACCTGCTGAATTTGTCCCGCCTCGGCGAGGGCCTGATCGGCGGGGAGATCGGCGGCGACTAGAGAGGCGGCGAATATGTCGTCCATCTGATTGGGCCGGGTGCGGCGGGCACGGTCGAGCGCGAGGTTCCAGGCGATGCGGACCAGCCAGGGACGGAGGTCGAGGATGGCGGCCAGTTGGTGACGGCGTTGAAGGACGCGAACGAAGGCGTCCTGGACGACATCCTCCGCCTCGGCCGGGTTGTGGAGGACGGAGAGCGCGACGCGGTAGAGCAGGGGCGAGTAGTCGCGCACGAGGGCGGTCAGATCGGGCCCGGTTATTTCGGTTGGCTCAGCCGAGACCCTTTCTGCTGAGAACCATCGCAAGGCCTGTTCCCCGATCGCGTTCATGCATTCCTTCTACTCCACAGACGGGCGAGTGGGGGATGCGCTCGGATTTATTTTTCTGGGGGTTATTGGGGGTGCTCAGATGTTTGCGAGGATTGCCGGGACGAGACAGTCGGTGCCGCGGCTCATCAGGCAGTGACCTCAGGGGCTAAAGCCCCACGTGTTTTGCTGCCTTTACGGCACGGCTGAAGCCGTGCCCTTAACGAAGCGTCCTTTCAGGTGCTATTTGCGACTGGGTAGCTCGGAATGGAGCGGATGGATCCAGAGTCCCCCTGCGGCTTAAGAAGCCACAAGAGGAGCGAGTCCCGATACAATGGATCGGCGGCGGTCGAGGCCCCAGAGGAAGCAACGGATGACCTGGTTCAAACGGGAAGACAACGCGTTCGGGAACGACAAGCGGAAGACGGTGCGCACGGAAGGGTTGTGGATCCAGTGCGGCAGTTGCCGGCAGGCGATCTTCAAGAAAGACCTGGAAGAGAACCTGAACGTGTGTCCCAAGTGCGGGCACCACTTCCGCATCAATGCGCGAGAGCGGATCGAGCTGCTGCTGGAGCCGGGGTATGAGCTGGTGGATATGGAGCTGCGGTCGACCGACCCGCTGGATTTTACCGACCTGAAGCGCTACCAGCACCGGCTGGCGGAGGCGCGGAAGAAGACGGGGCTGAATGACGCGATTCTGACAGCGCTAGGCAAGATGGGTTCGCACGATGTGGTGCTGAGCGCGATGGAGTATGGATTCATCGGCGGGAGCATGGGCGCGGTAGTGGGCGAGACGATTGCGCGGGCGATCGACCGCTCGCTGGCGACGCGGCATCCTCTGATCATTGTGGCGGCGTCGGGTGGCGCGCGGATGATGGAGGGGATCGTCTCGCTGATGCAACTGGCGAAGATTGCCTCGGGGCTGGCGCGGCTGGACCAGGAGCGAATTCCGTATCTTTCAGTGGCGACCGATCCGACGTTTGGCGGGGTTACGGCCTGCTTCGCGATGCTGGGCGACCTGAATATTTCGGAGCCGGGTGCGCTGATCGGATTTGCCGGACCGCGCGTGATCGAACAGACGACGCGGACGAAGCTGCCCGAGGGCTTCCAGCGCGCGGAGTTTCTGCTGGAACACGGGTTCATCGATGCGATTGTGGAACGCAAGGAGATGAAGAACTACCTGATCCAGGCGCTGGGGTGGATGGTACCGGAGTCTGCGAAGGAGACGGTGGCGCAAACAGCGGCGGACTGAATGGCTTGGCGACGGGTTGGCGCGGTCGCAGAGAGTTAATGCGACGGAGTTGAGGAGTTAGGGGTTGAGGAGTTTTGCGAGTTGGCCGGAGGCGTGGCTGGCTTGGCGGCGGGTTTCTTTTTAGTGTGGACAACGGGTGGGGCGGCGCACTTGACGACCGGCGGGGGCGGCGCCGGGGCGGGCGGCGGAACCGCTTTGAGCGCGGCCTGGAGATGGACGATCTGAACTTCCTGTGCGGCGGCGGTCCGCTGGAGTTGGTCGCCGAGGGCGCGGCGGCTGTCGTCGAGTCGCGCGAGGGCCTGATCGAGTGCGGACATCTGGTCGGTGGGAGCGGCGAGGCGGGCGGCGGCGTCGACGCGGAGGGTTACGTCGTATAGGGCTTCGACGTTGCGATAGACGGAGAGGGCTTTGGCGGCGGAGGCGGGTGCGGCGTCGGCTGTGGCCACCAAGGCGGGGAGTGTGGATTGCACGTCGCGCTGGATGGAGCCGATGTTTTCCTGGGCTTCGTCGCGGATGGCGTTGGAGGCCTTCCAGCGGTCCAGGCGCAGGGTGACGAGCGCGGTGCGGAGGACGTCGAGCGAAGGTTGCAGGGTTGCGGAGGGGAGAACTGCGCGGGCGGCGGTAGGTGGATCCGGAGGTTGTGCGCTGCCGGGGACGGGTGGGGTTTGGGCCGCGAGGAACAGGGCGGGTCCGCAGAGGGTGAGAAGAGAGAGCGACTTGCGAGGAAGCATTGCGACCTCCCGGTCGGATACGGCGGGTTGTTTTGGGCAACTTGAGTGCCCGGGTGCGTTGCTTATTTAGATGCAGAAAACCTGATTGGTTGGCGATTTCGGGGCGGATTTGAGGGTTCGATTGGGGCTAAAGCCAGGCGCTGACGAGGCGGCCAGCGGAGCCGCGGACCTTGAGGGTGTCGGTGCGGGCGGCGAAGTAGCGGGCGTTGATCTCGGGTGAGCCGATGTCTTCGCGCGCGGGGAAGGCGGCGAGTTCGGTTGCGATTTCGGCGGGCGTGAGGAAAAGCTGGAAGGCCTCGCCGGCGAGATGGACGCGGGAGGCGAGCGAGTCGTGGGCTAACTGCTCGAGCGGGGGAAGCGTGGCGCGGGGCTGGCCGTAGTCAAAGACAAGGCCGCTGCCGCGTGGCTGCGATGCGATGAAGGCGAGCGTGGCGCGGAAGGCGGCGAGCGTGAGATAGGGGACAACGCCGAGCCATGCGAAGAAGCTGGGCTCAGCGGAGCAAAAGCCGGCGGCGTGGAGTTGGGCTGGGAGAGACTGGAGCTCGAAGTCGATGGGCACGTAGGTGAGGTTGGCGGGTGCAGGGAGGTTGCCGGCGAGCAGGAGTTCGCGCTTCCACTGTTGCGTGGCGGGGTGGTCGACCTCGAAGACGCGCAGGGAGGGGTGGGGGTTGCGATGAGCGAAGGTGTCGAGGCCGGCACCAAGCAGGACATACTGAGTGATGCCGCGGGCGACGGCCTGGGCGAGGAGGTCTTCGGCGTAGCGGCTGCGGGCGACGAGAAAGGCACGCAGGGCGATGGAGAATGGGCGGGGCTTGTGCTCGGGATTGCGGCCGGGAGTGCGGGCGATCTCTTCGGCGTAGGGACCGAGGATGGGAACGGCGATGGGGTCGTTGAGGATGAGGGGTGGGGCGTCGTAAAGCTGGTGAGCGGCGCGGCGCATGGCGACCCGGAGGGCAGTGCGCGATGGGACTTCATGTTGCAAGGAAGTTAGCGTCCTGTCTAATTTGGCGATGGCTTCTCGATGTGGTCGATAACGAGCGTTTCGACCGGCCCTTTACCCGGTTCGAGTCTGAGGCCAAGCTGCTCCTGGAACGCAGTAAAGATCGAGGGAAGCCCGGTCAGGTCGGACGTGGGGGAACCGCCATCGATGGGCGGTATATGAAACATGCCTTCGAACTTTGTTCCCTCTCGTGAAAACGCGACGTGAATATCAAATTGCCCGGCGATCTTCGTCTGGTTGATCACGGGTCGGTCTAAGACCGCGCGGAGTTGCCGGGAAAAACCATCGAGCGTGATGCCTCGATCGTCCAGAGAGGCGGGGGACGTCGGCACTCCCGCGTTGATCAGGCCCCTGCAATACTCCTGGCCCGGCTGCATGGCGACCGGGCAGCTTCCTTCGGCAAACGGGTGCAACTTCGGTCCCCCACGCGCGACGCTCAAGATATAAACCGAACCCTCGCCGGTTTGACGATGGACCTTCAGATGAAGGCGCTCTTCCAGGAGCACCTGCATCATGGGGCCCATCATCATTTTCACGCTCGGATTTCCTTCCGCAGTAGCGTCGATCTCATAGAAGGCTGAGTGAATCCAGGACGGGCCTCCATTGATCGGAGTAAATGTATCAGCATAGGCAGCCCGAATCAGACCCATGCCATGATCGTCGAGCAAGGGATAACAACCAGTGCGAAGCCTTCCGGGGGATGAATTGCCGCGAGACGGGTATGTGTCGCCAGGCACTTGCCGTTCCCGAGGGTCCTGACAGGGTTTGATCGAAACCACCTCGAACGCAGGCACCTGGGCCGTAACGTCGTGGGTTTCCGGTGCAACTGTGCTGGCCTGACCAAATGAAAGAGGCGCAGCAACAGCCAATTCCAAGGCCACGCTCAGCAGCAGGATTCTACGATTGCGCTCCGTATGGTAAGGCATACTTCGGTTTCCTGAATAGTTTGGGAAACAAGACGTTAGCTCCGGCGCAGGATGCGCTTGAACCAGAGGGTGCCGAGGTAGCTGAGCGCGGCGATCATGACAACGACGCCGATGGGGAAGCCGACGCGGCTATAGCTGTATGCGAAGTCGATGGTGGTGTGAAACGCGGTGTTCGAGATGAGGATGATGAAGATGGCGCAGAAGGTGGAAGCGAAGAAGGCAAAGAATCCCGACGCGACGCCGATGAGCAGACTGCCGAACCAGCCGAGGTCTCCGAGTGGGATGCCGAACACATACCCCGTGCCGAAGGTGCGTGGGGTTGGGTGCGCGTCGGTAGGGGAAGATTGGGCCATGCAGGTAGAATAGCGGTTTATGGCAGAAGGTGTAACGAGGATGGCAGAGAGCATTCAGGACGGATTGGTGCAGGCTACGCAGGTGGCGCGGGAGGTGACGGTGCGCCGGTCGCCGAACGGTATCCACTTTGCCGGGTTCGGCGAAAACGGACTGAACGACCAAGAACTTGCGCGCATGGTGCAGGCGGTGCCGACGGCCGTGGCGGCCGCGCTGGAGCGGAAGATTTACTTTTTTGTGCCGCTGGCGCTGGCGGAGGGACGCGCTGCGGAGGCGGTTGGTCACCGGGGCGGGAATGAGGCGACGATGATCTCGCCGAGCTACAGCACGGAGCTGGCCGACCTGGCGATCTGCCATCGCAATGTGGCGCTGGGAGACGGCGCGGACGGGATTGCGGGGGAGAGTGAAGGAGTATTCATCTCCAGCCGGCTGCTGAACGACCGGTTTTCGCTGGCGTTCGAGTTTTTTATCAATGTGGGGCACGCGTTTGTGGACGAGGCGGGAGTCGCAGAGAGCTTTGCGGAGTTGGCATGGGGACAAGCGGTGGCCGACGTGAGGGGCGAGACCAGCCTGGACGCATGGGAGAGCCGGGCGGCGGCGCTGGGCGTGGGCGACGGCGCTTCGCGGGATGGCAAAGGGCGGATCGACGAGAAGGCGAAGACGGACTACCTGGAGGCGGCGTTCTCGGATGCGGTGGCGATTTATTTGCTGTCGCTGTCGGTGGACTTCGACTACTCGGAGCTGCGCGAGCGGGAGTACCCGCTGCTGGCGCCGCAGGCGCTGGCGGAGAGGCTGCGGCTGGTGGCGCGGCTGTTTCCGCCGAATGCGGAGTATGAGTTTGCGATTCGGTATCGGCGGCGGGCTTAGCCTGGAACCTATGGCCTCGCCGCAAAGGGGCGCAATGATTACGAAGCGCGGAAGCGTGGATTGGCGGGTGGTGTGGGCGCTGATTTCCGCCACTGCCTTGTGGGGTGCGCAGCCGATTGCTCGTGCGCAGTCGCCGGCTCCGCCGAGTGCCGTGCCTGCGCCGATGGATGCTGTGCCGGCAAACATCAATTTCGATGTGGTGTCCTTCAAGCGGTGTCCGCCGGACAAGTTTGGAACTACCAAGGTGGACATGCCCATGACGGCCGATTACCTGGCCTACCACTGCGAGTCGCTGTCGCGCATCATCTACTTTGCCTACACCGGGTCGCTGAAGACTTACAGCGTGGAGAGCGGGTATCCGAAGTGGGTGGACGACGACCCTTACGAGTTCATCGTCAAGGTGGCGGCGGAAGATTTTCCGGCCTGGCAGAAGCTGGACCTTACTGCGCGCCGCGTGCTGATCCGCAAGGTCCTGGCGGACACGGTGAAACTGAAAATCCGCGTGGATAGCTCGCCCAAGGACATCTATGCGCTGTCCGCGACGAAGAAGGTCCATTTGACGACGTACAAGGATGGCGATCAGACCACGTTGCCGGACGGCCGGGTACAGCAGGGCACAAGCCACCTCTGGACAAACACAACCAGCTATTATCAGGGGTTTACCATGGCGGGCCTGGCGGAGATATTCTCCAACAGGATGGACCGCGTTGTAGCGGACCATACAAACCTGCCGGACAGGTATAACTTTGTGATGCCAGTTTTCGGCGGGGTCAACATGGAGCCGGACTCACATATTTACCCCAGCGAAGACGCACCAACCGTCGAAGATGTTTTTGAGCAGCTCGGCCTGCAACTGAAACCGGCGAAAGGACCGGTGGAGCGGCTGGTGATCAACCATATTGAGAAGCCGGAAGAGGATTAGCAGCGGCCCCAGCGAAGCGGGATAGAAGCCGGGTGCGCACAACCCAGCGTATGAGTTTGCGATTCGGTATCGGCGGCGGGCGTAGAGCGCGGTGCGACCGGCCGCAAGAAGAGTGCCCCAGGGGCTAAAGCCCACTTTCTCTCTTGTGCGGTGAGTGCCGGGACTAAAGTCCCGGCCTGTCTTAAGACGGCCTTGATGCCGGGCTGACTTGATGCCGGGCTAAATGGATGGCGGTGGAGCGGGTTGCCATTTGCGGGTGGAGCGGCGGACGAGTTGGGGGACGAGGATGAGGGTTACGGCGTAGAGGAAGATGGACGCGGCGATGAACTCGGGGTGACCCTGGCGGAGGTCTTCGAGGAGCAACTTCGCGGCGACTGCGGCAATGGTTGCGTAGGCGAGCCATACGAGTTCGATGCGGCGCCAGCGGGGCCCGAGCCAGGCGAGTGCCAGCGCGAGCGCGCAGGCGGTGAGGGTGCGGATGACGGCAACGTGGGACGAGCCGGGAGTGATGACGGACGCCGTGAGACCCACGATGGCGGAGACCAGAACAGTTGCGGCAGAGCCGACGGCCAGAGCCGCGGAGAGGGTGTGGAAGAACTGCGGCTTCCAGTCCGTGTCCTGGATCTGGCCGCCGATGGCATAGCAGAGGATGATTGCGGCGGCGACGATCCAGGTGATTGCTCCGGGCGGAGGAGGAAAGGCGCCAGCGACCGCGTGGGCAGCGTACTGCAGCAATCCGGAGGCGAACGCAGCGGCGAAGAGATAGATCAGGCTATGGAAGGCCAAAGTCAGACGAGACGAGTCGACGCCCGCTGTGGTGGCGAGGATGGCTGCGACGACGAGGCTGGACGCAAGCCACAGCGGAGGGAGACAGACGAAGCCGCCGAGGAGAAAGAGGGCGAGGCTCCAGGTAGCGTAGACGCGGACGTTGCGCTCGGTGGTGATTTCATGGAAGACGAAGATGGTGGCGTAGCCGGCGATGGAGAGCGCCAGGCAAAATGCTGCGAAGACGGGTTCGCCATGAACGGGTGCGAAATGGAAGACGGCGTCGGCGGCGAGCAGGAAGGCGATGACGGCCTGGGCAGTTTCGAAGAGAGTGATCTCGCGGCGGAGCAGGATGGTGCGCAGGGCGACACTGGTCCCGTAGATGAGGAATAGAGCGATGGCGGGCGCCAGGAGTGCCGCGGTACCGACGTTGGCGTAGTCCGCGAGGTTACGGTCGGGGTTGGCGTAGATGTAAAGGAGCGTCCAGGCGGCGAGGTCGACGGCGACTGCGACGACAGGCCGGACGTTGAGCCAGCGATTGCGATAGGCGGCAGCCTCGGTGAGGAAGGCCATGAGCAGGAGCACGGCGACGAAGGGTTCCATGTCGTGGGTGGCGATCAACAGGGCAATCGCAGCGATGGCGGTGGCGAGATCGGCCACCCAGATGATGGAGGTGAGATCGCGCTTCCATGCGAGCGCGTAGGCGGTGCATACGAATCCGGCCAGCAGGGCTGCGGAGGCGGAGGGTGAGAGGACCTTGAAGCGCAGCGTGAGCTCCCAAAGCATGGGAGCGATGATCAAGGCTGAGGTGCCGGC
The DNA here is from genome assembly GCA_964489045.1 of uncultured Granulicella sp. Classification (GTDB taxonomy): domain Bacteria; phylum Acidobacteriota; class Terriglobia; order Terriglobales; family Acidobacteriaceae; genus Edaphobacter. The sequence continues at coordinate 17,784 of CAZAXI010000032.1, read as the reverse complement.
GTAGGTGGTGCTGGCAAACCATTCGCCGACGGGCACGCGCGACGCCCAGACCAGCCACGTGCACGCATAGGCGATGGCAAGGGCCACGACTGCGAGTTTGGGAAATGAACCGGACTCGGCGACGGCGCGGAGCAGATATGCGCCGGTTATGCCCAGCATGGCTTTGCCGAGCACGAGGAAAGTTGCTCCGGACTGCGCGAAGGTAGAAGCTGCGATGGCCGGTGTGAGCTGGATTTCCGATAGTGCGGGCGCAGGCAGCGCGGCGGGGGCTTCGGATGTGTGTTCGAGGAGGGCGACGCGACTTTCGAGGGCATCGAGCCGAGTGGTAAGCCGGGTTAGGACTTCGGGTAGTTCGTCCATGTTCGTTACCCGCGTACAAAGTCCGATCGCAACATGCTGCTAGGTGGCGGGCGTGGCGGCGGGTTCGATGTAGCCGAGCTCTTTGTCAGGCCAGGGAGGCAGCAGCTTTACGAGGACCGCCAGAATGATGAGAGGCAGAATGCTGAGGACGATTGCGGCGAGCAATCCTTCCTTGGTGATGAGGGTCATCTTGTAGGTGGTGTATCCGAGGAAGCTCTTGGAGAAGAGCTGACCGCCGATGACGACGTTCCAGCGCATGGCAAAAACGCCTACCTGAACCAGGCACCCGGACACAATATAGATGCGCCGACGGACCATTGCGGGAAGCTTGGTGACCTGAACGATTCCGAGCAGGATGATTGGGGTGATGGTCCCGACGATGAGTTGGAGGACGATCTGGGAGAAATAGAGCTTGGTGTGCACCATGAAGTTGAGGCTGCGGAAGCTCTCGTCCGCCTCGTAGATGCGATGGATCAGGTCGAGCATCTCGAGCGAGAAGTCGATGATGAAGATGTAGAAGAGGTACATCGCGGTGGTATCGACGCACGGCATGTCGATGGGGAGCTTGCGCCACTTGGTGGTGACCATGTAGAGCAGCATGACGGCGGCAATGCCGGAGACCATGGCGGAGAAGATGAAGACGACGGGCATCAGCGGCGAGTTCCACCAGGGGTTGGCCTTGATGGAGCCGAAGATGAAGCCGACGTATCCATGCAGGATGAAGGCGGAAGGGATGCCGATGAGGGTGACGATCCAACTGACTTTGTGGTCGATGGCTAGGGCGCGGGGGCTAACGTTGTCTGAACCGAGCGTCATCACCTTATAGATCAGGCGCAATAGCCCCTTGCTGGATTGCGATAGGAGAACGATCTCGTGACGGTAGTCGAGCCAGATTTCGAAGACGAGGACGGCCATGAGGTACCAGAGGTAGACGAAGCCGAACATGGCCATGGCGGAGGTGCTGTGGGGAGTGAAGTACATCTCGGGCGAGCGCTCGGGGTGGCCGAGATGAAGTTGGAGCGGGAGCGGCGCGACGATGAGGAAGGATAGCGCGGTGAGCAGCGCCAGGCGATAGGTGGGGGCTACGGCCTTGACATTGAAGATGCGGACCAGCGACGCGAGAATGAATGCGCCTGCGACCAATCCCGTGATGTAGGGATAAAGAACGATCAACACGCTCCAGATGAGGTTGATTTCGTTCGGATACATGTAGCCTTCAACACCGTTCATAACGCTCTCCGGTTCTGCGGTGACAGCGAAGAAAAAGACAAACGCGGGGATTCTTCGCTTCGCTCAGAATGACAAATTCGTTTCGTGCGCTCAGAATGACAAATCATTTTCGATAGCACCTGTTTTAGCGGACTGAGCCGTCCAGTTCGTTGTAGAAGACCTTTGCGCCGGTGGCCATTTGCGGCTTGAGTACCTGAACGTGGTGCGTTTTCAGGAAGGCGTGGATGGGGTCGTTTGGATCTTTGAGGTCGCACAGTTGGCGCGCGCCGGTGGGGCAGCTCTCACAGCAGGCGGTGGTGAGGCCCTTGGTGATGCGGTGATAGCAGAGAGTGCACTTGTCGGCGACTTTCTTTTCCGGATGGATGTAGCGGCAGCCGTAGGGGCAGGCCTGAACGCAGTAGGCGCAGCCGAGGCAGTAGGTCTGGTCGATGAGGACGACGCCGTCCGGCGAGATGAAGGTGGCGCCAACCGGGCAAACCTGGGTGCAGGGTGAATCCGCGCAGTGGTTGCACAATTTGGGAACGAAGAAATACTTGCCGGCATCTTCAGGGACGCTGGGGAAGCCTTCCTTGCCGCCGTCGGGCGAGATGACCTGGGGATTGACCATGTCGTAGTCGGTGACGTGGTAACGCTCGACCCAGGTACGGAAGTGGCCTTCGGGGACGTCGTTCTCCAACGCGCAGGCGCGGACGCAGTTGCCGCAGCCAATGCACTTGGGGATGTCGATGAGCATGCTCCACCAGTGATCGCTCATCGTGTAGTTGGGGGACTCTTCGGGGGTCCCGGCGAGTACGTACTTCCAGGCGATGGCTGCCGCGGGCAGCATGATTAGAAAATGGCGTCGGTCGATGCTCACTTCGTCCCTCCGGTCTGGATTGCGGGGCTATGCGGCTGATGGCAGGTTTCGCAGGGAACACCGCCGGCGTGCTGGTCCGCGTCTACCTGCGGGAAGCCCTTGGGTTTGGCAGCACTGGCCGCGTGGCAGCGGATGCAGAGGACTGCGGTGTCGAGTTTGGGTGGCGTGATCGAAGGGTCGTCGGCATGCTTGGCGAGCGGGCCGTGGCAGGCTTCGCAGTTGACGTTGGCGTGCTTGCCGGGGGCCTTGGTGGCGAGGATGTCGGCGTGACAGGTCTCGCAGGTTTGGTGTCCGGCAAAGTGGATGGGGAGGGCGGCGATTTCGCCGATGGCGGCACCGCGGTAGTGGCCGTACTCCCCGAAGCTCTTGGGCACGACGAAGTGGCGAATGATGAGGAACGCCACGAAGGCGATGACGAAGAGAAAGGCAAATCGGAGGAGATGTCCTGTATCTTTGAAGCGATTCATCGAGCGATATGTCCTTCCGGAGATGACTGCGCGTGGGGAGAGTTTGTTCCACGACAACCGACAATCTATTGATATGGGAGAGAGGACGGGGCTGTATGTGACAGGGCTCACAGGTGTGTAGTGTTGGGTGGGCGGAGGGTTGGTGATCAGGGAAAAAGAGAAGGCTGCGAAGGAGGGTTTTCGGGGGGGGTGACGGGGGCGCGAGGTGGGGAAGGGGTATGCTGGAATGGGGGCGGGCGGGGGGTATCTTTTCTCGTAAGGACTGGATAAGACAGCCCATTTGTGGGGTTGAGGGCGGTTTATCCACAACGGGTGGTATTTACCTTGTTGATGCTGTCTGTTGCGACAGTTAGATTAGACACAGCGCGGTGCGTCATTCTGAGGGTGTGCCGCGTGGGGCGAGAATTTGCGGGAAAGCGCGGTTTTGCGCGTAGTTGCGGTATTGGGAGGTGCGGTTTGCTCAAGCTCAAAAAGGTCCAGCTTCTAGGGTTCAAGTCGTTCTGCGACCGAACGGAGATTCATCTTTCGGGAGACGGCATTGCGGCGGTGGTGGGCCCGAACGGCTGCGGCAAATCGAACATCGCGGACGCGGTGATGTGGGTGCTGGGCGAACAGAGTGCCAAGAGCTTGCGTGGCGGAAAGATGGAGGATGTGATCTTTGCGGGGACGCGCGAGCGCAAGCCGACGGGGATGGCGGAGGTGTCGCTGACACTGGTTGATCCGGAGGTGTATGACGGAGCGGCGCTGGGCGACGGCGCTGCGGGCGAGGGCGACTGGTCGAGTGATGGATCGAGCGAGCGAGATCTGGATCTGGCTGGTGATTGGAACGAGGCCGAACTGCGGAAGATGCGGGAGCAGGAGACGGAAGAGGCGGTTGCGGAGGCCCAGCCGGGGGTGGTGATTGGAATAGAGCAGGGAATAGAGAAGCAGGGAACAGGGAACAGGGAGCAGGGGACAGAGGGCGCGGGTTCGACTGCGGTAGCACCCGATGTGGTGGGCGATCCGAGTGGGGTGGTGCTGAAGATTCGGCGGCGGAAGTTTGGGCGGTCTCCGGTGCGCGCGGGCGAGGTGACGATTACGCGGCGGCTGTTCCGGTCGGGCGACTCGGAGTACCTGCTGAATGGGAAGATGTGCCGGCTGCGGGATATCCAGGACATCTTTATGGGGACCGGGCTGGGCGGGGAGACGTACGCGATCATCGGGCAGGAGCGGATTGGGCAGATCCTGAGCTCGAAGCCGATGGACCGGCGGGCGATTCTGGAAGAGGCTGCGGGGATTACGCGCTTCAAGACGAAGAAGCGGCTGGCGGAGCTACGGCTGGAATCGGCGAAGGTGAACCTGGCGCGCGTGAACGATATTTTTGAGGAAGTGACGCGGCAGATGGGGTCGCTGAAGCGGCAGGCGTCGAAGGCGGAGCGGTATGGACTGCTGCGCGAGGAACTGCGCGGGCGTCTGCGGGTGGTGCTGGCGAGCCGGATGCAGCAACTGGATGCGGAGCAGGCGGCGGTTGCAGCGCAGATTGCGATGCTGACGGCGCAGATCGACCAGCAGGCCGCGGCGGTGGAGGCGATGGACGCGGAGCACACGGCCGGGGTTGAACAGGGGTACGAGTTCGACCGGCAGATTCGCGAGGCGGGAGCGCAGGCGAACCACTGCGCCGTGGAGCTGGAACGGGTGACGGCACGCATGGCTGCGAACACGGACCGCGTGGCCGAACTGACTGCTCGGATTGCGGCCGGCGGAAACGACCTGGAGCAGGCGCGGGAACAACTGCGCGTGGTGGCGGGCGATCTGGAGGCGCAGCGGAGTTTTCTGGAGAACGCTACGGCAGAGGCGTCGGGCGCGCGGGAGACGGCGCAGGCGCAGCAGCAGCGGTCGCAGGAAGCAGTGCGGGCAGTTGCGGCGGCGGAGCAGCAGGCGGAGCAGAACCGGCGCGGGGCGATGCAGTTGGTGCAGCGCGCCGCGGCGAGCCGGAACGAGCAGGCGCAGGCGGAGGCGGCGCTGGCGAGTCTGGATGGCGAGCAAGAGCGGCTGGTGCAAGAGCAAGACACGGCGCGGCGCGAGCTGGCGGAGCTTGGAGTGCAGCGCGGACAGGTGGCGATGACGTTTGGCGATGTGACCGAGCGGCTGAAGGTGCTGGAGGCGGAGATTGCCGAACTGCGGTTGAAGATCGACGGCGCGCGGGAGAGGGAAGTGGCGACCAAGCGGCGGGGCGACCAGTTGCGCGGCGAGCGGGCGACGCTGGAGGGGCGGCGGAGTTCGCTGGACGCGCTGATTCGGGAGCATAGCTACTCGACCGACACGGTGCGGAATATCTTCAAGGCGAATACGCGGAACGGTGGGAGCAATGGACTGTCGCCGGTGGGGACGCTGGCGGATTTTCTTGAGGTGGATGGGCAGTACGAAGGCGTGGTGGACGAGTTCCTGCGCGACGAGCTGAACTATGTGGTGGTGAAGAGTTGGGATGCGGCAGACGCCGGCGTGCGGATGCTGGAGTCGGATGTGGCGGGGCGGGCTACGTTTTTAGTGCATGGGGACGATGAGAGCAGGGAACAGGGAACAGGGAACAGGACGGAAACGCCCGAGGGCGTGGTGGCGCTGAAGGACTGCGTGCGAGTGCTGAATGGGTTTGGCAATTCGCTGGAGGGAATGCTGCCGAAGCTGCGGGATGGATTTATTGCGAACGATACGGCGACGGCACGGCGGCTGGCGAGTGAGCATCCGCGGGGATTCTTTCTGAGTCCGAGCGGCGAGGCGTTCCACAATGCGACGGTGACAGGCGGGCGCGTGCGCGAGCAGGGTCCATTGGCGTTGAAGCGCGAGTTGAGCGAAGTCCAGCAGAAGCTGGATGCGGTGGAGACGGCGCTGGCGCAGTCGGAGGTGGAAGCCGCGGGGCTGGAGCGCGAACTGCGCGAGCTGACGGCGGCGCAGGACGCGAAGACGCAGGAGCGGCGAGATGCGGAGCGTGAGTCGGCGAACTCGGGCGCGGCGTTGCAACAGATGGAATCGGAGAGCGCGCGGATTGAGCGGCGATTGCAGGAGTGGGCGCTGGCGACGGAACGCAACCGCGAGGCGCGGGCAGGGAAGCAGGAAACGATTGCGCGGAGGCAGCAGGAGGCAGCGGCGTTCGAGACGGAACGCGAGGGATTGGAGGCGCAGCTTGAGGAGTTGCAGGCGCAGCTCGATGGACTGCGTACGGAGCGCGAGGCGCTGCAGCAGGCGGCGGCGGAGGCTTCCGCTGCGCTGGCTGGATTGGAAGAGCGGCGGAGGAATGCGGCGTCGAATTTTGAGCAGACAAACCGTGTAGCGATTGGACACGGCGCGCGGATTACGCAGATCGAGCAGCAGATGGATGCGGCCGGCGCGGAGAAGGTAAGGCGCGAGCAGGAGACGGCGGAACTGGGAACGCAGCATGGAGTGCTGGCGGAGACGCGAGCGAGCGCGATTGCCGAGGGAGCTCGTTTGACGGAGCAAGCCGGCGAACTGCGCATGCGCATGGCGGAGCTGGACACGAAGCTGCGTGCGCTGCGGCATGAGACGGAGGCGGTGCGCGAGGAGCGGGCGAACTTGACGGCGAGGGCGGCGAAGCTGGGGTCGGATATTGAGCATGTGGATGCGACGTGCCTGAACGAGTTGGGCGCGCAGGCTGCGGCGCTGCGCGAGGATGCGGAGATTGCGCGGATTGAGGGTGAGGCGCTGGCGGTCGAGGAAGAGACGGCGCGGGCGCTGAAGCAGCGGCTGGAGGCGATGGGGCCGGTGAACATGATGGCGCTGGAGGAGTACAAGGAGACGGCGGCGCGGCACGAGTTCCTGGATACTCAACGCAAGGACCTGATGGAGTCGATCGAGAACACGCAGGCGTCGATCAAGGAGATTGACGATGTTTCGCGGGTGAAGTTCGACCAGGCGTTCAAGGTGATCAACGAGAACTTTGGGGTGACATTTGCGAAGCTGTTCGGCGGCGGGCAGGCGTTTATGCGGCTGACGGACGAGGAGAACTCGGCGGAGTCGGGGATCGACATCGTGGCTTCGCCCCCAGGCAAGAAGCTGCAGAATATTCTGCTGCTGTCCGGCGGAGAGAAGGCGCTGACCGCGCTGTCGCTGCTGGTGGGGATATTCCAGTTCCAGCCGGCGCCGTTCTGCATCCTGGACGAAGTGGATGCACCGCTGGACGAGACCAACGTGGGCCGGTTCGCCAAGCTGATTTCGGAGTTGGCGGCGACCACGCAGTTTGTGGTGATCACGCACTCCAAGCGGACGATGCAGGAGGCGGACGTGATCTACGGCGTGACCATGCAGGAGCGCGGCGTGTCCAAGGTGGTAAGCGTGAACCTGAGCAAGGACAAACACAGCCGCGGCGGGGAGCGCGAACGGCGTGCGGTGGCGTAGAGAAGCGAATCACAGAGGACACAGAGAAAAACGGAGAACACAGAGAAGGCTGCGTTGGGTTGAGTGTTTGTGCCGGAGGGCTGCGGAGGTGGCTCTCCGGTTCTCTGATTCGGGCGCGAAACGAGTGTGATTTGCGGCACATCCTTTTGGCGACGGAAGACTAGACTTGGGGCGAATCGTGGGAGGTTCGCCATGGGACGCAAGGTCGTGGCAATCGTCGGCAGTTACCGCAAAGGCGGGATTATTGATACCGCGGTGCAGGCGGTTCTGGAGGGCGCGCGGGAAAAGGGCGCGGAGACCAAAACCATCTATCTGACGGACCGGCATCTGGAGTTCTGCGAGAACTGCCGACGATGCACGCAGGCGCCGGGGCTGCAACGGGGCCAATGCGTGCAGAAGGACGATCTGCAGTCGATCCTGGATGAACTGGATGCGGCAGACGCGATTGTGCTGGGGTCGCCGGTGAATTATTGGAATGCGACGGCGATCTTCCGGCGGTTTATGGAGCGGCTGCTGGGCGCCACTTATTGGCCATGGGGAATGTCTGCGCCTCAGTCGCGCAATACAATGCCGAGGAAGAAGGCGGTGCTGGTGTCTTCGAGCGCGATGCCGGGATTTTGTATTCCGTTGCTTACCGGGGCTGCGCGTGCACTGCGCCTAACGGCGAAGATGCTGGGAGCCAAGCCGGTGGGCAAGCTGTGGATCGGGCTAGCGGCGCAACAGCCGCATCAGGAGTTGTCGGCGCGGACGCTGGCGCATGCGCATCGGATGGGATTGCGGTTGGTATGAGGTGGCACGGTCTTGGATTCAGAATCAGCTATCGGCTGTCAGCGGTCAGCTTTGAGCAAGCGAGGGAGCCAAGACAAATACGGGGATTCTGGCTTCGCCAGAATGACGATTTCAGTGAAGCGAGTTAGAGCCGGCCGATGCCGATGCCTATGGTGTAGGTGACGATGCCTTCGATGGCGCCGACGGCGGTCATTTCGAGGCCGCTGGACCACCAGGAACGAATGGTGATGAGCGATTTGGCGGCTCCGACGGCGAAGTGGGCGGCGAGGGAGATGACGGCGGCGACGATGATCGCGGGCATTCCGGCCATGAAGAAGAAGGGCAGCACCGGGATGAAGGCTCCGACGGCGGTAGAGAGCGCGCCGGATGCGGCGGAGACCCAGGGCACGCTGAGACCCTCCGCGCTGATGTGGAGGCGCTCGCGAGCGAGGGCTTCGACGAGCTGCTCTTTCTTCTCGGCGATGTGGCCGACGAAGTGGTCGGCGTCCTCGGCGGAGAGGCCGCGGACCTGGTAGGTGAGGGAGAGGAGTTCGCGGGCTTCGGCCTCGTTGTACTCGACGGCTTCGCGTTCGCGGGCGAACTCAGCCTCGTAGATTTCGCGCTCGCTCTTGGCGGCGAGATAGGCGCCGGAGCCCATGGAGAGCGCAGAGGCGATCATTCCGGCGAGGCCGGCGATGAGGACGAAGTGAGCGTTGCCGGTGGTAGCGCCGGAGACGCCGGAGACGATGCCGAAGATGGCGCCGAGGCCATCGTTGACGCCGTAGATGGCGTCGCCGATCCAACTGGCGGCCTTGGGCTGGCCCTTTTCGCGGGTGGCGACCAGTTCGTCGAGCGCGTGTTTGGCGAGCTCTGGGGCTATCGGTTCGACGGGAAGGTGCTGGCGGATTAGGCCGCCGAGAGTGATGTAGTGGTCGGCCTCGTCAGCGAGGACTTCTTTTAGGATGGCGGTGCTGGAGGGATCGTCGAGTTCTTCGATCTGCTTGCCGTAACGGGCAATGTCGCGGCTTTCTTCGAGTTCCAGGCGGCGCAGCGCAAGGCCCTGGCCGCCAATGCGATTGGCGAGGGTGCCGGCCTCTCCGGATTCTGTGCCATCGTACTCAGGAATAGGAGCGCCGAGTGCGGTGAGGCGGGTGGACCACAGGTCGGCGTGATGCTTCTCGGCCAGGGCCAGATGGCGCAGTATGCTGCGGCGATGAGGCTCGGGCTCCTGCTGGGAGAGGGTGTTGTAGGTGTGATAGCCGCGCATCTCCGCCTGCCAGTTGCTGGAGAGCGCTTCGACCAGACGATCTGTGTCTTTGGTGTTCATTGCTCGACTGTCTTATTTTGCAAGAATGGCCTGCGGTGGGCAGGTTGGTCAGTATCCCGCGTCACAACGTGATAACCGTAACACGGGTGGCCAGACGGCAGGGTTCCGAGTTCAGGAGAGAGATTGAAGAAAAGAACGAACCACAGAGAACACGGAGGAAAAAGAGAGGACACAGAGATTGCGAGGTGATGCCGCGTTGGGTCGGTTACGGCAGAACGCGGCAGTTCTTTCTAGTAGACGCCGGCGAGGATGTTTTGGGCGGACTCGGTGGCGGCGGGGGACCGAGAGGCGCTGCGGGGCTCGTATGGGCAGAAGGGGTCGCTGCCCAGCGGGTCGCCGGTGTAGGCGAAGGCGCGGGCGCGGGAACCGCCGCAGAGGGTGCGATACTCGCAGACTCCGCACTTGCCGTGGAAGTTGCTGGGATTGTGCAGAGCCTGGAAGATGGGGGAGTCGCGATAGACGTCGACCAGGCTGTCGGTACGGACATTGCCGGTAGCGAGCGGAAGGAAACCTGCGGGATAGATGTCGCCCTGGTTGGAGACGAAGATGATGCCGTGGCCGTCGCGGATTCCGAAGCCGCGGTAGACAGGAGTCCGCTCGATCTCTGCTCCGGTGCGGCCCTCTTCGCGCATGGCGTTCAAGGCGACGCGGCGGTAGGAGGGGGCTTCAGTGGTCTTGATGGCGAACGGCGCTCTCTGGGCAAGCTTGTGGGTCCAGTGCATCAGCTCCTCGCCGCGTTGCGGGGTGACGGGCTGGAGTTCTTTGCCGCGGCCTACGGCGATGAGATAGAAGAGGCTCCAGCGCATGATCTTGTGGGCCTTGAGGAGTTCGTAGATGGCGGGCAGATCGTCCGCGGTCTCCTCAGAGACGAGGGTGTTGACCTGGATGGGGAAGCCTGCCTCGGCCGCTTTGCGGATTGCGTCTATGGTCCAGTCGAAGCAGCCGGTGACACCGCGGATGGCTTCGTGGCGGGCCGCGGAGGAGCCGTCGAGCGAGAGGCCGACGCTGTCGATTCCGTGCGCCTTGAGTTTGGCAAAGAGTTCGGTGGTGAGCTCGGCGGTGGCGGCCGGAGTGATGGAGACGGTGAGGCCGAGCCGGCAGGCCTCGTCGATGATGGCGTAGATATCGGCACGCTGGAGCGGATCGCCGCCGGTAAGGATGAGGTGCGGCTTGGTGTCGAAGGCGGCGATCTGCTGGAGGAGGTCGAGGCTCTCGGCGTGGGTGAGTTCGCCGGGGTGCGCGGTGGAGACGGCTTCGGCGCGGCAGTGGCGGCAAGCCAGAGGACAGGCCTGAGTCATCTCCCAATAGACGAGCATGGGATTGCGGGAGTAGTTGTGATGCGCGGCGTGGTGTGCGTGCGGGTGGGCTGCTGGGGTCGGTGCGATGGCTCTGATATCGATGATGGGCATGTGGTTATCTCCTAGGACCCAATGCAGGCCGACAGATGTTGATCCCGGTAGGGACGGTTGGCGTGGACTCGCGCTGCGATGGACAGTGCGGCGTTCATGCCGCTCTGAATGCAGTCGGGAATGCCGGACCCACGGTAGGCAGCTCCGGCGAGGTGCAGGCCGGGAAAGTTAGCGAGGGTGCGTTCGATTTCGGCGATGCGCAGCGCGTGGCCGAGGTCGTATTGCGGGTTGGCTTTGTGCCAGCGATAGGCTTTGGCGAGCACGGGGGTTGCGGTGATTCCCATGATGGCCTTAAGCTCCTCGCGGGCGAGAGCGATCAGCGCGGGCTCGTCCTGTTCGGCGAGATCTTCGGCGAGATCGCCGCCGATGAAGACGCGCAGCAGAACGGAATCGTCGGGAGCGCGGTACTGGAACTTCTCCGAAGACCAGGAGCAGGCGGTGATCCTGCGGCGCTCGCTGCGGGGCACTATGAAGCCGGCGCCCTGCAGGGGATGGTCGATCTGGCTGCGCTTGAATCCGAGGGAGACGGTCGCGGTGGAGACGTAGCGGATCTTGCGCAGGCGGGAGGCAAGCATGGGATCGATCTGCTGGACCAGGTCGGCGGTTACGTAGGAGGGGGTGGCAAAGACGATGTCGTCGGCTATGATGGAGGCGCCGTCGCCGAGGACGACCTTGTAGTGCTTTCCGTCTGGGTGCACGCTGAGCACGCAGCAGCCGGGGCGCAAGGATTGCGGAGGTAGTTGGGCGATCAACGCGTCGGCGAGTTGCTGCAGGCCCCCGCGGAGAGACATGAACATGGGAGTGGCTTTGGAACCGGGCGCGGCGCGGTGCCTTAGCCGCTTCATCATTCCGCGGAGCAGGCTGCCGTGCTTCTTCTCCATCTCCTGGAACATGGGGAAGGTGCTCTTGAGGCTGAGCTTTTCGGGATCGGCTGCGTGGATGCCGCCCATCAGGGGGCCGGCGATCTTGTTGAGGGCTTCAGAGCCGAGGCGGCGGCGGACGAATCCGGCGAGGCTCTCGTCCTGATCGTCGAGGCGCCGGGGAACGAGCGCTTCCATGCCCATACGCAGCTTTCCAGGCCAGGAGATGAGGCGCGAACGCAGGAAGGGAAGCACCATGGTGGGCGCCATCAGCATCATGCCTTCGGGGATGGGATGAAGTTGGCCGCGGCTCCAAACGTAAGTGGTGGCGTTCTTGCCGGTGTTGGAGCCGACGAACTGATGGGACAAACCAAGCCTGGCGCAGAGGTGCATGGCCGCGGCCTTCTGGGTGATGAACGAGTCGGGGCCTCCTTCGACCAGGAAGCCATCCTGGGCGGCGGAGGTGATCTTCCCGCCCCAGTGGGGAGAGCACTCGATTAAAGTGAAGTCGGATACGCCGCTTTGCTGCAGGTAGAACGCGGTTGCCAATCCAGCAATGCCGCCGCCGACGATGACAGTTTTGCTCATTGGGCCAACACAAGTCGGATCAAAAATAGGCCTCCGGTACGATGACGGCGAAGTTGCTCGGCATTGCCGCCGGGGAGACAGTTGAAGTTCTCTACGCATGATCAGACTAGGCGTAGGCCCGGGGGGGTTGCAGTGACGTATGTCACATCTTGTTTGTGAGGGGTATGCGAACCTGCAACCAGCCTGGTGTTAGTCAAAGCGGCGACGCCAGGCTATGTGAGGAAGGTTACAAAACTAATACGATGGACCTTCTCAGCGGGGCGAATAATTAAAAACATATGAGTGAGCGTTTACCAGTAGTAATTCAGGGTGGGATGGGTGCGGGAGTTTCGAATTGGCGGCTGGCGCAAGCCGTGTCGCGAACGGGACAACTAGGGTTGGTATCGGGAACGGCGCTGGATCAGATTCTGGCGCGGCGGTTGCAGGATGGCGATGAGGGCGGCCATATGCGGCGGGGATTGGACGAGTTTCCCGATCGCGCGATGGCCGAGCGCGTGTGGACGAGCTTTTTCATTCCGGGCGGCAAGGGTGAGCGAACACCGTACAAGCCGGTGCCGATGCTCTCGAAGGAGAATCCGCGCGAGTTGGTTGAGCTGTGCATTGTGGCCAACTTCGTTGAGGTGATTCTGGCTCGGCAGGGTCACCGGAATCCAGTAGGGATCAATTACCTGGAGAAGATTCAGGCGGCGCATCTGCCGTGCATCTACGGCGCGATGCTGGCCGGGGTGGGATACGTAATCATGGGCGCGGGGATTCCGCTGAAGATTCCGGGCGTGCTGGATGGGTATGTCGAACACCGGGCGGCGGAGTATGCGGTCCATATCGTTGGCGCGCAGGAGGGTGACGACACCACCATGCGCTTCGATCCGCGCGAGTACATGGGCGTGGAGTTGGGACCGTTGAGCCGGCCGAAGTTTCTGCCGATCGTGTCGTCCAACACGCTGGCCGTGACCATGCTGAAGAAAGCGAATGGACGAGTGGATGGATTGGTGATCGAGACGCGGACGGCGGGAGGGCACAACGCTCCGCCGCGGGGCAAGATGCAACTCTCGGAGCTGGGCGAGCCGGTGTATGGGGAGCGGGACACGATCGATATTGGCAAGCTGCGCGAGCTGGGCGTGCCGTTCTGGCTGGCCGGCGGATATGGGCATCCGGAGAAGGTGAGGGAGGCTCTGGCGCAGGGTGCCGCAGGCGTGCAGGTGGGGACGGCATTTGAGTTTGCGTGGGAGTCCGGACTGCGCGAGGACTACAAGGATGCGTTGCTGGCGAAGGTGATTGCCGGTCGTGCGCACGTGTTCACGGACCCGCTGGCGTCGCCGACGGGATTCCCGTTCAAGGTGGCGCAGTTGCATGGCACGGCCTCCGACCCAGAGGTGTATGCGGAGCGGCCGCGGATCTGCGATCTTGGCTTTCTGCGGGAGACGTACCGGACGGCGGAGGGCGGGATCGGCTATCGCTGTGCGGCTGAGCCGGTGAGCTTGTACCTGTCGAAGGGTGGCCAGCTAGAAGACACGGTGGGTAGAAAGTGCGTGTGCAACGGGCTGCTGGCGAACATCGGCTATCAGCAGAAGAGGAATGGAAAACGCGAGGAGCATGGGTTGATTACGGCGGGCGATGACCTGTGCACGGTGGCGTGCTTCCTGAAGCCGGGACGCACTGAATACTTCGCGGCGGATGTGGTGGCAAAGCTGCTGGCCGGGTGCGAGCAGCCACAGGCGGCGAGTCAGAGCGAAGAGGTTTGCTTCGCTTGATTGAGGGTGGGCTTGGAAGTGGTCCGAAGTACAATACCAGAGATTCTGGCCTTCAGCCAGAATGACGATTTCGTGGGCTAATGACGATTTCGTGGGCTAAGTTCCAGGCCAGGTGCCGGATCGCCGTAGTGGATGAGCTGGGGTGGGTTGGGCTGGGCGAGGATGCGCGGGATCTCTGTGAGGAGCGCCTGGCGCTCGGCGTCGCGGTGGGCGCGGAGGCGGGTGGTGACGCGATCGAGGTCGCGGTCGTTGTATCCGGGGTGACAGCAGAGTTCATGGGTGCCAGTGGGTGGAAGGGCAGCGAGAACCAGCGCCAGCGTGGTGGAGTTGAGTTCGCCCGTAGCAGAGATGGCGACCGTGCCATCGGTGGTGCGGATGCGGCCCTGATGGAGTTGGAGCGCGGCTTGGAAGCGTGGGCGCAGGCGGCCGATGAGCTTGACGGCGAGCCGGCGCGTGCGAGTGCCTTGCTTGAGGTCAACATCCCATTGCGGTTCAAACGGATTACGGATGGCGCGGATGGAGGCCTGTTCGGCGACTTCGAGGAGCGGGCGGGCGACCGCGGAGAAGAGGTGGGTGTGCTTGTGGGTGTCGAGGTGGGTGATCTTGATTCCGGCGCGCTGGAGCTCCTCGATTTGGGCGAGAGCTTCGCGGGTGATTTCTTCTGAACGGATGCGGCCGAGGAGGAGCGCGCGAACAAAGGCGATGAGGGACGGGCGGAAGGACTTGCGGTCGGGGCCGAGCAGGCTGGGGATGGTTTCGGGCGGTGAGATGGGGATGCCGTCGGTGAGGACGATGTGGCAGCCGACGCCGAGGGTGGGGTGGGCGCGGGCGACGGCGACGGCATCCGAAAATGCGGGACCGTTGGCCATCAGGGTTGCGGAGGTAAGGACGCCTGCGGAGTGGAGCTCGCCGATGGCGCGGTTGATGCCGGGGGTGAGGCCAAAGTCGTCGGCGTTGAGGATGAGGCGTGCGGGCATTGCTGAGGTGATTGTAGAGGGTTGACGCAGTCGCAGGGCCGGCTCGTTGAAAAGCGAATCACAGAGGACACAGAGGCAACGAGAGAGCACGGAGGGAAGAGAAGGCTCAAGGTCTAGGGCTATCAGCTACCAGTGATCAGCTGTCGGCGATCAGCGATGAGGCGCGCGCCAACCGCGAGGGATAGGCTAAACTTCGAGGGAATCTTTGGACAATATGGGGAGGGCGCATGGCTGTGAGTGTGGAGGACTTGAATCCAGTGGGGATTCGCGTGGCGGGGATACGCATGATTCCGGTGATGGGCGGGAAGTACAAGGTGTGGACGAAGCGCATGGGGAGCGGGCCGGTGAAGGTGCTGCTGCTGCACGGCGGGCCGGGGTTCACGCATCAGTACCTGGAGGCGATGGAGTCGTTTCTGCCAGAGGCGGGGATCGAGATGTACTACTACGACCAGCTTGGCTGCGGGAACTCGGATAGGCCGGAAGACCTGTCGCTGTGGGAGATTCCACGGTTTGTGGAGGAGGTGGAGGAGGTACGGCTCGGGTTGGGGTTGGAGAACTTTGTGCTGTATGGGCAGTCGTGGGGTGGGATGCTGGCGATTGAATATGCGCTGAAGTACCAGCACAACCTGCGCGCGCTGGTGATCTCGAATATGACGGCGGGGATGCAGTCTTACCTGAAGCGCATCGGGGACGTGGCGAAGAAGCTGGATCCGGTGACGCTGGCGACGCTCCACGTATTTGAGGCGACGGAGGATTACGACGCGCCGGAGTTCCAGCGGATCATGATGGAGGAGCTGTATCCGATTGCGATCTGCCGGTCGAAGCCGTGGCCGGAGCCGGTGACCCGCGCGTTTCGCGATGCGAACCTTGCGATCTACAACCACATGCAGGGGAAGAGCGAATTTGTGGTTACCGGGACATTTAAAGATTGGGAGCGGTGGGACGATCTGCACAAGATCAAGGTGAAGACGCTGACTCTGGGAGCGGAGAACGACACGATGGACCCGGAGGACATTCGGAAGATGGCGACGCTGATGCCGAACGCGAAGTCGGCGATTTGCCCGGAGGGAAGCCACCTGGCGATGTGGGACGACCAGGCGGTTTATTTTGAGCACCTGTTGGGATTCTTGCGGACGGTCTAACTGGTGACCGGCGCGGAGTCGATGGGCTCGGCGAGTTGGGGCTTGGCGAGCTGGGGTTTGGACGAGGCGATGTAGTGGTCGAGGCGATAGCCGGCGTCGTGCGCGGCTTCGCAGGCGGCTGCGAAGGCGGACTCCAGATCCGCGATGGCTTTGGCCTGGGTTGAGTCCTGCTGCGCGATTTTGATGAGGGTGGGGAGTTGAAGCCAGGCAAGCAGCTCTTCAAACTGTTCGCGGTTGAAGTAGGTGATGCCGGAGGAGGTGTTGACGCCGGCGAGCCAGCGGACGTCGGGGTCAGCCCAGAAGGTTTCGGAGCGGACTGAAACTGAAGCTGCCGCGGACTCGGCGAGCAGCATGCGCACCTGTGCAGCGGCGCGCCATTTGGCTTCGCCTTCCATGCCCATGGAGGAGAAGATGTCGGCGAGGGCCCAGCGGAGTTCGAGCCGGTCGAAGAGAGCGAGCGTGTCGCTTTGGGAGGGAAGGCTGCGCAGGACGATCCACGCCAGCAGCGGCGCCCAGGCGTGGTCGGCTGATGTGCCCGGTTTGCGGCCGGGGAGCAGGCGGCGGGCTTCGGCAGTCCAGTCGGTGGTGAAGGATTGAGCGAGCGAGGGGATGAGAGTTGCGGCGGCGGAAAGCTCGCGGACGGTGCCGGCGTAGCTGGGCGCGCTGGGAGGGATGGGCGTAGTGGGGGCACCAGATTTCAGCTCCGGTGTTGAGAAGACAGCAGGGCGTTCCATCAACGCGCGGTCTTCAGGCGAGAGGGTTTCGAGCAGCTTGGAGTAAAAGGCCTGGCTCTTGTCGACCAGCGATTGCAGGCGGGGATCGAGTGCGTCCGGCGCGGTGGATACTTCGGCGGTCGCGGGTGAGGCGGCGCGGCATGCGGGCTCGCGCTCGCAGGCGATGGTCGCCAGCGCACGGATGTTGTCGGCACTGATGGCCTGGCGGAGAGTGTCGAAGAGCGGGCGCAGGCGGAGGCGAATGACCTCCTGATCGAGATTGGGGACGCCGGCGCCGCGAAGTTGATCGCAGAGGCTATCCCATGGCCACTCGGCAGAGGGGCGGAGTTCGCGCCAGTCGAGCAGAACCACGCACTGGAAGCCGCGCAGGTCGAAGTGCATGCCGTGGTAGTGGATGTCGGTGGCGCGGCGCAGGTGTTCGAGGCCGTGGGTGTCGCGGTAGGCGAGGATGACCGACTCGCTGGTGGGCAGGGCGAGGCCTTCGGCGAGGCTGCGCTGACGCATCTGGCCGCTGCCTTTGTCCATGAATCCCGCGGAGATGTGGATGGTGCCGTGGGTCGAGTCGTACTTGTTGTTGTAGACGACGAGGGAGCGCTCGCCGCCGAAGCGGTTGGAGTAGGCGAAGACGTTTTCGTCGACGGCGCCGTAGCCGTTCCAGAAGTCGTAGAGGGTGAAGTCGGAGCTGCCGGCGAATATGTAACGCTTTTTGAGCAGCGGCGCGATTTCGCGCTGATGGCGGGCGACCAGGTCTTCGTTGGGCCACTCCTCCATGCGGGCCTGCTTGAACTCCATGCCGTAGCGCTCGGTGAAGCCTTCGATCTGGCCGTGGCCGAACATGGGCAGGCCGGGGAGGGTGGCGAGCAGGGTGCAGACGCCGAAGTATTTGTCGCCGGTGCCGAACTGGTCAATTGCCGTGCGTTCATCGG
>CAZAXI010000031.1:0-33152 GCA_964489045.1 uncultured Granulicella sp. | reverse complement strand
GTGAAGCGGGTGAAGGACCGCGAGCGCGGCATTCCCGGCGGCGTCTACATCTCCTGCTCGGCGTGCGAGTTCTTCGAGAAGCTTTAGCTCCGTCGTCTAACCGAACCGTGTTGAGCGGCAGGTTGGGGGGTAGCGATTACTTTCGCGCCACGAAGACTGCTGCGACTTTGTCCTCGTACACCAGCTTGTAGCGGGGGTCGATTCGCAGCATCTGGGTCAAGGGCGCTGTGACCGGGCCAATCACCAGTCCAGCCGACTTCAGTTCGGCGTCGGTTGCCCAATCCGGCTGCAGGTTCCAGGTTTCCACGGAACGGTCGATGGCCTGATCGCCGTAAAAGGCGGCGCGGCCGTCGAGGCTTACCGGCATTCTCAGCGCCCAGATCAGATACCCACCCCAATTGAAGTCGTTATAGAGCGGCCCGGCATAGCCGTTCGCACGGATTGCCCGTACGGCGCCGACGGGCAAGGTTTTTGCAATCTGTGTGTTCAGCAGGTTGTCGTTGACGTGCCAAATGCGGAAGCCTGCGAGTACCGCCAGCGCCGCGACCACGACCGCTACCGCCGGTGCAAATCTGGTCAGCCGAACGGTGGTGCGCTGTGTGCCCATGACGGTGGATGCGAGGATGGCCGCGGCCGCCGTGGCCATCACCCACACATCGCGCTGCGAGCGGAACGACACCACCACCGCAAACAGCAGCAGGCCAATCTCAAAGAAGCGGAAGCGCCTGCTCCACGCCAGCGCCGTTGCCGACGCCAGCGCGAGCAACAGCACGCAATAGTCGGTGGAATCGCGGAAGGGCATGGCCTTGAGCTCGTTGATCTTGTCGAGAACTCCTGACTGCGCGGCCAGATCATACGCGATGCGGTAGATGTGCCAGCCGAACGGATTCGCCAGCGTCGCCGCCACGCTGCCAACGAACGCCGCAGCCAGCCAGGGCGCCGGCAGGCGGGTCTTCTCGCCGATGCCCCAGCGCGCCGCAACCGCTTCAGCCAGCGCCAGGCCGAGCACTAGCAGGCCATCGATGAACTGGATGTGGACATTACTCCAGAGCGCGAAGATCAGCGGCAGCCAAGCCAGCTCGCGCAATCTCCCGGTCTGGCGCGCGTACATCAGGATGTCTATTTCCAGCACGAAAAACAGGATGGTAAACAGCCATGGCCGCGGCGTGTACATGTGGCCCATGCTGTAGCAGGCAGCAAAGGTCAGCAAGACGACGATGGTGAAGTCGGACTGGAGGCGCTGGACCAGGTGACGCATGGCGACCGTAATCGCCAGTACCATGGCGGCCGAGTAGCCGACGATGCCGGCCAGGCCGAAGCGCAGAAACGCCTTGATCACCAGCAGTTCGAAGAGCCAGCTATAGGCCGGCCAGGGTTTTCCTGCGTTGGGCCAGGAGAAGGGGTCGACCCGTGGCACAGCGTGGTGCTGCAGGATCCAATCGCCCGTGCGCAAATGCCACCAGATGTCGGGGTCGTTCGCGGTGGCCGTGTGCAAACACATTAGCGCCGGCGCGGCAAACAGGACTGCCAGAACGATCCCGTTGGCGAACCGCTCGGACCTCTTGCTGCCTATACCGGAAGTAGTCAGCGACTCTGCAGGCGATCTCAGCGGTGCATCGGTTTCTTCCACTGGCGGAGAGGGTGAGGTGGTCGGTGTAGACACAGCCTCACCATATCAGTCGATCGCGGTAAACCCCAATAGCACGAACAGGGATAGGCACCCTCCCCTGGCTGGTCACAGGCCGTGCGTGGATTCAACTTGTCTGCTGGTCCGCGCTCCGAATCTCATCCAGAATTCCTGCGGCCGCCTTTGCCGGGTCGGCTGCCTGGGTGATCGGCCGCCCAACCACCAGCATCGACGCTCCACGGGCGATCGCATCGGCCGGGGTCGCGACCCGGCTCTGATCGCCAACACCTGCACCGGCTGGCCGAATCCCGGGTGTCACCAGCAGGGCGTTCGGCCCCATCAGCTCACGCACGGCGGCGACCTCCTGGGGCGAACAGACCAGGCCGTCGATCCCGGCGGCCTTCGCCAACTGCGCCAGCCGCAGCACCTGCGCAACGGGAGTATCGTCTACGCCTACCGCGCTCAGCTCCGCCGCGTCCATGCTGGTCAGCACCGTTATGGCCAGCAATTTCGGCGAGCCGGGCGCGCTCGCCGCCTGCACCGCCGCGCGCAGCATGCGCTCGCCGCCGGCGGCATGGACGGTCAGCAGGGAAGCACCCACACCCGCCACCGACCGCACTGCGCCGGCAACCGTATTCGGAATGTCATGCAGCTTCAGGTCCAGGAACACCTCAAAGCCCCGCTCGCGCAGCCGCGCGACTACAGCGTTCCCGGCCGCGTAGTAGAGCTCCATCCCCACCTTGAACCACCGGCAGGTTCCCTGGAGCCGGTCGGCCATATCCATCGCAGCCTCTGCGGAAGGGAAGTCGAGGGCCACAATCAGCCGGTCGCCTGGATGCACGGGGTCTCGCCGGCCCCGTGCATCGAGGCCGGCGTTTCTGGAATTCAGTTGTGGCTGGTCAGGGCGGGCCAGGGTTTCCATACCGTAAGTCTAACTTGGAACCTCCTGTGGCCGCGCAACCGGTTATCCGCGGTTACCGCGTCACTCACTGCGCAAGGGGAGCGAAGAGGTCGGGCACCTGCAACTGGGCCACCATCGCACGGGCCATGTCGGGGTCGCCCTGGCGCACCGTCTCCAACTGCACCTTGCCGACGCCGGCGAGTCCAAGCACCCTTGCCGCCGCGTACGACAGATCGACGATCCGTCCCTCCAGCACCGGGCCGCGATCATTCACACGGACGTAGGCGGTCTTGCGGTTCTTCAGGTTGGTCACCCGCAGCCAGGTTCCCATCGGCAGCGTCGGGTGCGCGCAGGTCATCAGGTTCATGTCGAACCGTTCGCCCGCTGCGGTTGTACGTCCTTGAAAATGCGATCCATACCACGATGCGACTCCAACCTGAAGCCAGCGCCGGGACTTGTGGCCAGCCTTGGAATTGGTCTGCGCATTGGGTCTTGCGTCCTTCGCAGGGGGCGGGCTAACTGTAGCCGCATCCTTCGCCGACGCCGAGAGCGCCATCCCCACTATTAACAGTCCAGCCCCGAACCTGCAGACCGACATGGGTGACAGCTCTCGAGCAGTTCTGAAAGAAGTCCTTTTCATTCGCACGCTCCTTCTGCTATTGTCTTTGGGTGGCTAACCCAAGTCAAACATCTGAAAGAAGTTATCGGAGAGTTGGACTTGCCAGAATGACCTCCTTTGTGATATAGAAAATAGGCAGGCGCGACTCGTAAAAACACCCCGGAAGTTGCGCTATCTGAACCAATATGGTTCGATGCGCCCCCCATCCGGCCTTTTGAGCAGAAAACAAACTTTTTTCTGAAAAAGTGCAATTTTCCTGCTTTTCCGTCCCTGTGGCCCATGCAGACCGTTCTCACCATCGCCGGGTTCGATCCATCCTCCGGGGCTGGGGTAACGGCGGACCTGATGGTCTTCGCTGCTCACGGCCTCTACGGGACCGCATGTATCACTGCATTGACGGTGCAGTCGACCCTTGGAGTGCGAACGACACATGCTACGCCCGACGAGATTGTGGAAGAAACGCTGGCCTGTCTAAATGTGGATATCCCGCCGGCTGGCATCAAGATAGGGATGATTGCTAATGCAGATAATACATTTAGAATCAGTGACTATATATCACAACTTCGACTGACACATCCGATGGATTCGAAGCGGGCTCACGTCCCCATTGTTCTCGATCCTGTGCTTCGGTCCACATCCGGCAGGGAACTGATCGATGCACCTGGAATCTCGGCCCTAAAGGACCGTCTGCTGCCTCTGGTCGACTGGGTAACCCCCAACCTGGACGAGTTGGCGGCACTGACAGGCGAGGCAACAACCCGCCGCGGTGATCTTCCGCGTGCCTGTGAAATCCTGCAAAATACGATAGATACGAGACCAGGTGGGCATCGTGTCGGCGTGTTTGCGACCGGCGGCCATCTGGAAACCCCAGACGATTTTCTGCTGCTGCCCAGCGGAGAAGGGCTCTGGCTACCCGGTGAGTGGGTCGTCACCCAAGCCACGCACGGAACTGGATGCGCGCTGTCTAGCGCCTTTCTGAGCCGGCTGGTGCTGGGCGATCCACCAAGAGAAGCCGCGTTGGCCGCGAAACTCTATGTGGCCAGGGCCCTCCGAACAGCCGCCAAGGTGGGGGCAGGGCATGGCCCGATGAACCACTTATGGCCGCTTCATCGTGTGACGGATTAGGGTAGGTCACAGGGCCGACGGGTGCGTCCGATAATACGCCGTGCGGGTCCGGCGGGAGCCGGAACAGCGACCTGCTAGGCTTAGGAATCATGTCTCTCACGGTCACAGTAAATGGTCAGGCCCGCGAGTTCGCCGGCCTCACCCCGCCGGTTACGCTCGCGCAAGTCATCGCGGAGATGAGCCTGAAAGGCGACCGAATCGCAGTGGAGCACAACGGCGAGATCGCGCAACGGGCCCGCTGGCCGGAGGTTTCCATAGCCTCGGGGGACCGCCTGGAGGTCGTGCATTTCGTCGGCGGCGGGAGTGGAGCGTCAAGCGATCCAACCTCAAAGCGTCAGTGATGTGTGCAACAAACCCGTGGAGTGATGGGATGAGTGGGGGAAGGGTGCCGGAGTAAATCGGGACATTCGAGCGCTGAATCTGCGCTCACTATACATAATATACGTTATCGGACGTACGACTATTGAGCATCGAACTGCGCGTGAAGTCCAAGGTGCTGCAGCCGCCATCCTCACCCCTCGACATTTCCAGGTAGATCAATCCGCTCGCCTCAGTTCTCCGGAAACGGTCTTGCCGGTCCAGATCTAAGTGAAGTCCGGCTTGGGTGGGGTGCACGCCGCTTCCAGCCAGCGGCTGATATAGACACCCGCATGTCCCTCGCCGCAGTAATGCCGTGCACCCTTAGCAGCGGCTGCTTCGGCATTCCATTTGATCACCCGCAGCTCACTGGCATTGCACTCGATGACCAGCCAGCGAATCGGATTCGCGGTCACGGTACCGCACACATCGCATCGAAACTCCGAGATCGCTGCCATCAACGATCCTCCTTTCGGGTGGCTGGCCCGCACCGAAGCGGTCATCCTTCTGGAGAGCATAGCCGAAATCGACGATTGGGTCAGCATGAGGAGGCGGAGGGGTGTTGCTCTGGCCTTGGAGTCCCGACCCCTACCCAGTCGTTCCGCATTCCGCGTGATAGATTTGTACAGGCCGCATTCCCGCGGAGAGATGGCCGAGTGGCTTAAGGCGCACGCTTGGAAAGCGTGTATACCGCAAGGTATCCAGAGTTCGAATCTCTGTCTCTCCGCCATTTCCCCCAGTGTTCCATTCAAAAACAGACAAACCACGCCACCGCCGGCGCGAGGATTTTCCGGCGTGCCGGCACGCCGGTTTACCTTCTGGTTACCTCTGCCGCTACGGCTTCGCCTGCCTCCTGAGTGGTGGCGTTTCCGCCCAGGTCCGGGGTGCGCGGACCCTTGCCGGCCAGGACCGAACAGAAGGCGCGTTCGACAGCCAGCGCCGCCTCCGGCTCTCCCAGGTGGTCCAGCATCATGGCTCCCGACCAGATCTGGGCGACGGGGTTGGCAATTCCCTTCCCGGCGATGTCCGGGGCTGACCCGTGGACCGGCTCAAACATGGACGGGTATTCACGCTCCGGATTCAGGTTGGCGGAGGGTGCCAGGCCGATGGATCCCACCACGGCCGCACCCAGGTCCGAGAGGATGTCCCCGAAGAGGTTGGAGCCGACCACCACGTCGAACCACTCCGGGTGGGCGACGAAATGGGCGGCCAGAATGTCGATGTGGTACTGGTCGGTGCGGCAATCGGGAAACTGCCGGGCGATCTTGGCGAACCGCTCGTCCCAGAACGGCATCGTGAAGACGATGCCGTTCGATTTGGTGGCGGACGTGACGTGTCTGCGGCGCTTCTGCGCCAGATCGAAGGCAAAGCGGATGACCCGGTCGCAACCCTTGCCGGTGAAGATGGTCTCCTGAATAGCAACCTCAGCGTCGGTGCCACGGTACATGCGCCCGCCCACCTCGGAGTATTCGCCCTCGTTGTTTTCACGGACGATGCAGAAGTCGATGTCTCCGGCCTGGTGCTTCTTCAGCGGCGTCTCTACGCCGTCCAGAAGGCGGCACGGCCGCAGGTTGACATACTGCTGGAAGGTTCGGCGGATGGGAATGAGTAGGCCCCAAAGCGAGATGTGGTCGGGAACGCCGGGGTAGCCCACGGCGCCTAGAAAGATCGAGTCGAACGCGCGGAGCTGGTCCAGGCCGTCTTCGGGCATCATGCGCCCCGTCTTGGCGTAGGTCTCGCAGCTCCAGTCGAAGTGCGTCCAGGCAAACTCAATGTCGAACTTCCGCGCCGCTGCTTCCAGTACGCGCAGGCCCTCGGGAACTACTTCGCGGCCGATGCCGTCCCCCTCAATTACTGCTATTGTGTAACGCTTCACGTTACGCTCCTCAGTCACTCTCATTTGGATCAATCCGACGGCAAGGCGAGGTTCTGGCGCAGCGTGGGCGCGTCCAGTTCCCTCTCCCAGCGGGCCACCACTAGCGTCGCCACGCCGTTGCCGACCATGTTCACCACTGCGCGAAACATGCTTAGAAAGCGGTCGATGCCAAGGATGATCGCCATACCGGCGACGGGGATCGATGGCACGACCATCAATGTGCCGACCAGGGCGACGAAGGCCGCACCCTGGACCCCGCTGGCGCCTTTCGAGGTCAGGATGGCGACGGCAAAGAGTGTCAACTGCTGGCGGAGCGAAAGGTGGGTATTCGTTGCCTGGGCTACGAACAGCGCAGCCAGCGTCATATACAGGCTGGTGCCGTCGGTGTTGAAGGTGTACCCAGTGGGCACTACCAGCCCGACCAGGCCTTCGGAGCACCCCAGCTTCTCCAACTTCTCCATTAAAGTTGGCAGCGCAGTCTCGGAAGAACTGGTCGCGAGCACCAGCAGTATCTCTTCCTTGATGTAGGAGAGAAAGCGCGTGATGCGGAAGCCACAGACCCGGGCCACGCCGCCCAGCACCACCAAGATGAACACGATGGCGGTCACGTAGAACACAAGGATGAGCTTGGCCAGCGGCCCCAGCGAGGAGATGCCATACTTGCCGATGGTGAACGCCATGGCGCCGAACGCGCCGATGGGAGCAAAACGCATCACGATGTTGACGACGCTGAACACCACGGCGGTCAACGACTCAATCAGTTGCGTGACCGGCTGGCAGCGCGGCCCTCCAATCGACAGCGCGAAGCCAAAGAGGATGGCGACGAACAGCACCTCGAGGATGTCCCCCTTGGCGAAGGCATCCACCACGGTGGTGGGGATGATGTGCAACAGGAAATCACTGGTGGTCTGGTAGCTCGACTGGTTGGCGTAGGTCGACACGCTCTTCGCGTCCAGGCTCGCGGCGTTGATGTTGAGTCCAGCGCCCGGGTGCACCATGTTTCCCACCACCAGCCCGATCAGCAGCGCCAGGGTGGAGATGACCTCAAAGTAAAGCAGCGCTTTGCCGCCAACGCGCCCAACCTTCTTCAGGCTCTTCATCCCGGCGATGCCCGACACCACAGTGCAGAAAATCACCAGCGTGATGATCATGGAGATGAGCTTGATAAATGCGTCGCCGAGCGGCTTCAGCGCGACGCTGGCTTTGGGCCGGACAAAACCCACCACCACCGCTAGCAGGATCGCGACCAGCACCTGCACCCACAGGCTCTTGTAGAGCGGCTGCTTGGTCGATTCGCTCTGCCTGGTTGCCACGTTCTCTGCTGTCATCGACTTGGAATCCTGCCGGTTGGCTTAGCGGGGCGCTAAGCACACGCGCGCTGCGGAGCGATTGGGATGAAGTTCAAGGTTCAGCCTGACTGCCCCACCATCATAGCGCCAGGCACTCGATAACCCGCACATGTCGATGATTGGAATGGCGGTCACAGCCGGCCCTCAATCGTCACTGTAGAATGTTGCGCATGGAAACAATTCAGTACACCCTGCCGCAGAGCCGTATCCCCAAAGTCTGGTACAACATCGTCGCCGACCTACCCAAACCCATGGCGCCCGTGCTGCATCCGGGCACGTTGAAGCCGATTGGCCCCGACGATCTCGCTCCACTCTTTCCCATGAGCCTGATCCTGCAGGAGGTCAGCACTGAGCGGGAGATCGAGATTCCCGACCCGGTGCGGCAGGTGTACGCGCAGTGGCGGCCATCCCCGCTGTATCGCGCCAGGCGCCTCGAAAAGGCGCTGGATACGACGGCAAAGATCTACTACAAGTACGAGGGCGTTAGCCCGGCCGGCTCGCACAAGCCGAACACCGCCGTCGCACAGGCGTACTACAACAAGATTGACGGCACCAAGCGCCTCTCGACGGAGACCGGCGCGGGCCAGTGGGGTTCGGCGCTGGCAATGGCGTGCGCGTTCTTCGGCCTGGAGTGCAAGGTCTACATGGTGCGCGTCAGCTACGACCAGAAGCCGTACCGCCGCGCATTGATGGAGGCATTCGGCGCATCCGTGACCGCCAGCCCCAGCATTGAGACGGAAACGGGCCGCGCGATTCTGTCGGAGCATCCCGAC
Organism: uncultured Granulicella sp.; assembly: GCA_964489045.1. Classification (GTDB taxonomy): domain Bacteria; phylum Acidobacteriota; class Terriglobia; order Terriglobales; family Acidobacteriaceae; genus Edaphobacter. The sequence continues at coordinate 24,525 of CAZAXI010000031.1, read as the reverse complement.
TCCAACGGCTCGCTGGGCATCGCCATCTCCGAAGCGGTGGAGATTGCCGCGAAGGACCCGCAGACCAAGTACGCGCTGGGCAGCGTGCTGAACCACGTGCTGCTGCACCAGACCGTCATCGGCCAGGAGGCGATCGAGCAGATGGCGATGGCGGGCGACGATCCCGACATCATCATTGGCTGCACCGGCGGCGGATCGAACTTTGCGGGCCTGGTGATGCCGTATCTCGGCCGCAAGCTGAAGGGCCAGTGCCACGCGCGCGTGGTTGCGGTTGAACCTGCCGCGTGTCCCAGCCTGACCAAGGGCCGCTTCACGTACGATTTTGGCGACACCGGACATCTGACCCCGCTGGTGAAGATGCACACGCTGGGCAGCACTTTTATTCCGCCGGGAATTCATGCGGGCGGACTGCGTTACCACGGCATGGCTCCGCTGGTCTCGCACTGCATGGACCTGGGATTGATTGAGGCCAGCGCGGTGCAGCAACTCGACGCCTTCGCCGCCGGGATTCAATTTGCGCGCGCCGAGGGCATCATTCCTGCGCCCGAAGCCAACCACGCCGTCGCCGGCGCGATCTACGAAGGGCTGCGAGCGAAGGAAGAAGGAACGTCGCCCACTATCCTGTTTATCCTCTCCGGCCATGGTCACTTCGACATGCAGTCGTACATCAACTACCAGGCAGGCATGCTGCAGAACTACGACTACCCGGCCGAAGAGGTCGCGATGGCACTGGCAGGTTTGCCCATGGTGCCATGAGCAACCCTGGCTGCGGGCAGTAGCTCAAGCGCCAGACCATGGCAACAGGAGACGCGCCGCATGAAGCTGATTGTCGCTTGGGTCTTTGGATTCGCCCTGATGGGCAACGCGGCGCTGTTCGTTCCGCAGGCGCTGGCGATCTGGCGGAAGAAGAGCGACGAGGGCATTTCTCTCATCACCTTCGCGGGCTTTAACCTGCTGCAGGTGATCGCCATTCTTCAAGGGGTCTATCAGCACGATCTCGCGCTGATTGTGGGGATGATTGCGAGCCTGATCACCTGCGGCGCGGTTACGATACTGACTATCGTGTACCGCGTGGGGCGCAAACGCGCGGCAGTTTCCCCAAGCTAACCCGTCGCGTGCCGTTATTTAGAGAAGCGAAGCCGCCTATTTTGCGGACGCGTTTAGTTTAGCGAGCACGCCTTTCAACTCATCCAGCTTTTGTCCTGCTTCGCCTAGCTTGCCCGCGGCTGTCAGGCGCTGATAATCGTCAAAGTCTTTCGCCGCCTCTGCGATCAGCGCCTTCTGGTTTTCTGCCAAAGGAGGCGCTCCCTTTGTTGTTGCCGGCGCAGCCTGCGGCGTGCCGGCTTGCGGCGCCTCCGACGAAGTGACCGCCGGGGCCGCACCACCGTAGAGCGACGTCAGCGCCGCCTGGAACGTCGGCCCATACGCCAGTTTGTCCTGCAGCGCGAGCACCACCAGGCGCAGCTCCGGCATGGCGCTGGTTTGCGACTGCAGGAAGATCGGTTCGGCATAGAGCAGCGCCTTGCCCGATGGAATCACCAGCAGGCTCCCGCGCACCACATGCGAGCCTTGCTGATTCCATAACGTCAACTGCGAGGAAAGCTCCGCGTTCTGGTCGATGCGTGATTCAATCTGTTGCGGCCCATCCACCACCCTTCCCTTGGGGAAGTCGTAGACCACCGATTGACCGTAGTTCGCGCCGTCGCAACGCCCGGCGATCCACCCAATCAAGTTGGGGCGATTGGCCGGTGTGAACGGAAGAATCTCCACAAACTCCGCGCCCGCCTCTCCCGGCAGCTTCATCAGAACGAAGTTCGGTTGCATGGTCTGCGGGGCCTGATCGCCGTTGGCGCTGGAGCCGGTCTGGGTGGCGACCGTCCACAGGTCTTCGCGGTTGAAAAAGACCTGCGGATTGGTCATGTGGTAGAGGTCGTAGACTTCGGCCTGCAGCCTGAACAACAGTTCGGGATAGCGCACGTGCTTGCGCAGATCGGCGGGCATGGCGGCAGCATCCTTGAACAAGCTGGGGAAGATGCTGCGGTACGCCGCGATAATCGGGTCTTCCTTGTCGAATACATAGAACGTCGTGGTTCCGTTGTACGCGTCGATCACCACCTTGACGCTGTTCCGCATATAGTTCAGCGAATCATCGCCAAGCGCGTAATGCTTCGAATACGGGTAGCTGTCCGAAGTGGTAAACGCATCCATCATCCAGTAGAGCCGGCCATCGTCACCCAGCACAATGTATGGGTCCTGATCGAACGTGAGGAACGGAGCCAGCGCCGTTACGCGGTCGCGCACATTGCGCAGCATCAGCAGGCGGCTCTGTGCGTTCACGTCATCGCTGAATGGCAGCTTACCCAGATCGTCGCGGTCGTAGGCGATTAGGATGCGCCGCAGGAACCCGCCCAGCACAATGCCGCCGGTGCCCTGGTAGGAGGTCAGGCTGTTCGTCTGCCCTTGCGGATAGTCGAACTCCTGCTGCTTCGTCTTCACGTATACGTCGGTGGCGTTGGTCATCTCGCCGAAGTAAACTTCAGGGCGGGTCACGCTCAGGCCTGGCACGGTGCTCTGGACCGGCATATTGCTCAGGATCAGCGTGGGCAGGCCCTCAGGCGTGAATCCATTCACCGGGTTCATGGTGATGCCGTATCCATGCGTGTAGATCAGCTTCTCGTTGATCCAGTTCCGGCTGCTTTCCGGCAGCTTGTCTACATTCAACTCACGCGTCGCCAGCATTACCTCGCGCGTGGTTCCGTCGATGCTATAGCGATCGATGTCGATGTCGGGAAAGTCATAGTAGGTGCGGATTTCCTGGACCTGGCGCAGGGTGTCCTGCAGGGCGTGCCAGTCCCACAGGCGGATATTCTGCAGCGTGGCCTGATTGTTTGCTGGGTCAGTTGCGTCGACGGTGGTCTCGGCCGGGAATTCATGTTGCGAGAATTTGTCCAGCCCGAATGCCTGCCGCGTCATTCCGATGTTGTAGGCAATGTACGGTTTCTCCCGATCCAGTTCGTTCGGCTTAACGACGAAGTTGGTGACATACCACCCCACCAGGCCGAGAACGACGTAACAGGCCCCAGCCGGAATGACCGCCGCAACCAGCCACTTCACGCGCGGGGTCCGCACTGCATTTACAGCGGCGATCACCGCTCCAAGAACCAGCGCCGCGCACACGATCAACAGACCCGTCAGCATCACGTGCGCGTCCGTGTAGTTGATGCCATCAAAGACCGTGTGGTGCTCGAACAGCATATCGAACCGGCTTAGATACACGTCGCCCGCATACAGCAGCAGCAGGATTGCGCCCGCCACCGACAGCCCACGCCACGGCGATGCGCCATAGGTCATGCGGCTTTTGTCGAACGCGCGAAACGCGCCCGTAATCATCAGAAAGAAAACGGCGGCGATGCAGCAGATGACCGACAGCGTCAGCAGCCAGCCGAGAATCAGGTGCCAGGCCGGCAGCGTGAACAGGAAGAAATTGAGCGGCCTGCCGAAGATCGGATCGACGACTGTGCCCGTGGACTGCGGCGCGTGCCACCACAGCGCCAGCGTCGGCCAGTCCGCAGTCATGGCCGCGCCAGTAATCGCGGCAATGATGAGCGAAACCACCACGGCCGCGACCCTCAGCACTGGCTCGACCGACAGCTTGACCGGCTGTCCGCCGAAGAGAATTGTGCGCTCGCTGGGCAAGTCAGCCTGGTGGGCACGCTTGAGAGCAGTAAATGCTCCGAACAGAATCACAAAGGTCACTGCCGCAAACAGCGCGAAGATACCCCACTGCAGGCGCCACGTAGTCCAGAACACGTCCCCATAGCCAAGCGACTGAAACCACAGCAAGTTGACCCAATACGAAACCGCACTCCCGAACCCGAACAGGATCGCGGCAAGTACTGCCAGAAGAATAAGAAGCTTGCGCCCTCGCCGCGGCCTTCGCGGTTCAGGAAGATAATCGATGGATGCCGGCACGTCTCTACCCCGCATAAATCCTGATTGCAGAATCAGGGGAATTGTACAGTCCCAAAGCAGGCGCCGACGGCGCACGCCCGAAATGTGACGCCCATCACACTAGTCCGCGTCGAAAGCACCGCGCAGCCTGCGTTTGCTGGTAAACTCAACTCATCATGCGCGGTATGCCACCCATCAAGATTATTGCAGCGACGGTCGTGATTCTCGCCACGGTCGGCTGGCTCTCCTACTCCGGCGTCGACAAGACGAAGGAATATTACGTCACCGTCAGTGAATTGAACACGATGGGCAATAAGGCGTACACACGCCATCTGCGCGTCGCCGGAAACGTTGTGCCGGGTAGCATTCAGCGTGCGGGCACCAACGCGCAGTTCACGCTGCTGGAACAGGGCCATACCCTGAAGGTCGACTATCAGGGAGCCGAGCCGCCGCCCGATACCTTCAAGGACGACGCCCAGGCGCTTGCCGTTGGGACGTATGGCCGCGACGGCGTCTTCCACGCTACCCAGTTGCAGGCCAAGTGCGCCTCGAAGTACGCACCGGCAAAGCAGGGCGAAGCGCCGGCTGGCACCACCGCCATGCTCGCCCCGACAAAGTGATATCCCCAGGGTTTCGCCTAGGATAGGCCGGTAACCTCATGCATAACTTGACTCTCCGTTGCCATGTGAACGCCCGTCCGCAATCCCCGGTCATTTGAAGCATGCGCTCTATACTCGGTGAGATGATCGAACCCGCCCCCGCAACCAATACCACCCACGCACCGGCTGCACGGCTTGATTCCGTATCCAAGCTCTACGGGAACTTTGCCGCGTTGCGCAAGGTGTCGGTCGAGTTCGCAGTGGGATCGGCAACGGTGATCCTGGGGGACAACGGCGCAGGCAAATCGACGCTGTTGCGGCTGCTCGCCGGGCTGATCGCACCCAGCCGGGGCACGGTGCATGTCTTCCAGCAGGAGCCGCGCCAGCAGCGCCGCCGCGTCGCCTACATGAGCCACGACTCCATGCTCTACGACGAGTTGTCCGCGCTCGAAAACCTGCGCTACTTTGCCGCACTGCAACGCGAAGGGCGCCACTTCTGCAGCAGTTGCACCACCTCGCCGGAGATGGCGCTGCGCGCGGTGGGCCTGGACCCGGCACTGCCGCGCCCCGTCGGCCAGTACTCGCAGGGCATGCGCCAGCGCGCTTCCCTTGCCCGCGTGCTGCAGACCGACCCCGAGCTACTTCTGCTGGACGAACCGTTCTCGAATCTCGACGTCGAGTCCGCCCACCATATGGTGGAACTGCTGCTTGACTTCCGCACCTGGCCCGTGGAATCGCCGCTGGACGCATCGGGTCAGCCGGGCTCCGCGCAAGAGGCAGCGCCGGCCCCCCGCGCCCGCACCGTCATCCTCACCACGCACCAGCCAAAGCTGGCCGAGCCGCTGGCCGAAACCACGCTGACTATGAAGGCCGGCGCGATTATCTCTCTCACTACCCGCCCGCAAGCTGCAAGCGCGGCGCGCGGAGCAGAACAATGAAGCCCACCCGCCCGGCCAAGACCAATGCGGCGCGTCTGCTGGACTCGCTCGGCATCGCGTACGAGGTGCAGACGTACGAGGTGGATCCCGACGACCTCAGCGCCATCTCGGTTGCGCGCAAACTCGGCATGCCTGCCGAACAGGTCTTCAAGACGCTGCTGACCCGCGCGGCCAGCGAAGCTGTTGCTCATTTTTTCGCTGTTATCCCCGGCGATTCAGAGCTTGACCTGAAAAAGTTGGCGCATGCCGCGGATGTCAAGAAGGTGGAGCTGGCCTCGCTGAAGGATGTCGAACCGCTGACCGGCTACGTGCGCGGCGGAGTCACCGTGATGGCCGCGCGCACCCCCTTCCCTGCCTTCGCGGACGAGACCATCGAGCTGCATGATGTCATCTCGGTCTCGGCCGGGCAGCGCGGAACTCAACTGGTGCTGGCGCCCGCGGATTACCTGCGCGCCACTGGCGCGACGCTCGCAGACCTGACCAAAGCCACCCCCGCCGCAGCCGGCGCCGAGGTGCATGCGTGAATTACTTCAGCCACGTTCTGACCCATCTGCGCAAAGACCTGCAACTGGAATGGCGTTCGCGCGACTCGATCAACGGGATGCTGTTCTTCTCGCTGCTGGTGGTGGTGGTCTTCTCGCTGGCATTCGATCCCACCGCGGCCATGTCCCGCCAGATTGCCGGCGGCATTCTGTGGGTAGTACTTCTGTTCGCCTCCATCACTGCGCTCAACCAGGCTTGGACGCGCGAGTTGCGCAATCGCGTGCTGGACGCGCAGCGCATGTCGCCGGCGCCGCCATCCGCGATGTTTCTTGGCAAGGCGCTCGCGAACTTTCTGTTCGTGATGATTGTGGAGCTCGTCATGGCCCTGCCATTTCTCTTCTTTTACAACCTTCACGCCCTCGGGCAAGGATGGCTAATCCTGGTTGTAATGCCGCTCGGCACCTGGGCTTTAGTGTGCAACGGCACCTTCTTCGCCGCGCTCGGCCTGCGTACGCGCAACCGCGAAATGATGCTTCCACTTATCCTGTTCCCCATCTCCATCCCCGCGCTGCTGGGCATGATGCAGGCCACCACTGCCATCCTCACGGGCGAGTTCGAGCCGGGGCTCTGGATCAACGTGCTGATCGCCTACAACATCATTTTCACCCTAGTCTGCCTGCTCCTGTTCGAGACCGTGCTCAACGCGGAATAGGTCGGCTCCCCACTCCGCAGGAAGTGCGTGACGCCTGTCACAATCCCCTGCCCCCAAACCTCTATCTTCGCGGTAAACTAAGCACATCATGCAGCGCTCCCGCATTCTCGGCTTGGTTGGCATCGTCTGGTTCCTCCTGACGGTGGGTGTTCTTGCGCAGGCCACACGGATGGGCCTCTTGCTGGCGCCTACGGATGCGCTCCAGGGCAACGTCTTCCGCATCATCTACTACCACGTTCCCCACTCGATGCTGAGTTTGCTGTTCCCGTATGTGAATCTCTTTGCGTCGCTCTTCTATCTCTACTGGCGGCAGCGCGATCCGCTGAAGGCGCTTAACGCGGATGCGTGGGCGATCTCGTCGGCCGAGGTAACCGTCGTCTACGCCACCATCTGCCTGTGGACCGGAATGCTCTGGGGCCGCGTGACCTGGGGTATCTGGTGGACATGGGATAAGCGCCTGACCAGCATGTTGCTCTTATGGCTGCTTTACGTCAGCTATCTGATGCTGCGCAAGCTTTCCGCCACCGGGCAGACCCAGACCCTGGCGGCGGTGTTGTCGATCTTCGCAGGAATCGATGTTCCAATCGTCTACATGTCCATTCGCTGGTGGCGTACGCAGCATCCTGCGCCGATCTTCTTGTCCGGCGATCCGGACGCAAAGATGGATCCCTCGATGCTTCCTGCGTTCCTCTGGAACCTGGCAGGATGGACCATGTGGGGGATCTTCATCCTTGTTTTTCGCTACGTGCTGGAGCGCCGTCGCCAGGCACGCGACGAGGACGCCGCGCTACTGGCAATCGAAGCCTCTTTGGAGATGGCAAAATGAAGCTCAGTTGGCTATTCGGCAGCAGCATGGAAGCTCATCACCTGCTCTGGACCTATCTTTCGGTGTGGCTGATCCAGGGCGGGTACTGCGCGTGGACCGCGTGGCAATGGCTGCACACGCCGAAGAGCGCCGGCACGGATGATCCGCTGGCTTCGGCGAACGGCGAAGATTCCTGATTTGGGTGGGGGCAAAAAATCAACGAAGCCGAAGGATCGTACTTCCGGCTTCGTTGTCCGAGGAGTATGTCAGTGATGCGTGAATTCCGGCTTGAGTCGGAATCTCGCTTCTCCGGTATAAAACCGGCGCGCTCCGAAAAGTTTCGCCCCAAGCCCGGGTTTCCCTTGAGGCAACCCGTGCTTGCGGACGGGGTTCCGCCGCCGCTAGACTCGCAGAAGTGCAAATTATCCAATCAGTTTGGTCGGTTGCAGTCTGTTGCGCGGGTTCTTCTCTTCAGGCGCTCAGGCACTTCTGCAGCTCGAGCCACCTTCGCCTTGCCACCTGCGCCGTTTCTCTGCTGTTGCTGGCGGACGTTGGCTGCCACCGCGGTCGCTTTCCCGACGTCCCCGCCGGCTACCGTGAGTTCGCCTACGTCAGCAACGGCTCGTCGAACACCGTCTCCGTCCTCGACCTCGTCTACCTGCGGCAGGAGGCCACCTTGCAGGTCGGCAACCAGCCCACCGGGCTGGCCGCCAATCCGAAGCGGAACGAGGTGTACGTGGTCAACGCAGGCAGCCCGTCGGGCGCGGGCTCGGTCTCGGTGATCGACACCGATACGAATCGCGTGGTCGCAACTATCCCCGTCCACAAGCTTCCCTACTTCATCGAGGTGGACGCTGCCGGCCAACGTGCCTACGTGGCCAACAGCGGATCGAACACCGTCAGCGTGATCGACCTGGACAGCAGGCGCGAGATCGGCGTAGTCGGTACCGGCGAGCAGCCCGGCCTGGCGCGCATCTCGCCCGATATGCGCTCGCTGGTGGTGACCAACCGCGGCAGCGGCAGCGTCTCCATCTTCGCGGTCCAACCGCCCCCAGCGGAAGCAAAGCCGATCCTTCCCGGCCTGCCGCTGAAGCCGAAGCCCGCAGAGAAGCAGACTCTGCCGCACCTGCGCGCCGTCTTCTCCGGCTGCCCGGGCGCCACCGATGCGGTGATCCTGCCTGCCAACCTGAACAAGGCGTTCGTCGCCTGCTCAGGCGGGCACCAGGTGATGGCGATTTCGCTCGCGGCTGCGCCGGACTCAAGGGAGGCGAAGCAGAACCCCTCCCTGCTGACCGACCACATGCTTGCGCTGATTGACGTCGGCCAGACCCCGGTCCAACTCGCGCTCAAGCCGGATGGCGGCGAGATATTCTGCTCCAACTTTGCTTCTGGCTCCTTCTCCGAGATCGATACCCAGACCAACGAGGTCGGCGGGACCTACCCCATCGGCAACAAACCATCCTTCGGCATCGTCAGCGGGGACAACAGCACGTTGTATATTTCCAACTTCGGCTCCGACTCGGTCAACCTGTGGAGCATCGACGATTCAATGAAAGCTGGCAGCGTCCCCACCGGCCACGCTCCGGATGCGCTTGCGTTCTCCGCCGACGAGCACCTTCTGCTGGCCGCCGATGCCCGCTCCGGCGACGTCTCCGTCATCCGCACCGTAGACCGCAGTGGCGTGCCCGCGCTGTTTACCATCCTGCCCGCTGGCGGCGCGCCCAACAACATCGTGGTAAAGGCGATGCCAGGCACGCCCTGACTTCAGTTGGCTCGCTTATAGACAGTCGGGCCAAGCAGGCCCGGTGCTTGCAGCGTGTCCGAACTCTTGACGTAAGTCAGGCTCAGGTCCATGCCCGGCATGGCGGCCATCTGCAGCGTTCCGTCCTTGGCAATGGTTGCGTCCATGGTTTGCTGGTTAGCTCCGGTGATCTGGAACTGGTCTCCATTGCGCGCGATGGTCATGGTGTCGGCGCTGTTCCCGGTATCCACCCATTTGCCGACGAACTCCGAACCGGCTTTCGTGCAGCCAATAATCAGCACCGTCAAAATCAGGGTTGAATGTACCGCCTTGCGAACTATCTTCGTCATTTTCTCCTCCCATGTTGAACTGTGTCCCAATGGGACACGCATACCGCGCCTCGACCGCCTGGGGGACTGCAAATTGTATGGGGATGGCCCGGGGTGATCTATTGCTATTAGCTCCTTTTGGCGCTGGCTGTCAATCGGTTAGGCCGATTTGCAATCCAGGTGTATTAGTTGTATTACTACACTAGTGACACCATTCCCCGTCACGCTGCAGCCCGGCATCCCCATCTCCGACCAGATTGTCTATGCAGCCAAGCGGGCAATTATCTCGGGGCACATGCGCCCGGGCGAGCCCTTTCCCTCGGTCCGCACGCTCTCGAAAGACCTGCGAATCAACCCCAACACCGCCCATCGGGCTGTCACTGAGCTAATCGATGCGGGCTTATTGGCGATGCATCCCGGCATCGGTACGGTTGTTCTGACGCCGCCTGACTCAAATCCTCGCGAGCGGACCAGGCTTCTGGGCCGCCAGATTGAAGAACTTGTGGTTGACGCCTGCAGACTTGGGGTGGATCAGGAAGAACTCGTGCGCTCCATCGCCAAGCAGTACGAGCTGCTCACTCCAATCCGTCGAGGTCAGGCGCGCCGATGACGACTCCGACCATTGCCACTCACGCCCTAACCCGCATGTACGGCGCCCAGACCGCACTCAAGGACGTGACGCTTTCCGTTGAACCGGGTTCTGTCTATGCCCTGGTCGGCCCTAATGGGGCCGGCAAGACCACGCTGATTCAGTTGATGATGAATCTTCAATCTGCCACCTCGGGCACGGCGGAGGTCCTCGGGCTGGCCTCGGGGCAGATTCGCGGCGCAGTGTTGAATCGCATTGGCTACGTCGCAGAGACCCAGGAGATGCCGGACTCAATGACCGTAGGCGCCTTCCTCAGCTACCTGCGGCCGTTTTACCCCACCTGGGACTACGCGCTGGAGAAGCAACTTTTGGCCGACTTCGCCCTGCCGCTCGACCGCGAACTCCAGCATCTTTCGCGGGGGATGCGAATGAAGGCTGCATTTGTCAGCACGCTCAGCTTCCGGCCTGCGTTGCTGGTTCTCGACGAGCCCTTTTCCGGGCTCGATCCCCTGGTCCGGGACGAGTTGATCCAGGGATTGCTGGACCGCATAGGAGAAACTACGATCTTTCTGTCCTCGCATGACCTTGCGGAAATCGAAACTTTTGCCAGCCACATCGGGTATCTGGAGCAGGGCAGCCTGATCTTCTCCGAAGAGATGACCTCCCTCAGCAATCGCTTCCGCCAGGTCGAGTTCCGCATCGATGCGTGTGCAACCAGAGCAGCAGATCTGCCTGAGTCGTGGCTGGAGGTCGAGCACTCGGGCTCGTGCGTGCGCTTCAAGGATTCCGGATTCAGCACGCAGGAAAAGACGATTGCGCACATCCGGACGATCTTTCCCGGTGCCAGCGAATTGACCTTCGAGCCGTTGTCGCTGCGTTCCATCTTCCTCGCCAACGCCCGCACTAATCGCGGCATCCGCGCCAAGTCCGAACACGGTGCAACGAAATGAATCAATCCCTTAACATCTTCCGCAAGGACACGGCGCAAATGTTGCCGCAACTGCTGATGCCGATTTCTACCCTGACTCTCTTCACCGTGCTTGAGTCGAAGAGCTGGGGATCAAACCCTTTGATGTTTTTTTCCACGGACACCTTAACCAACGTATTGGTTTTGACATTTTGCATGATATGGGTGGTCCTGATTACTTCCCTGATCCAGGCAGAACGCCTGGTCGGTTTGAATCAGTTCTGGACAACGCGGCCTTACGAATGGTCCAGGCTGATTGCGGCGAAGTGCTATTTTCTATTCGTCTTCCTTTACCTCCCGCTGGTGGTTTCGCAGGTCATCCTGCTGCACCAGGCACACCTGTCCATTGCACAGAGCATTCCTGCGCTATTGCGCAACCTGCTTCTATTCACGGTCGTCTTTGTGCTTCCAGTCGTCTGCGCGGCGGCCCTGACTCGATCCATCGGCCAAGCCATGCTGGTGCTGCTGGTCTTCATCGCCATGTTGGTCGCCGTAGCCTCTTTTTCAACTCTATTCAAGGGCTTGGCTCCGCGGACTCTTCTTCCGCTGCAACTCTTCCTGATTGCGGCCGCGCTTTTGGCGGCGCTTATTAATCAATACCGGAATCGCACGACTGGGCGCTCCCTCAAAATGCTCATCCTGGCTCCGGTCCTGACCCTGCTGCTGCAGGTGACCGTGCCCGGGACATCGCTCGCGGCTTATGAATACCCGCTGCCTACGAGCGGTTCTTCCGTCTCCGTCCAATTCGACAGCAACCCGCTGCGTGCGTTTGGAACTCCCCTGCCCAGTGATCCCGACGCGCGGCTGTTCCTTCATCTACCCCTGCTGCTCTCGGGAGTGGAGCCGGGTACCAGCTTCACCCTGCAAGGACACAGGTTGACCCTTACGGGAGCGAATGGCTATCAATGGCAGTCGCCCTGGCTCTCCCAGGCGGGGACTCTTGCGTCCAGTCAATCTTCCGGCCAGATTACCGCGTCTTCGGAGTTCTCGATTCCGAAGAACGTTTACGGTCGTCTCGCCGGCAGTCCTGTTTTGTTGCGCATCGAATTCGCCCTCACGCAACTTCAAGATCAACCCCCGGTGGAATCCGTGCTCTCCACGGCTGGGGCTCGGATTCCGGGAATCGGTTTCTGTTTATTGGATGAGAGCTACTCGGTTGTCAACTGCCGCTCGGCCTTTCAGGCCCCGCCCCGCTTCGCGATCGAGACGTTCAGGAAGCTCGGCCCGTGCACCTTCCCGGATGCAGCGGCCGATCCCGCGTTCGGCATGGCTGGCAATTCCAGTTCTGTCTCCATGCTGCCGCACATCAGCTCAGTCGATGTATCTCCGCTCCAATTGAGCGCTCCCACGAGGGCGGGCTATCTCTGCCCTGGAATGCCGATCAAGTTCGTGGAAAAGCGTTTCCAGCGCCGGCTCGAAATCGAAATGCCGGCCGTCACGATCGCGCTTAAGGACTACGTCGGCTCGACGAAGATCAAGTAGGCCCCACTCACAACTGCCGCGCCAGGACCAGCGTAATGTCGTCGGGCTGTTCTTCGGCGCCGATCCACGCATCCAGCGCCAGCATCACCTGCGCGGAGATGATGCCCAGCGCCTGGTCGCGATAGCGCGCGACTACCTCCATCAAGCGCGCCTCGCCAAACTCGCCGAAGTCGTTCTCCGGCTCGGTAATGCCGTCGGAATAGGCTACCAGGATGTCGCCCGCGTTCATCTGGATGCGGTCTTCCTCGTAGCGCATGCCGTCGATCAGACCCACCACGGTGCCGCCGCGGTCGAGACGCCGGGTTTTCCCGTCGCGGCTCAGAACCAGCGGCGGCAGGTGCCCGGCGTTTGAGTACGTGAGTTGCGCGGTGTCCGCGTCGTAGTGCGCCAAGAAAAGCGTGGCGTACTTCTCCGGCTGCGTGCTGCGGTACAGGTGGCGGTTCAACATCGACAGGATGCGGCCGGGCGATTCGAAGAGCTTGCCACTGTCGCCGGGCAGGCCTTCGCGGCTCACGTTCAGGCCGGCAACCGAGCTTTCGCTGTACACCAGGTCCTCGCTTGCCAGACGGTAGGCGCGCACGGCGGAGTGCAGCGTCGCCATCAGCAGCGCCGCCGAGATGCCCTTGCCGCTGATGTCCCCCAGCGCAATGCCGACGCCCGACTCACCGCCCGGCGAGCCATCCGGATGATTCGGATGATGGAAGATCAGGAAGTCGTAGTAGTCGCCGGAGACCGAACGCGCCGGGCGGCAAATGCCATGCAACTCCAGCCCGGGCAGGTTGCGCACATGGTGGGGGAAGAGATTGGCCTGCACCTCCTGCGCAATCGAGAGTTCGCTCTGGAGGCGCTCTTTCTCCTGCTGTTCGGCGAGCAGTCGTTCGAGCGATCCGGTCATACGATTGAACGAACGATTCAGCTCGCTAAGCTGGTCCTTCTGCCTCAGGTGTGCTGCTGGAATACGGTGGGTTAAGTCGCCACGGTCAACCCGCTGCGTGGCCGCGTAAAGCTCTCCGACCGACTCTGTGAAGTTGCTGCTGAGGCGCAGCGCCATCCACAGGGCAAGTGCCTCAATCAACGCGAAAAAAAAGCACAGTGCAATCAGGCCGTAGCGGATAGCGCTGGTAACAACTCCAGTCAGCGAACTGCCGAAGAGCTGCCGGTAGAGCAGCGAGGGACGCGAGTGCACCTCGATGACAGCGGGCAACGCGGCCGCCTTGCCGGTCTCCCAGTCGACGGTGTCCAGCGTGGAGGTAAAGCGCACGCCAAAGTCGTAGACATAGACTGAGATCGGCTCGGTCCCGCCGTGAACGGAGGCAACTCCGGTGTCTTTGCGAGCGCTCTGCCCGGAAGTAATCTCGCCCGGCCGCGAGGGTTCTGCGTCAGCCTGCGCGTCTGCGGGTGCGGTGAGCAGGTCGCCGGTCACCACCCCGGTCAGGAGGTTCACCCGGCCCAGCCCCTTTGCGATTACGTCCACCAGCGCGCCGTCGACGGGCAGGCTGGTGATTACCGTTACTATACCGCTGCCTTCGACCGAACGCTGGTCGATGGCAACCAGGTAAAGATCCTCGCCGTCAAGTACCAGGTAGCGGATTTGTTCGCCATGCAGGTCGGCCGCCCACGCGGGAAAGCCGAGCGGGGTTCGCGCCATTGCATTTTGCGCAACAATGGACGCGGGCACACCCGCCAGCGTCGGCAATGAAGCGCCATTCAGATAGATCGCCGTGTGCGGGTGCAGGCGCGCGCGCAACGGGTCCGGCGGAGCTTCGGAAGACAGCGTCGCCTCCGAGGCGGCACTGGCATCGGTGGCGGCTGCGGACGTATCCTGCGGCGCGGCTGGTGTTGCGCGCTGGGCCGGGTTCCCCTCCGGTCGCAAGGTGGCTCGCCGCGGCGGCGCCTGCCCGATCAAGCCCTGCTCGCGCGCGCGCATCATGCGCGCCATCATGCCCGCGCGGGTAGTGTTGTTCACGCCCAACTCGTCCAACTCCTGGCGCATGCGCGAGTCGGCAAGATGGATGGAGAACTGTCCCGCCGCGACCCAGACCGAAATGGTCACAAACGTCACTACCAGCACCACCGGCGCCAGGCCGATCAACAGGTAGGTCAGAATGAGCTTATTGCGCAAGCTCCACAGCAGGTGTTGGTTAATCAGACGCCAGGCCAGCGGCACCGCCAGCCCGACCAGCGCGATCCCCACCAGCACCTGCATCCAGCCGAGCAGTGTGCGGCCGGGAATCGGGGTCCGCCGCAGCAGCCACAGCAACCCGAACCACAGCGCGAGCCAGAAGACAGCGCCGGCCACTCCGGTGGGGGGCCTTCGCCTCCACCACCTCGGGTTGTCCTGTTGTCCAACGGACTCAGGCGCCTGCGACATCGTTCTCCTTACCCTGCTGCTCGCGTTGCTTGCGTTCTTCCTGACGCGCTACCGACAGAGCATAGCGCGTCGCCGAAAAGTGCGCGCCCGCAAGCAGTAGAAGGCCCGAGAGAAACGCCCAGATCATCAACCCAACCGAGACATAGAAGGGGCCATACACAGCCTGGAAGTCCAGCTTGGGCAGCGCCAACACATAGAGGTACTTCGCCCCCTCCCACAGCAGGCCGATCACAATGGCGGTAGGCATCACCGCACGCGCGGGGACCTTGCGGTTGGGCAGTATCCAATAAATGAGAAAGAAGATGAGTATGCTCGCGCCCAGAGCGCAGATGCGCATCGTGCCGCCTTCGAATAGCTTGTAGAGTAGATTGCCAACCGGGACGAGGATGCTGGCCAGAAACTTGTTATTGACGGGGCGCAAGAACATCCATGTCAGAATCGACTTCTGCCCGGCAGTCAGCGCAACGGAAGTCATCGCCAGCACCCCGACCCCGAACACCAGGCCGAGCGAGACGATCTGATTGTGCAGGTACGAGCGGTTCCTGGTTACGCCCCACACCCGGTTCAAGGCAACCTCAAGTGGCAGAAACACGCCGGTAGAACTGATCAACAGCATGATGATGGAATAAACCTGCGTACTCTTATGTGGATGCGCAAGGATCTGCATGTTGCGCATGATGAAATCCTGGTTCGACGGCAAAAAAGTCGACATCATCTCACCGACGACCGTCGCCATCGATTGCGAGTGGAAGACCTGGCGCGAGATGGTCAGCATCATCACTATGAACGGAAAGAGCGACAGGATGACATTGGCCGCTACGCTGAACGCGTAGGTATGCACCTCGGTCCTAGTCATGTACTTCGCCAGCGCGACGACCTGTGCCCACGAACCGGTGGCGCGAACCACCGGGCGCACCTCGGAGATGGGGACGGTTGCCGGAGCTTCGAGGGTATCTTCGTTCGAGTTGCCTGCGGACATCGTGGCGAATCTTGCTCCCTGGCTGGCGCGGATGGGGTAGAGGCCAGTCTGCTCACGCCCCGCGCTCTCCCCAGCCGCGAAACGTGACTCGTTGCTAGGCTAGCAGACGTACGGGAGCAACTCGAAGCCTCAATCGGCTAGCATTTGCTTCGGCCTGCAGCCTGTTGCGCCAGAATCCGCGCGCGCGCCCACTCCGCCGCCTCCGCAAGCACCGCATCCTCACCGGCCCGCCACTCGTCCAACTGGGCAAGGGACGCTGCTTCCCCACTGTTTCCCATCGCAATCGCTACGTTGCGCAAGAGCCGCTTGCGTCCGGTGCGTTCGAGCGGCGAACCCCTGAAGCGCCGTTTGAACTCCTTCGCATCCATCGCCGCCAGCCAGTCCAGCGCCGGGTTGATCAACTCACGCCGCACTTGCATGCCTTCCGCGTTTCCGATGGGAGCCTTGCGGTTCCAGGGGCAGACATCCTGGCAGATGTCGCAGCCGAAGACCTGACGGCCCATTGGCCCGCGCAGGCTCTCGTCAATCGCGCCTTTCTTCTCGATGGTCAGATACGCGATACAGCGCGAAGCGTCCATCTCGCGCGGGCCCGCAATCTCCTTGGTCCCCAGCAGCGCACCGGTGGGGCACGCATCGATGCAGCGCGTGCAACTTCCGCAGCGGTCCATCCCTGCAACTCTTGCGTACCGCTCCTCTACCGGCAGCGAGGTAACAATCACCCCCAACAGCAGCCACGATCCGAGTTGCTGATTCAGCACGCAGGTGTTCTTGCCGATCCAGCCCACGCCGGCCGGCACCGCGAGACTGCGCTCCACCAGCGGTCCCGTATCGACATAGCAGCGGGTTTCGCATCCCGCACGCGCAAGCAATCCCGCTTCGATCCGGCGCAGCCGGCCTAGCAGCTCATTGTGGTAATCCGTAGCGACGCTGGATCCGTCCTCCAGCGTGCGGCCGCTCCAGGCATAGCGCGCGATCCAACCGGTCCCCGGCGGCGCGGCGTCAATCGACCTCGGCGCGTCTGCGTTGTAATTCAGCGCGCACACCACCACCGAGCGTGCCCACGGCATCGCCGCCCGCAGGGCACTGCGCACCAGCGTGCCGGACTCATCGCGCCGCTTCAGATATTCCATCTCACCCGCGCGCCCCGTTTCCACCCATCCGGTGTAACGCGCCGACTCCTGCGCAACGGCCGGATCGTCCAGCGCGCGCACCTCGGCCACGCCGGCAGCCTCAAAGCCTGCCTCGCGCGCGCATTCATCCAGCCAGCACCTCAACTCCGGAGTCCATATCGCGGAACGCATCGCGCTCATCAACTCGTAGTCACCGCCTATTCAAGGGTATCGCCTACAATCAAGCCAGATGCCCTTTCCATTTGCAGAAAACTCCGCTTCCCGCCAGCAGTCCGCTGCAAGCCGCATTCACGCGGTCCTGTTTGACTACGGCCAGGTGCTTTCCGACCCGCCCGATCCGGCAGCGTGGGCGCGAATCCGCGTCATCACCGGCCTGGACGAAGTCCGCCTGCACGAAGCCTACTGGAAGTTCCGCCACGACTACGACCGCGACGCGCTGACCGGGCCCACCTACTGGCGCGCGGTCGCCGATCACGCGGGAATCACACTCGATGCCGGGCAACTCGCCGCGCTGCTCGCCGCCGACGTCGACCTCTGGGCCAGCCTCAACCCGCCCATGGTCGAGTGGGCCGGCCGGCTCCAGCGCGCGGGCATCCGCACCGGCATCCTGTCCAACATCGGCGACTGCATGGCCCAGGGGATTGTCGCCAGGTTCCCATGGCTCGCCGGCTTCGACCAGTGCATCTGGTCCTACGCGCTGCATATGGCCAAGCCTGAGCCCGCCATCTACCTCAAGACCGCCGAAGCCCTGAACACCGCGCCCGCAGACATCCTCTTTCTCGACGACCGCGAAGAGAATGTCGCCGCTGCCGACGCACTCGGATTTCAGACCATCCTCTATAAATATGCCAACCACGCTGCATTCGAACGCGAGATGCGTCGACGCGGCTTCGCTTCCCTGCTCGACGCCGGAGCCAACCCTAAGACTGCGGAACCTATTCTAGTGTGGGAATAGCGTGAGCGGAATCGCCTCACCCATCGCCTTGTACCCGGCGGGTGACGGGTGCAGGTGGTCGCCCGAGTCGAATGCAGGCAGAAGCCGGCTCGGGTGCGCCGGATCTCGGGTCACTGCGTCGAAGTCCACCACTCCATCAAAGTCCTTTGCACTCCGAATCCACTGGTTGATCGTCTGCCGGTCTGCTTCGCTTGCCGGTCCGGGATGGTAGTAGTCCGACCCTTCATACGGGAGAATGGTCGCCCCAATCACGCGAATGCCGTGCGCATGCGCGCGCAACGCCATCTGCTGATAAGCCGAGAGAATCCGCTGCACCAGTGCTTCGTGGTCGCCCTTAGTCACCTCATGATCGCGAGTCAATGTTCCCAGGTCGTTGACCCCCTCCAGCACGATCAGAAAGCGGACTCCCGGCTGGGCCAGCACATCGCGGTCGAAGCGCGCCAGTGCGTTCGGCCCGAGGCCATCCAACAGCAGCCGGTTGCCGCCGATGCCCTGGTTCAGAACGCTCATCGTAGCCAGTCTGGAATCGGAATCGAGGTGCCGCGCCAGCAGGTCAGGCCACCGATCATTCCCGTCGGTTGTCGAACCGTGGCCGTCCGTGATCGAATCGCCGAGCGTCACGATCGCCGCTGCCAGTGCAGGCGCCAGCACATCAACTCCGGAGAGCTGATACCAGTGCTCCACTTTCTTCGCCCCTTCAATATCTTCCGAAGAGACCTCGTTGCCGTGCACCACATACGACGTGGCGCGGGAGCCGGGATGGCCTGTCTGCTGCGCCGGAGGCTGGTCATAATGCAGCGACACCGCAAGGTCGGAGAATGCCGTCGCCGGAAACACAATGGAATCGGAGATATACTCCGCGCCAGCCGGCACCGTCACATCGGGCTTACCGCCAAAGGTGAGCGCCTTGTCGGTCGACGCATCGATGCTTCCCCTGTCCTTCCCCGGTCGCGCGATGTGAACTGCGGTCAGGCGCAGCGGTTCAGTGCCGAACGCGTTGGAAATATGCACGCGAATCTGGTCTCCACCGATCGAGAGATGAACGACTTCGCGCAGTGTGGCATCGCGCAGATCGTCGGGTGCGAGTGCGTTCTGCGGTTCAGGCAGTTGCTGCGAGCACGCCCACGATCCCACCCAATGGCTCGTCTGTGCCGCCGCGCCCGTGCAGGCGAGCCAGCCCAGCAGAAACGCCACGCATAGCTTTGTTACCCGGCCGCGCATCAGGCTCTCGACACCGCATTGGTGCCCACCGGAACCGGAACCTGCTCCACAATCTCGATCCCGAACCCCTGCAGCGCAGGAACGTGCGTGCGCGTGTTGGTCAGCAGGCGAATGCGGCTGATGCCGAGGTCCGACAGGATTTGCCCGCCGAGCCCAACCTGGCGCAGAATGCGCTGCGCCCGCTGGCTGTGATCGTCGTGCGTTTCGGTTGGCCTGGGGCTCCGGTTCGCGTCATGATGCAGCACCAACCTGGGCGGCGCCACCCCGGCCCTCCCCGCAACCCCCGACCGGTCGATACTGAACCCGCGTGCGCCGTTGTGCAGGTAGATCAGCGCGCCGTTGCCCGCCTCGGCGATCATGCGCAGCGAGTTGTCCACCAGCGCGTGGCAGTTGCACAGCGTCGCCCCAAATACGTCGCCGGCCAGGCAATGCGTGTGCACGCGCACCAGCACCGGCTCGTCTTCGGCCTGCCCCGGCGCCTCGTCGCCCATCTGGTTGTCGATACGGTTGCCATACACCAGCGCCACATGCGACTCCGCGCCGTCCACTTCGCTCTCGTACGCGATCATGCGGAAGTCGCCGTACCGGGTCGGCAGCGTAGCCTCGGCCACGCGGTGAATATAGCGCTCGTGCTGCAGCCGGTAGCGGATCAGGGACGCCACAGTCAGCATCTTCAGCCCATGCTCCTCGCAGAACTTGATCAGGTCCGGCACGCGCGCCATGGTCCCGTCCTCGTTCATGATCTCGCAGATCACGCCCGCGGAAACCAGTCCCGCCATTCGTGCCAGATCCACCGAAGCCTCAGTCTGCCCGGCGCGCACCAGCACGCCGCCCTTGCGCGCGCGCAGCGGAAAGACATGCCCCGGCCGCGCCAGGTCGTTCGCCTTCGATCGTGGATCAATTGCGACGAGGATGGTATGCGCCCGGTCCGCCGCCGAGATGCCCGTGGTCACGCCCTCCCGCGCCTCGATGGTCTCGGTAAACGCCGTGCCAAAGCGCGACGTGTTCTCCGCCGTCATCGGCCCCAGCCGCAGGTAGTCCGCGCGCTCTTCGGTCAGCGTCAGGCAGATCAGCCCGCGCCCGTAGCGTGCCATAAAGTTGATGGCCTCCGGCGTGACGAACTCCGCCGCCAGCGTCAGGTCGCCCTCGTTCTCGCGGTCCTCGTCGTCCACGACGACCACCATGCGCCCCGCGCGGATCTCCGCGACCGCCTCTTCCACCTCAGCGAAGACCGTCTTCTGCGGTCCCTCAGCCATCCGCTACTCCTCCGCCGTGCTCGGCCCCACCATCTTGGTAAACCCAGCCGCAATCAACTCATACAAGCCAACCGCAATCACCGCAAGAATCACTCCCGCGATCAGCATCAAACCCAGCGAGTGCGTTTGCGTGATGCGGTCGAAATCGTGGCTCTGCCGGGCCAGGAACGCGTCGCGCCCGCGGCCCAGCGCACGCATCTGCTGGAAGTGCCGGTAAATCCCGAACATCACGCCAAGAAAGAGGGTCGCCAGCACCCTCCCCGTTCCGGAACTTTTCATGAAATCTCCTGCTCTCCATCATATGAGCCTGCGCGCCTGTTCCCGGGCGCAAAAGCGCCGCGAACCAAGCATCTCAATCCTGCACCAAAACGAAAGCGCCGCCCATACCAGGCGGCGCTCGCATTCAGACTCAAGCAAACCTTACAGCGTCGACTCGATCTCGAACCCCCAGGCCTCCAGCAGCGCCTCAGGGATGTACTTCGAATTCTTGTTGCGACGAGCCCACTCCCGGAGCCGGGTGGAACGAATGTACTGGTCCGGAGTCAATTTGAATTCCTTCACCACTTGCTCGAAAGAGGTAACGGTTGGGACCACCGGGCCGATCGGCTCGGGCTTGCCCCAATTTGGATTTCCACGACGCTTTGCCATCAGTTGTGTGTCCTTTGTCCTTTGTTTCCAGCCCTTTGGATCGAGCCAGAGTACTTGAGTGGCGCATCCGACATAACTCTTCGTCTAGGACGCGCGAGATTCATTCTAAGGCATTTACGGGCAGAAAGCAAGCCTTTTCGGTTACAATCTGCCCCTGCGTCAGGCCTCACGGCTCCGGTTCGGCTTCGCGCGACGGCCTCGCCACCACGCCGTACCGCCCATCCTCCCGCAGCGTGATCGTCGGGGCATACGTGCCGAGATACTGGCGCGTCCACCACACGCCCTGCTCGCGCTTCTGCTCCGGCGTGCTGAACCAGTACTGCCAAATCACCGCGCGCACATACTTCGGCGGCGCGTTGGGGAAGGGATTCCCCGCAAACAAGCCCAGTACGTCCTGGTCGCCCTGAAGCAGCAGTTCTTCCGTCCGCGGCACCATCGGGTTCTGCAGCCACGAGCCCAGCGACGCAAACCACAGGTTCCAGTCGAAGCGCGGCTGGTAGGGCGCGTAGATGCCCGGCCGCTCGCGCACGTCCTGCGGCTTATAGCGGAAGGGATACGCAACCCAGTTTTCCCCATCGTTCGAGCCCTGGAACTCAATCTCGTAGCGGTGCGGCGTCATCACGGCAAACAGCCCGTACTGGTTCGCGATGCGGAACGGCTCCATCGCTGCCACCGGCGACGTTGGCAGCGGCATCTCGTGCCAGAACATTGCGACCAGCTCCACCGTAGTTGCGTAAAACACCCAGGTCAGCGCAATCGCGCGGATCGCCACCCCTGCCGACACCAGCCAGCGCGCCGGCTCCCTCGGTTCCGTGTCGGGCTCTCCCTCGACCGCAGCTTCCGACTCGCGCGCATCCGCAACAGGTTGATCTCCAACGATCCCTCGGTGTTCTCTCTGTTCCCCTGTCTCCTCTGTGATTAGCTTTTCCCTCCATCGCGCCGGGACAAATCTCCGCAGGAAGGCATCGTCCAGCAGCAGAAACGCCAGCACCAGCACCAGGTAGTTCAGGAACGTGTAATTCGCGGTCGCAATCACGCCGATCTGCCAGGCCGTCACGATAAAGAAGCACGCAATCCGCCAGCGCCGCGGCAGGAACGCCATCCACACCAGCGCCAGTTCCATCCCCAGCGTCGCCCCCGCCGTCGCCTTGTGGAACCAATACGGCAGGTGCTGCACGTACCAGCCAATCCACGTCGGCAGCGGTCCGTTCTGGTAGTACTCGTACATCGCGGTCAGGTTGCGCCAGGTCGGATCGCCGCTCAGCAACTTCACCACGCCCGATTCAAAGTAGATGCGGAACCACTCCCACAGTAGCAGCAGCACCGCCGCCCGGGCCGGTGGCCGCCTGGCTCCCCATCCCGGCAGCAGGCCTCCCGGCGCCAGAAACAGCGAGAGGAACCCCGCCTCCAGCAGCATCCCATCCGACTGGTAGCCGGAGAAATCCTGCGCCGCGCTGACGAACGACAGGTAGCACACGAAGCAGACCAGCAGCATCGCCCGCGGCCACACGTTCACTATCAGAATCACAGCCGCGATCAGCCCCACACCCATCAGCGCCATCAGCATGGGTTTGCTGCTGGAGAGCCACAGCAGCGTCGGTGCATACCAGAACCGCACCGCGCCCAGGCTGCGCGCATCGTCCAGAAACTCGCCCGCCGGCAGAATCCCCTGCGGCCCAATCAGCCCCTTCACCTGGAACAGCAGCGCATAGAACGCCGAGAAATAAATAAGCCCCATCGCGCGCAGAAACATCCAGCGCGCAATCAGCCGGTCCTTCGCGCCATGCTCCGCATCGAACAGATAGAGAAATGCATGCCTGGCTTTGTCCATGGCCGATCCTTAAGATGCACTCATCCGCCGTGCGTGAAAATATTACGCCGTTCCCGCCAACGGGATTAACCTTGTGCGTAGGCAGCGCAAGCCGACCACATCCGGAGAAGCAATGCCTCAGCCTTCCACGAATCGTCGCCGCCGCAAAGCCTGTGTCGTCGGCGCAGGCCCCAACGGCCTTGCCGCCGCCATCGTGCTCGCGCAGGCTGGCCTGGACGTCGAGCTTTTCGAAGCCGAGCCCACCGTCGGCGGCGCCGCCCGCACCATGGAACTCACCCTCCCCGGCTTCCAGCACGACTTCGGCTCCGCGGTGCACCCCATGGCCGCCGGCTCTCCGTTCTTCAACTCCCTGCCCCTCGAGCACTTCGACATTGAGTGGATTCAATCCCCCGCCGCGCTCGCCCACCCCTTCGACGACGGCACCGCCGTCACGCTGGAGCGGGAGCTGGTTGACGCTGAAGCCGCGCTCGGCGCAGACGGCCACGTCTGGCGCAACCTGATGGAGCCATTCTCCACCCATTGGCCTGAGTTCAGCGCCGACATTCTCGGCCCCGTTATCGCCTGGCCCAGGCATCCATTCCTGCTGGCCCGCTTCGGCCTCAACGCGGCTCTCTCCGCCACCACTGTCGCCCATTTACACTTCCGCACCGAACCCGCCCGCGCCCTCTTCGCCGGGATCGCCGCACACTCCTTTTTGCGTCTCGACCAGGCCCTCAGCGCCTCCTTCGGCCTGGTTCTCGGGGCCGCAGCGCACGCTGTGGGCTGGCCCATCCTGCGTGGCGGCGCGCAGTCCCTCAGCAACGCCCTCGCCGCCGACCTCATCCACCTCGGCGGCCGCATCACCACCTCCGCGCGAATCCGCGGCCTCAGCGAACTTCCCGAGTGCGACCTCACCCTCTGCGACATCTCGCCCCGCCAGCTCCTGGCCCTTAGCGGCGAAAGTCAACTCACCTCGACCTATCGCCGCCAGCTCGCCGCGTACAAATACGGCCCCGCCGCGTTCAAGGTCGACTACGCGCTCTCCGGTCCCATCCCCTGGAACGCCCCCGCCTGCCTCCGCGCCGCCACCGTCCATATCGGAGGCACGCTCGCCGAAATTGCAGCTTCTGAAAAGGCGATGGCCAGCGGACACCACGCAGAAAAGCCATTTATCCTCCTTGCTCAGCCCACGCTCTTTGATCCCACCCGCGCGCCCGCAGGCAAGCACATTGCCTGGGCCTACTGCCACGTCCCCAACGGCTCAACGGAAGACATACTACCCCGCATCGAACAGCAGATCGAGCGCTTCGCCACCGGCTTCCGCGACTGCGTCCTCGCCCGCCACGTCTCCACGCCCGCCGCGCTCGAAGCCATGGACGCCAACCTCATCGGTGGCGACATCGTCGGCGGTGCCATGAACCTCCGCCAGGTTCTCTTCCGCCCCACCCGCCGTCAATACCGCACCTCCGCGCCGGACATCTACCTTTGCTCCGCCTCCACCCCTCCCGGCGGCGGCGTCCACGGCATGTGCGGAGCCAACGCCGCCCGCCTCGCCCTCC
>CAZAXI010000030.1:0-33246 GCA_964489045.1 uncultured Granulicella sp. | reverse complement strand
GATTCAAATGGGGTTACAAATCAACCGAAGTGAACGAGAGAGGAAGCGAGCATGGGCGCAATTGCTGGATTGAATCGGGACGCGGCGCAGTTGCAGCAGCGCATTGAGCGCTTCCAGGCGGTGCGCGACGGCATCCTGGGGCAGGTGCGGCAGGTCATTGTCGGGCAGGACGATGTGCTCGATCAAATTTTGATTGCGCTATTTGTCGGCGGCCACTGCCTCATCACCGGCATGCCGGGCACTGCGAAGACGCTGATGGTGCGGACCATCGCGCAGACGCTGGGGCTGAGCTTCAAGCGCATCCAGTTCACGCCGGACCTGATGCCGTCCGACATCACCGGCACGGACATCATCGAAGAGGACATCACCACCGGCCATCGCAAGTGGACGTTCGTCGAGGGCCCGCTCTTCGGCAACGTCGTGCTCGCCGACGAGATCAATCGCACTCCGCCCAAGACCCAGGCCGCGATGCTGGAGGCGATGCAGGAGCGCTCCTGCACCGTGCGTGGACACAACTACAGGCTACCGGCGCCGTTCTTCGTGCTGGCAACGCAGAACCCGATAGAGTTGGAGGGCACGTATCCATTACCGGAGGCGCAATTGGACCGCTTTCTGTTCAACGCGGTGTTGGATTATCTCAGCGCCGGCGAAGAGTTGAAGGTAGTCGACCTGACCACCGCGACCAAGGACCCCCGGATCACTGCAGTGACCAACGCCGAGGAGTTACTGGAGTTCCAGCAACTGGTGCGCATGGTGCCCATTGGCGAATCGATCGCAAAGTATGTCGTGAATCTGGTGCGGGCAACTCGGCACAAGAGCGAGAACGCACCCGACTTTGTAAAGAAATATGTGAACTACGGCGGCAGCATCCGCGCAGCGCAGTTTATTGTGCTCGCCGCAAAGGCCCGGGCGCTCAGCCGCCGCCGCTACCACGTGACCTACGAAGACGTCACGGCGCTGGCTATCCCCGTACTGCGCCACCGCATCTTGCTGAACTTCCACGCTGAATCGGAGCGGATCGATCAGGATGAGATTTTGACGCGGCTGATCGCGCATCTGCCGCCGCCAAAAGAGAATTGATTGCGTTGTCAGTAGGTAGGTCAGCGGAGGCGTAATGCTGCAGCGGTTTCTCGATCCCGCAGTGCTCCACGGCATATCGAGCCTGGACCTAGTCGCGAAGACGGTGGTGGACGGCTTCGTCGCAGGCCTTCACCGCTCGCCGGACTTCGGCTTCAGCCTGGAGTTCGCGGAATATCGTGCCTATGCCCCGGGCGACGACCTGCGCCATGTCGACTGGAACCTGTTCGCACGTACGGAGCGCTGTTATCTCAAACGCTACCGCGGCGAGACCAATACCCAACTCACGCTTCTACTGGACGCGAGTAACTCGATGAAGTTCACGTCGCACGCGGTCAACAAGATGGACTACGCGCGCTACATGGCGGCATCGCTGTGTTATCTCGCGCTCCACAATCAGCACGACCCGGCCGGCTTGATCGTGTTTGACGATGAGGTCCGCAACTACATCCGTCCGTCCACACGACAGGGCCAGTTATACCGGCTGCTCGCGGGGCTTGAGCAGGCAGAGCCTGCGGCGCGCACCGACTTCGGCAAGCCCATGCAACACTTCCAGCAGTTCTTGAATCGCCGCGGGATCGTGATTGTCATCTCGGATTTCTACGAGCAGCCGGAGACCATCGTAAAGGCGATCGAGCCGCTGCGCTTCCACGGCAGCGAAGTCGTGCTCTTCCACGTGCTCGATCCCAAGGAAATCTATCCGGAGATGAAGGGGCCTGCAATTCTCGTCGACCTCGAGACCGACCGCAAGCTGGAGGTAATTCCCGATTATGTGAAGACGGAGTATCGCGCCAAGATGGACAACCACCTGGAGCAGATGCGCGACCGCACCCAGGCGGCGGGAATGGGCTATCACCTGCTTACCACCGACAAGCCTCTGGACCGCACGCTGACGGAATACCTAACGCTGCGGCGCTCCGGCCGCACCTCGGGACTGGGAGGCGCGTGATGGGGTTCCTGGCACCGTGGTTTTTGGCTGGGCTGCTGGCGGTGGGATTGCCCGTGTATGTGCATCTTCTGCGCAAGCAAACCACGGTGCCGCGCCTGGTAAGCTCGCTGATGTTCTTTGAGCAGGGAACGCAAAGCTCGGTGCGCCACCGCAGGCTGCGCTATCTACTACTGTTCGCACTGCGGGCAGCTCTGGTACTGCTGCTCGCGTTGGCGTTTGCGCGGCCGTTCTTCCGCCATAAGTCCGTGTTGGCGAGCGATAAGCTGCTGCTGGTCGCCGTCGATGATTCGTTCAGCATGAACGCTGCAGCCGGAGGCGGCGCTGCGGGTACTAAGCTCGATGAGGCGAAGCGAGGCGCGCTCTCGGCCCTCTCCGCCAAAGCGCCCGGACAGAAGGCGCAGGTCATTGCGCTCGGCGGTCAGATGCGCTTGCTCACCCAGCCAACGGAGGATTCGTCGCAACTGCGCGCGGCCGTGCAAGCTATCGGCCCCGGCGACGGCCACGACAACTTCGGCGAACTGGGGCGCGGCATGCGTGCGATGGCGGAGACCGTGCACACGCCGATGGAGCTTGATCTCTTCAGCGATATGCAGGAGTCGAACATGCCCGGCAACTTCGCGGACATGGTAATGCCCGGAAACGTAACCCTGCTGCTGCATCGCGTTGGTGCATCGGCCGCGACTCCCAACTGGACAGTCGAAAGCGTGGAGGCGCCCGGGCAATTGGTCGACACCAAGAAGGTGCGCGTTCTGGCCGTTATCGCTGGGCACGAGACGCCTGCAGCCACTCGCACGGCCTCGCTCGTGGTCAACGGCAACACCATTGCGACAAAGAAAGTTGACATTCCCGCGAATGGCCGGGCGACGGTCGCGTTCGAGGGCCTCGACGTGCCCTACGGCGAAAGCCGGTGCGCGGTGCGCATCGACGCGGCCGATGGTTTTCCCAATGACGACGCCAGCAACTTCGCAGTGAAGCGCGCCGACCCCGAGCGTGTTCTGTTTGTGCATCAGGCGTCGGACACGCGCTCGCCGCTCTACTTCGGTGCGGCGCTGGCAGCCGCTGCACAGGCCTCATTTGTGCTCCAGCCCATCACGCCGGAGCAGACTTCGGACATCGATCCCACCAAGTATGCATTCGTTGTGCTCTCGGATGTGTCCTCGGTTCCATCGATCCTGGAGAACACGCTCATCCGCAATGTGCAGGATGGTGGCAGCGTGTTGGTTGCCACAGGCATGGCGGATTCGCATCGCGAGCACATTGCGGTGTACGGCGGCAATGTGGCGGACGGCCACTTCTATGCGCGTGGGTCGGCGGAGGATGCAGGCTTCACGACGGTAGGTGAGGCGGACGCCGCGCATCCTTCGATGAGGGACGCGAACAGTTGGGAAGGTATCAAGTTCTTCTACGCGGCCGCGGTCGACCCCGGCAACGCGCGCGTTGTGGCGCGGTTGGCGGACGGAACTCCGCTGCTGGTGGACAAGCAACTCGGCGAGGGCCATGTGCTGCTGTTCGCCTCGGGTTTCGACAACCTCACCAATGATCTCCCGGTAAATCCGGCGTTCGTGGCGTTTGTGGACCAGACCGCAAAGTACCTGTCTGGCCAAGAGCGCGCGAGCGGCGCTCGCGTAGTGGACTCGTTTGTGCAGTTGCGGAACCCGGTGAATCGAGAGTCGGGTGCCGTGGCCAGCAAAGCCACGGTCGACATTGTCGGCCCCGATGGAAAGCGGCCCCTGACGCTGAAGGAGGCAGCCGTGGCGGAGTCGTTCCAGTTGGCGCGCGCAGGTTTCTACCAGATTCAGTTTGCCAATGGCCGCGATGCCCTAATTGCGGTTAATCCAGACCCGCGCGAGTCGGATCTGGCGACCATTCCGGACGATGTTCTGAAGCTCTGGACCGGCGCCACGGAGACCGGATCGGCAGAGACGGCAACAGAATCCGCGGCGCAGGGGGAAAACAACGTGTCGAACCTGTGGTGGTGGGTTATGCTTCTATTATTGGGGGTTGCGCTGGCGGAATCGGGGCTTGCCAGCCGTTACCTGGGTACGCAGCGGGAGGAACTATGAGCAAGCGGCAGCAGCTCAACCTCTACATCCAGCAGGTGCAGCAAAGGCTGCGGCTGGACGCCGGCCTGCGGGGGGCAGCGGTGATCGCAGTTGCCGCGCTTGCCGCGACCGTAATTCTCACCCTTATCCTGAATGCGTACGCCTTCCCGGCTGGCGGCCTCGCGCCCGCGCGATTGGTGCTGCTTGCCGTCGTGGTGGGTGCGGTGTGCTTCGGGTTCGCTGTCCCGCTGTGGCGGCTCAATGTGCGGCGTTCGGTGGGCCGCGCGGAGACTGCGTTTCCTGAGTTCCAGCAGCGACTGGTTACGTTCTTTGAGAAGGAAAACGAAAATGTGCCCGCACCGCAGAGCGAGCTTTTCCTCGAACTCCTCGCCGCCGACACGCTCAAGGTCGCCGATTCCGACGCCGCGCGTCCGGAGGGCTTGGTGCCGCGGAAGCGGCTGATGTGGCTGCTCAGCACAGGCGTCGTCTGCGCCGGCGTGCTGGTGTGGATGATCGCCGCGCGCCCGGGCTTCATGGGGTATGGAGCTTCGCTGTTGTGGACCGGCCCGCACAAGGATGTGCCGCCCATCTATCAAATTGTGGTCACGCCGGGAGATGCCGCCGTGCGCCGCAACAGCGACGAGATGGTGACTGCGCAGGTCATCGGACTCTCGACCAGCAAGGTCAATTTGTTTGCCCGCTACGCCGGCGCGTCGAAGTGGGAGTCCGTCGCAATGCAGCCGCAGATGGACGGCTCGGGCTTCCAATTCTTGTTCGCCGGCCTGCCAGAAAACGTCGAGTACTACGTGCAGGCCGGCGCAGCCACTTCGAAGCACTTCAAATTCCGCGTGGTCGATCTACCGTCCGTCAAGTCCATGCAGGTGACCTATCACTATCCCAAGTGGACCGGCCTGCAGACCGTCTCCGAAGAGCAGGCCGGTGATCTGCGCGCGCTGGAGGGAACCGACGCGGCGCTTACCGTGACCATGACCGCCCCGCTGAAAGACGGGCTGTTCGCACTCGATGACGGGCAGGTCGTGCATCTTACGGGCGGCGGCGGCAATGTCTACCACGGCACCATCCACATGGAGAAGGATGGTGCCTATCACGTCGCTGCAACCGACGAAGGGCAGCAGGTGCGCCTCTCGGAGGATTACTTCATCTCCACCAGCAAGGCGAACCCGCCGGAGATTGCAATCAATCGGCCCGCGGGAGATTATCGCGCGAGCCCGATCGAGGAAGTTACCGTCGGCGTCAAGGCTGGAGCGGATTTCGGCCTGACCCACGTCAGCCTTCACTACTCGGTCAACGGCGGCGCGGACCAGACCGTGAACATCCTGAAGCAGCCGGGCGCGAAGGACACCAGCGGGACCGCGACCCTGAGCCTCGAGGACTTCAAGCTGCAGCCGGGCGACGTCGTCAGTCTTTACGCGACCGCGAAGGACAATCACGCCGAGTCGAAGACGGACATCAGCTTCATCCAGGTCGACCCGTTTGAGCGCGAGTTCTCGCAGTCGCAGCAGAGCGGAGGCGGCGGAGGCGGCGGCGGCGGTGGTGGCGGCCAGCAGAACAGCCAGACCGACATTGCGCGGCGCGAGAAGGAGCTGATCGCGGCCACGTGGAAGCAGGTCAACGCCAAGGGGACCACTCCGGAGCAGGCATCGGCCATGGGCAAGACGCTCTCCGAAGCGCAGGCCACGCTGAAGCAGCAGGCGCTGGCGCTCAGCGCGCGCATGCAGTCGCGCGATCTCTCTCAGGCGAACGAGGAGTTCAACAGCTTCGATAAGGACATGGAGCAAGCCGCTGCCGGCATGCAGCCCGCAGCCGACAAGCTGAAGGCGATGCAGTGGCAGGAGGCTATGCCCATCGAGCAGAAAGTGCTGCAGGCGCTGCTGCGCGCTGAGGCGACCTTCCGTCAGATCCAGGTGGCATTCGGGCAGCGCGGCGGCGGCGGTGGTGGTGGAGGCGGTGGCAGCGCAGGCCGCGATCTGGCGAGCCTCTTCGATCTCGAGATGGACACGGAGAAGAATCAGTACGAGACCGCACAGACGGCTTCTCCCGCGGAGCAGCAGCAGAAGAAGGTGGACGACGCGCTGGCGAAGCTGGATGCGCTCGCCAAGCGGCAGGAGGAACTCGCGCAGAAGCAGGGCAACCAGGCGCAGAACTTCCAGGAACGCTGGCAGCAGGAGATGCTCCGTCGCGAGGCGGAACAACTGCAGCGCGATATGGAGCAGATGCAGGGCCAGCAAGGTCAGCAGGGTCAACAGAGCGCGAACGGCCAGCAGGGGCAGCAAGGGCAGTCGGGACAGTCCGGTCAGTCGGGACAGTCAGGTCAGCAGAGCGGGCAGTCGAGATCCGGGCAGGCATCCGGGTCGCAATCGGCTCGAAATGGCACGCAGGACGGCAACACCGATCCTCGCTTGAGCCAGGCGCTGGAGCGGCTGCGAGCCGCAAATGACGCGATGGGCCGCGCCGGCGGGCAGCAGGGAGCCCAGCAGAGTGCCGCGGAGACCAAGCAGGCCGCCGACCGCCTGCGCGAAGCTACGGATTTGCTGGGTGGTGCGCAGAAGCAGCAGGCATCCAGCAAGCTCGACCAACTCGGGCGCGATACGGACCGGCTCTCGAAGGAGGAGGCCGCGCAGGCAGACCGCGTGCGCAAGCTGGCCGCCGAGGGCGAAGCAATGCAGGCCAAGAGTGCAGCGGGCAACTCGCCCAGCGCGGCGGACGTTGCTGCCGCGGAGAAGGAGCGGGAGAGCCTCGCCAACGATCGCCAGCAGATGTCCAGCGATCTCGAGAAGCTGCAGCGAAACATGCGGGACACGGCGCGCGAGTTGGCTCCGACCCAGCCGGGTGCAGCGTCCAGCCTGCGCGATGCGTTGAGCGGGATGGATCAGACCGACCTGACTAACCTGGTGCAGCGCACCGCGGACTGGCTGCGCGATGGCATCAATCCGAATTCCAACGGGACGGAGACGGAGATCGCCAGCGGGCTGAAGAAGCTCGACGACCAGGTGCACAAGGCGGCGCAGGCCGCCGGCTCGGGCCAGAACGCGCGCAATCAGGACAACGGAACCCAGACTGCAGCTCTGGGTGCGGTAGATCGCCTGCGAAGTCAGATCGAAAGCCTCTCCGGCGGAAGAAGCGGCCAGCGTCCCGGACAAGCTGGCCAGCCCGGTCAGAACGGACAGCAAGGTCAGAACGGACAGCAGGCGCGCGCTGGGCAACAAGGTCAGGGCCAGCCGGGCCAGCGCGGACAGGCCGGCCAGCAGGGCCAGGGCCAACAAGGGCAAGGCCAACGCGGTCAGGGCCAGCAGGGCGGCCAGAATGGCCAGGGCGGGCAGCCGGGGCAGGGAAATCAAATGGCCCAGGGCGGTGGTCGGCAGGGTGGACAGATTGGCCAGCGCGGCGGACAGCAAAACGCGCCCATGGGCGGCGAGTACGTCAACGGATCGTTGCGTGGCGGCGGCGGCAGCACCGACGCTAATCTCAACGTCGACACGGGCGGCCAGCGGTACAGTTCGTCGCGGAACCCAAACGCGCCGCAGACCGGACCCAATCCCGCGGATACGCAGCGCTTCATTCAGCAGGGCATGAATGAGTTGAGCCAGCTTCGTCAGGACGCCAAGGGCGACGCCGCCGCGCAGAAGGAGATCAACGACCTCGAGAAGGAGATGCAGAACCTTGATCCGTCGCGCTTCCCGGGCAACCCGGCGATGGTAGAGGAGCTGCATGCCAAGGTACTGAACGACGTCGACAAGTTGGAGTTACAACTCCGCCGCGATCCGAATGCGCCGCAGGCAGGCCAGGCTCACACCGCGGCACCGCCCGCAGTTCCGCCCGGATACGAGGACGCGGTAGCCGAGTACTATCGCCGCCTCGGCAAGGGCCAGTAAGCCCCGCTCGCGATACGATGATTGGGTGCCTAATACTGATGTGATTCGAATTGTGCGCGCACGCGTGCTCGACGTGCGCTTCCCGACGTCGCGCGCGCGCATCGGCTCCGACGCGGTAAACAAAGACCCCGACTACTCAGCCGCCTACTGCATCCTGGAAACGGATGCAGGCGTCGAAGGCCATGGGCTCACCTTCACGCTCGGTCGCGGCAACGAGCTCTGCGTAGCCGCACTCCGCTATCTTGCCCAGCAAGCCGTAGGCCGAACGCTCTCCTCAATCACCGGTGACCTCTGCGCCTTCTCGCGCCTGCTCACGGACGACAGCCAGTTCCGCTGGCTCGGCCCGGAAAAAGGCGTCATCCACATGGCTGCCGGCGGCCTCATCAACGCCGTGTGGGACCTCTACGCCAAGGCCGAGCGCAAGCCCCTCTGGCGCCTGCTGGCGGAGATGCCGCCCGAGCAGATCGTCTCCGCCATCGACTTCCGCTACATCGACGACGCGCTCACTCGCGAGCAAGCCCTCGATATTCTCACCCGCAGCCAGGCCGGCATGCCGGAGCGCCTGCAGCGCCTTGAAGCCGAAGGCTATCCCGCCTACACCACCTCCGCCGGCTGGTTCGGCTTCAACGATCAGCAGGTGCGTCAGCTCTGTCGCGAAGCCATGGCCGAGGGTTGGACGCACTTCAAGCTCAAGGTTGGCGGCGAGCCCGCGGACGATCTGCGTCGCGCGTTGCTAATGCGGGAAGAGATCGGCTGGCAGAACAAGCTCATGGTCGACGCCAACCAGAAGTGGGGTGTCGACCAGGCCATCGCCTGCACTCGCATGCTCGCCCCGGCCAACCCCTACTGGATGGAAGAGCCCACCAATCCCGACGACATTCTCGGACACGCGCGCATCCGCCGCGAGGTGAAACCCATCCGCATCGCCACCGGTGAGCACTGCCACAATCGCGTGATGTTCAAGCAGCTCTTTCAGGCGCAGGCCATCGACGTCTGCCAGATCGACGCCGCCCGCGTCGCCGGCGTCAACGAGAACCTCGCGGTACTGCTCATGGCGGCGAAGTTCGGCGTTCCGGTCTGCCCGCACGCCGGTGGGGTCGGCCTCTGCGAGTATGTCCAGCACCTCTCGTTCTTTGATTATTTACGTGTCTCGTGCAGCATGGAAGATCGGGTGATCGAATTCGTCGATCATCTGCACGAACACTTTCTCGATCCCGTCCGGATGGTGCGCGGGCACTATCAGCTCCCCCTCCGCCCGGGTTATAGCATCGAAATGAACCCGGAATCGCTGGCCGCATACAACTTCGACGGCGGCGCGGCATGGAAGGAGCTCGCATGAAGCTGGTGACGTTTGTAGAGCGCGACTGGGGCCCTCGCCCCGGCCTTTTAGTTGGTGGCGGTATCGTCGACCTCAGCAGGGAGGGCTTCCGCGATTCCATCGCATTCATGGCCGCGGCCCCCGGCGTGCAAGCCGATGTGGCCGGCTCCAGGCCCACCGTTGCTATGGACAACCTGAAGCTGATGGCGCCGGTTCCTGCTCCGCCGCGCATCTTCGGCATCGGCGTCAACTATGCCGAGCACGCGAAAGAGTCTCAGACGGAGCCGCAGAGCGTCCCCACCGTCTTCATCGTCCTGTCGTCGGCGGTCGTCGGCCCAGGCGCCAACGTGATCCTGCCGAAGGCAAGCTCGAAGGTGGACTACGAGGCCGAACTCGCCGTAGTCATCGGCAAGCCGGGGTACCAGGTTCCTGCCAGCTACGCGATGGACCACGTCTTCGGCTACACCATCATGAACGACGTCAGCGCCCGCGACGTCCAGCGGGCCACTACGCAGTGGTCCCTGGGCAAGAGCTTTCCGACGTTCGCTCCGATGGGACCGTGGGCCGTCAGCAAGGACGAGATTCCCGACCCGCATGCCCTCGCCATCAGCCTTACCATCGGAGGCGAAAAGCTGCAGGACTCTAGCACCGGCCTGATGATCTTCAAGATTCCCGCACTCATCGAGTACATCTCCGGAACCGTGCCGCTGCAGGTCGGCGATGTCATCAGCACGGGAACTCCCGCGGGCGTGGGCATGGGCCGCAATCCGCAGCGTTGGCTCAAGCCCGGCGAGGAGATGGTCATCCAGATCGAGCACATCGGCGAGTTGCGCAATCCGCTGGTGGCTGAGTCGTAGACTCGGCCGCCTCGAAAGCTTGGTGCCGCCGGACAGGGGGAAGTATCCGCGGGGGATCGATTTCTTGCGCAACTGCAACTTATTCAGGCAAACTGCGTCAAGATAGATAAGTCGTGTAAACTCCCGGATCGCCCGGACGACTGGGTGACTGGACCGAATAAGAGGTTTCTTGCCATGAAGTTGTTCCGCAATCTACTGCTTGCGCTTATTGCATTTACCGTTGTGGCCGGCTCGGTTACTCCTGCGAACGCCGCTGGCCGTCACCACAGAGGGCACCACCACGGCCACAGGAAGTAACCTCATCTGTAGCAGCAAGACAGACCCGGCCGCGTGCCGGGTCTATTTGCGTTCGGTCAATCACTTCAGGCCCGGTCATTTACTTTTAGGGTGACCTGTTCCCGGCTTACAACGCCGTTAGGGCGCAACCCGCCGATGCTGATAGAATCGATTGAATCAATTTGCAGAATTGTGGAATCAGGCGGAATCAAGCACTTACAGATAACAAATGGTTTAGCTGCGACACCAGCGATATCAGCGGGACGGATTCCGCTGAAATCGCGATTCGGTTCTGCAAATCTTCTGCAAAATGAGAAGTCCCCAACCGGTTGAATTAGGTTGATTCACACAGGAACGAGCTGGCCCAGCGGTTCGTGTCGCTTAGCGGGAGCGCACGCTTGTCTCTCCAAACTCCGAAGACTATGGGCCATCTTACTGTTGATATCGCTATCGATTAGCCGCTTGGTCGCGGGTTATCTCCTTGTGACGCTCAGGAAGATCTTATCTTCCACTCGATGTTCCGAATCCTTATTGTCCCCTCGATTAGGGAGAAGCGGCGGCAGTCTCGAACCTAACCAAGCCCGAGCGGGCTGGCACCTTATCTGAAGTAGGTGAATACTGGTTTTGCAGTTCTGATTACCCCTTTACTTTCAATAACTTAGCAGAACTATACCGCCATCTAAAGTACTGTAAAACCCTAGATGGAATTCTCTCAATGGTGTGAAAATGGTGTGGTTCGCAAGCTGCAGGATCCCGGCCAGTGCCGCCAATATGCCTGCCTTCGGCTCTCAGTTTTACTCAACAACCAGGGTGACCGTCGTTGAATGTGACAATGTGCCGGAGGTTGCCGTCACAATGATGTTGTAGGTTTGCGGCTGGTTGCTGCTTTCTCCGCTGCTTCCGCTTCCGCCTCCGCCACAGCCCGTGAGAGTAGCCAGGCCGCCAGCGCCTGCCATCACCATTACGAGGAGGGCAAGCAGGCTCAACCATGGTCTCGACCGTCTGATTCTGCCCAGGAAGGGCAGGATCAACAGACTGAGCGCAATCAGTGGCAGACCCCGGTCGGGGCGGCTGCTGTTGTCGAGCATCGCAGTCGTCGGAACCTGAATCATCAGCGCGACGTTGGTAGCAGCGCTACCTGCAGTAAGCGAGGATGGGCTAAATGTTGCCGTGAATCCTGTCGGTACGCCGGAGGCTGAAAAACTGACCGCCGCAGGAAATGTGGTTCCTCCCGATGGAGTCATGGGTAGAGTGTAGGTCGCCGTTCCGCCCGGCTGGACCGACTGCGATGAGCCGCTCGCTCCTATCGTCAGGGTGAAGTCCTCAACCGTCTGGCTGACAGCGGTGCTGGAGACAGAATTGAAATTACTGTCGCCGCTATACGCCGCGGTGATGGAGTGCGATCCCGCCGCCAGTGTCGAGGTTGTCAGGGTCGCGATGCCGCCGGTCAGGTTCGCTGTTCCGAGCGTCGTTCCGCTGTCGGAGAAGACCACGGAACCAGTCGGCGTGCCGACTGAAGAGGCGACCGTCGCGGTAAGGGTGACCGTACCCTGCACCAGGCTGGGGTTCGGCGATGCGGTCAACCCCGCTGTGGGCGAAATCTTGTTGACCGTGATGGAGTGGGTCACCTCGGCGGCAGCGGCGTAGGTCGTCGTATTGCCGGACTGATCGGCCGCAACCACAACCGTCCCTGCGCCGGTGATGGTGAGGGTGCTGCCGCTAACTGACGCCGGTCCTGAAAGGACGCTGAACACGACCGCGAGACCGGAACTGGCGCTGGCCGAGAGGGATATCGGCGCAACCCCGTAGTTGACGGGCGATGCCGGCGCGGCGAACGTGATGGTCTGGGATTCCTCCGCCACAGTAAAGGAAGCATTCTGGGTCCCGGCCAGGAAGTTGCCTGCTGCGGCCTGGCTAGCCTGCAAAACGACCGAACCCGCGGCGGTCAGCGTAACTGTGGAGCCGGAGATGGTTGCCGGCCCGCTGACAACGGAGTAGGTGATGGCTCCGGTGGAGTTGGAGGTAGCAGCTACCGTGAACGGCGCCGCTCCGTAGGTCTGATTCGCCACGGTGAAGGTGATGGTGGGAGCGCCTGCTGCTACAGTGAAGGTCGCGTTCTGGGTCCCGGACAGGTAATTTCCTGCCGCGACCTCACTTGCCTGCAGTACCACCGTACCTATTCCGGTCAAGGTCACCGTCGATCCGGACACAGTTGCCGGTCCGCTCACCACCGAGTACGTGAAGGAACCGGATGAGTTGGACGTTGCGGCCACCGTGAATGGTGTCGCCCCGAAGGTCTGGTTCGCCACGGCGAAGGTGATGGTTGGAGCTACTGCCGCCACGGTGAAGGTAGCGTTCTGAGTTGCCGCGGCATAGTTGCCCGCCGCAGCCTGGCTCGCTTGCAGAACCACCGTCCCGGCGCCCGTCAGGGTCACGGTGGACCCGGAGATGGTTGCCGGCCCGCTGACGACGGAGTAGGTGATGGCGCCGGAGGAGTTCGATGTAGCCGACACTGCGAATGGCGCGTTGCCATAGGTATGGTTCGCCACGGTGAAGGTGATGGTGGGAGTTGCCGCAGCTACGGTGAACGTGGCATTCTGCGTTCCAGCGGCATAGTTGCCCGCCGCCACCTGACTCGCCTGCAACACCACCGTACCCGCACCGGTGAGCGTAACCGTGGAGCCGGAGATGGTTGCAGGACCGCTGACCACGGAGTAGGCAATGACGCCGGGGGAGTTCGAGGTAGCCGACACCGCAAATGGCGCGTTGCCGTAGGTCTGGTTCGCCACGGTGAAGGTGATGGTGGGAGTTGCCGCAGCTACGGTGAAGGTCGCGTTCTGGGTCCCGGCAAGATAGTTTCCTGCTGCGACTTCACTTGCCTGCAGCACTACCGCACCTATTCCGGTCAAGGTCACGGTCGATCCGGAGATGGTTGCCGGGCCGCTGACGACAGAGTAGGTGAAGGCGCCAGTGGAGTTCGAAGTTGCGGCGACAGCGAAGGCTGCCACTCCGAAGGTCTGGTTCGCCACGGTGAAGGTGATCGTCGGTGCTGCCGCGGCTACGGTAAACGTCGCGTTCTGGGTTCCGGCCGAATAATTGCCTGCCGCGGCCTCACTCGCCTGCAACACCACAGGACCTATGCCGGTCAGCGTAACCAGCGCACCGGAGACGGTTGCCGGTCCGCTGACCACGGAGTAGGTAAAGGCGCCAGTGGAGTTCGAAGTTGCGGCGACAGCGAAGGCTGCCACTCCGAAGGTCTGGTTCGCCACGGTGAAAGTGATCGTCGGAGCAACTCCTGCTACTGTGAACGTCGCGTTCTGGGTACCGGCTGCATAATTGCCGGCTGCGACCTGACTCGCCTGAAGCACGACCGTACCCGCGCCGGTGAGGGTGACCGTGGAGCCGGAGATTGTGGCAGGGCCACTGACAACCGAGTACGTAATCGCGCCGGAGGAGTTTGAGGTAGCAGCTACCGTGAACGGCGGATTGCCATAGGTGTGGTTCGCAACGGCGAAGGTAATGGTTGGCGCAGCTCCTGCTACCGTGAACGTGGCATTCTGTGTTCCAGCGGCATAGTTGCCGGCGGCAACCTGGCTCGCCTGCAACACCACCGTACCCGCGCTGGTCAGTGTGACCGTGGAGCCGGAGATCGTTGCCGGTCCACTGACGACGGAATAGGTGAAGGCGCCGGATGAGTTGGACGTGGCGGCCACCGCGAACGGCGTCGCTCCGAAGGTCTGGTTCGCCACGGCGAAGGTTATCGTGGGTGCTGCGGGTGACACGACATAGCCAAGCGTGTTCGAGGTGCTTGTGACGAAGACGGTGTCACCGGGATAGGTGGCCTTCAGGCTATCCGTACCCACTGGCAGTGCGGTGACGTTCAGCGTGGCTACACCGCTACTGAGGGTACCTGTTCCCAGGCTTGCGGTCCCGTTGTAGAACGTAACCGTCTCGCCATTGGTATTGCCGCTAGCCGTTGAATATGGGCTAAGCGTGGCGCTGAGAACCACCTGTTGTGCATACGTGCTGCTAGTCGGATTCGCGGCCAGCGCCAAGGTCGTGGTTACCGGCGCGGCGGTGACGGTGACTGGAGCTGTTCCGGTGGAGCTGTTGTAGAGGGATGAGCTTGCGGAATCGGGAGTGTAAGTCGCCCTAAGGGTGTCCGAACCGGTTGCCAACGACCCGGCCAGAACTGAGATGGCTGCGGTTCCGCCGGAGAGTGGAGTGGAGACAGAGGTGTAGCTGCCACTGCTGAGCGTGATCGAGCCCGTTGCCGTCGGGTTGCCATTACCATCGCTGACCGCAACGGTCACCATAAGGGCCTGCGCGGTCGTGACGCTGGAAGGGGATGGAGTCACGGTGACCGTCGGAGTGACCGCGGCGCCGGTCGTCCCTCGCAGATTGATGGTCTGGGTCGCGTAATCAGTCGCAAGGGCATTCAGATTGTTGTCCGTCAGGATCAGCGAGCCGGTGATGATTCCTGCCGTTGTAGGTGAAAAACTGATGGGCAGCAGGCAATCCGCACCGGCTCCAAGCGTTCCTGCGCTGGACGAACTGGTGGTAAGAAGTGGACAGGCTAATCCCCCGGTGCTGTTGAGAGTGAAGTTTGCAGCGATGGCGGGATTCTTCCCGATGTTCGGAATCGGAAAGGTTAAGGGAGCATTCCCGATATTCTCGACCGTGACCGTCTGCGGGCTGTCACTGCTGGTCGAGCCGACGGCGGTCGAGGCAAAACCCAGGGTGGGAGGCACGGCACGATTGAATTTGAGAACCAGATTCGCGGTAGGCTCCGCGACATAGAGGTTGCCCTGGCCGTCCAGGGCAATTCCCTGAGGGTTGTTCAGCCCGGTCACGATGGGCGTCACAACACCGGCGGGAGTGATCTTAACGACTTCGTCGGTCCCGAACTCCGCGACATAAAAGTTTCCGGAGGCATCGATTGCGAGGCCCGAGGGTGACGAAAGTCCAGTGGCAATGGGCGACTGTGCGCCGGAGGGCGCGATTTTGGTCACCAGGCCGAGGGGCCTCTGGGTGGTATACACATTTCCAGCCGCATCCACGGCCAGGAATTGGGCCTGTGTCAGGTTGCTGGCAAGCGTGGTGAGCACTCCGCCAGAGGTAATCTCGAGAATTTCATAGGTGCCGATGCCATTCGAACTCGAAGTGAGGTTGCAGACAAACAAATCTCCGGCGCCATCCACCACTAAACCCGTAGGGGCAGCGAACACCTGGTTGGATTCCCCTTCAATATAGGACTCTGTCCCAGAGGGAGAGACTTGAACCACTTCGTTATCGCTTACAGTGGTGTAGAAGTTTCCAGCGCCATCGAGCGCCATCCCATATGGGCCCTCAAGTGCAGCCGGGAAACTGGTGATTGTGCAGTCTGAAGCGGATGCGCAGCCCAGGTCATTGGCGGCTACACGCAACACCGAGTCCTGACCGTTATTCGCGATGAAAACGTTCCCAGTACCGTCCACCGCAACCGACACCGGAGAGGTCAGTAAGCCTCCGCCCACCGGGATTCCCGAGGCGGCCGTTAAGGGGCCATCAAAGGCAATCTCGGGCGCAACACCTGTGCCGTAAAAGTATGCACTTCCAAGGTAGTTCCCGCTTGCGTCGTAGATCGCCACCGAGCCTTCGCGTAGGCCGGGGGCTGTTGGCGAAAAGCTGATTGAAATCGTGCATGTCACTCCGGTTGTGGCTGGAGAAGTCGTAGGGCAGGTTCCACCGGTGCTCTTGAAATCTAGATTCTGCACACCGCTCGTCAGCACCCGAATAGACGAAGATCCAAGAACCAAGGCAGGATTTGGGAAAAACGCGGTAATCGTTTGCGAGGCGCTAGTGCTACCGACATTAACGCTGCCGAAGTTTAGCGCGCCCACAGCCGCCCCAGGCTTTACCACAATGATCTCGTTGTGGCCTGAGTCGGCGATGTATAGGTTACCGGAGCTATCCATCGCCAGGCCCGTTGGCGCAGAAAGAGTCGAAAGCGTTGGAACCGTGGTCTGAACGCCTGCGGGCGTTATCTCAACCACGCGACTGTTGTTCGTGTCGGCTATGTATAGATCTCCAGCGGGATCGGTCACCATCTGTGAGGGACCAAGAGGTGCGCCAAAAAGATATTGGCTAGGCGGGATTCCGGCAGTGCTGCTGGTGCTTATGTTGAGTCCGGTCGTCGGGATTATGGTCTGCGATCCCCCAGGGGTAATCTTCACCACCATCGGGGTATCGGCATTTGATTCCCCTAGAACGTATTTGTTTCCATTTGAGTCCACCGTAACCGACACTGCCAACTCCATCCCATTTACGGACACGGTCGGAAAGTTGGACGCCGTCGTGCAAGTTCGGCTGCCGGCTGGGATTTCAAGGATGTAGGCATCGTCAAGCTCAGAGCTTGCGATATACAGGTTGGAGGAGGAGTCGGTTGCCATTGCCCCCATACCCTCGCTCGTGTAGAGCGGACAATTCGATATGTTGTTGGTATAGGAAGCTAGCAGATAAACCGGATTTACACCCAGCGGAAACTCCACAGCAGGATAGCCGGCATCATCTAGAAAAAGATCGCCAGCCCCGTCAACTGCCAAATACGGCGTTTCCTGCACAATATAGGAGTTCATACCGGCGTTGACTGCAAACGTACCGGATGCTACAACCGATAGCACTCCTGCGGGAGTTATCTTCACGATGCGGTTATTTCCGGCGTCGGCGACGTAGACATTTCCGGCGGAATCTATTCCAAGCCCTTGCGGATTGCTCAAGCCGCTACCGAATGATCCGCCAAAAAAAACGGCCTGCGCGTTCGAGACCCCATTTGCGCCCATCAATAGGCAGGCGAGCAACGGGAGATGGAACAGTATCCCAGAAGTCGCCAAGCCGCTGACGAAAACTGGTCTCCTGGCCAGAGGGCGCGTCGCACGCGGAAGTCCTCGCAACCGCCGGGCGGTGTGGCGGAAGGCGGCGAAGGGCGCGATGGCGCCAATTGGCTGAAGGGTGGCTCGTACCAATGCGAGGATTGCAAGCAAGGCAGAAATATTCGCCAGATTGCGAATGGGCAAGCGCAGCATAACCTCATCTCCAGTGCTTCATCCCCGGAAATCTCAAGGCTCTGCACAACCGGAATGGGGACCCTCCCACCACGCGAAATGCACAGGGAAGTCGTCAGCCCTGGCGCACCATCACATGGAGCCGGTTTTGCAGCTTACATCTGGAATTTCGGTGAGTCGGTACAAGAGACGGGGCCCACAGCAACATCTGTACGCGTCCCAATACATCGGAACTGCTCAAACCAATTCAGGTTAATGTGGGGGGAGGGACCTGAACCAACTCGTTTGAGAGCGCCTGCAAAGCGATGATTCAGAGGAAACCTGATACTTTATACCAGTCGTCTAGTGCATTTGCAATCCTGCCAAATGGGAGATGCGGTGAAATATGGCGTGACCACAACCTGCAGGATCCCCGACCTGTTGTGTCATCCTACGATCGCTTTCGCTCATCAGTTCTGAATGAGTGACTTCGGCGATTTATTGTCAATCGTAGCGCTACATCGAAAACAGACGGGATGCTCATCAAGGGCGTTATCGCAATCGGCGGGTTACTTGTGCCGATTGCGATAGCGCGATTCGGGGGAAGCTCCTTCAGTTCTGCGGCGGGAGTGGTGCAGGTGGATCCGTTGGCACTACGCTGCTCGTAGTGGCCTTCGGTGCGTCCCCGGCCGTACTTGTCTCTGCTACTGGACTAGGGGGAGCAGAAGATGGACTAGGGGCAGCAGAAGGCTTTTGCTGAGCGGCGAGCGCGTTCGCGTCCAAGGTTCGGACATCTGCCGCGTTCACATCCTTGTTAGTACCCTTATCTGTCACATCTAAGACAAAGGTCGACCCTGGAAAGAAGTCGATATTCTTTCCGCTCGTCGTGAAGTCGAGTGAGACGACGTATCCAAGAGCGCCGCCAGCCATTCCCCCGGCGAGCGAACCGAGCCCCCCACCAAGCATCCCACCCGCTAAGGCACCCATTCCAGCGC
Source organism: uncultured Granulicella sp. (assembly GCA_964489045.1). Classification (GTDB taxonomy): domain Bacteria; phylum Acidobacteriota; class Terriglobia; order Terriglobales; family Acidobacteriaceae; genus Edaphobacter. The sequence goes on along the minus strand of CAZAXI010000030.1, from coordinate 14,817 downwards.
CGCCGCCAGCGAACATGGCTCTTTTCAATCCGTTGCCCTGCCCAAGAACATCTCCTTCTTCGTCGACCTTTTGCACTCCTTTAGCATTCGTAATCTCCTTAAGGGTGGCCTGAATCTTGTAAGTTGTATCCCCAACGGTTAATGTCTCGAAGCCAAAAATGATGTGAGACTTCGGGGCATTAGCATCCTTCGCGGGCTCCAACTTAGTGATGTGCCCTTCCACAATGGCACCTTCGATCTCAGCAGGCTGCGTTACGCGAGCAACAAACGAGTCGCCGGCTTTGTTGAGGCTGGTGCTAATGGGTGAGTCGAGGATGACGGTGATTGGTCCGTTCTTGAAGGGTTTGCCACCAGCGCGAGCGGTGGAGGGGGCTAGGGCAAGCAAGGCGAGAAGCGAAACGTGGAAAACAATGTTAGCGGCTTTCATGATGAGAACCTCTATCCTTTAGGATTTTGACGTCGACTAGGATCTGGACCAATGAAGCACGACTTGTACGGTACCCTTACCGGAAACGCCAAAGACAAGGCGCTGGTAGGAATTACTGGGGGCCGGTGTTGCCGCCAACCGGATATGCTTTGTGTCCGTCGGCTGAACGATGACCGGAACACCGGGGAGGCCGCCGGAGATCAGAGTACCGGTGTCACAGGTGTTACCAGTGATGGTGACGAGCGCATTCCCCGTGACGGAACCTTGCCAGACGATGTCCCCCGATGTAGGTCCGACATATGCTGGCTTAGCTGGGACCGTCTCCTGTTCCTTACGAAGCGCTGCTGCCTGTTGAGCCTCCTCCTGTTTCTTCTGGATTTGGAGCTGCTGCTGCGCCTGTGCGAGTTCCTGTTGCTTTGCCGCCTGCTCGGCGGCCAACTTCTGCTGTTGCGCGGCCATAGCATCTAGTTCCGCCTGCTTCTTCGCTAGTTCCTGCGCCTGCTGTTGTTGAAGCAATTGGTCGGCTTGGCTGGCCTGCACTGCTGGTGGCGGCGTTTTGTTGGCTGCGGAAGCCGGAGGTACCGACGGAGAGGGCGACTCTCCTGGTGCCGCTGGTGTAGGGGCCTTCCCAATCAACGCAGTGGAACTAGAATCAGAGTGGCCGGTTGTCGAATTGGGATGCTGCTGGTTAACGGGCGAGTTCTGCGACTTGAAAATGCCACTCCACAGCAGGCCGACCAGCAACAACAAAAGCACCGCAGATCCCATCAGGATGGTCTGCAGTGATATCCATCGAGAACCGGTCTTCTTTTCTGGTAGTCGCTGTTTAGCTGTCGACATAGCTTCGCTCTCCGCCAAAATGGCCCTGGCGAACCTTCCCCATCGACTGGACGACTAAATTGAACCCACAATTAAATGAAATGAGAGCAGATACGTCGCAATTGTGCTAAAACTGAATGGAATTTGCAAGAGAAATCTCACCTCTTCCTCTGAACCCACAAGCCGCGTACGTTTTGGTGCTATTCGCTGACATTTGAGCAGCCTCAATTGGAAGTATCCAAGGCCGAACTCAGGTTACGGGCAAAGCGTGATCAATTTTCGATCCATTGAATGGAAATTCTTCGGCAAGAGACTCTTCAATCCTTCGACTGCGCCGGAGTTCGACTTGCGATTCGCGTCGCAAACCGATATTGGCAAGGCGCGAGATCACAACGAGGATGCTGTTCTCTTCGAAATTCCAGCTTCTCCGCGAGTATTGACGCGAAGAGGGGCGATTGCGATTTTGGCCGACGGCATGGGCGGTCACGCGGCGGGAGAGATCGCAAGTCAGCTAGCCTGTTCCACTATTCGCACACGGTATTACGCAGGCCGCGGTTGTATTGAAGACGGGTTGCGCAGCGCAATCGAAGACGCTAACGGGGTCATTTTTCAAGCAGCCCAGAAAAACGCTGTGCAGCGCGGAATGGGGACTACCTGTGTCGCACTGGTAATCGTGGGTGCGAGTGCTCATTATGCTTGGGTGGGTGACAGCAGGCTCTACCTCATCAGAAACGGGTCCATTTACAGACTTTCCGAGGATCATACGATCATTAACCAGTTGGTTAAAGATGGCCTGCTCGATTCCTCAGAGGCAGCGTCGCATCCGGACCGCAACGTCCTTTCGCGCGCACTGGGGACCCACCAAACGGTTGAGATATCCAGCAGTACCCAATCTTTGGAGGTCCGCCCAGGTGACCGCTTCCTTCTATGTTCGGATGGCTTGCATGACCTCGTGCCGGATGAGGATTTGCTGCGCACGTCTCAGCCCCTCGACGGGAAGCGCGCCGCTCAATCGTTGGTCGCTCTGGCCAATGACCGGGGCGGGTTAGATAATATCTCGGTAATTATCGTCGAGGCTGCGGAAAGGCACGCGGTGCCACTCGAACCAGCAAATCCGCGAGAGACACGGGAGCTACACCGGACATGAGTCTTCAGATTGGTCCATACAAAATCGTCTCCGAGCTCGGTACGGGCGGCATGGGTATCGTATACCGGGCTCTGGACACTCAAATCCTCCGTGAAGTCGCCCTAAAGCGCCTGCGGTCGGAGTTTGCTGCGTCCCCGGCAGTGATGAATCGGTTTCGCAACGAAGCCAAGTTGCAGGGGCGGCTGAATCACCCCGGAATTGCCCAGCTATATTCCTTATTCCAGGGTGACGGTGCGACCTGCATCGTGATGGAGTTCGTGGACGGGGCGCGACTCAAGGATCTTTTGCCACTCCCGACGGATATAGCTGCTTTCGTTATGATTCAGGTGCTTAATGCGCTGGATTATGCGCATCGTCTCGGCGTACTACATCGAGATATAAAACCGGAAAACATAATAATTGACCGGACCGGGTGCGTGAAGGTGATGGATTTTGGCATTGCGCACGCCATCGGCTCTGAACGCATGACCCGCGAGAAGAGCATGGTGGGCACCATCGAGTACATGGCGCCGGAACGCATTCTTGGGCGGGAAGTAACCAACCGAAGCGATATCTACTCTCTCGGAATACTGCTTTTTGAGATGCTTTCCGGAAGACTGCCGATGGATTCGATCGTCGAGTATGAGCTGCTTAACTGGCAGATCGAGAATAGTCCCCCGCCCCTCAGGGATTATGTCGATGTTCCACCTGAGCTTGACCTGATTATCGCTCGAGCCATGGAGAAGGATCCGCTGGCACGTTACTCCTCCTGCGAGGCCATGGCATTAGACTTAGCGTGCTTCGTGCCGGATAGCGCCGGCGCTTCAGCCAGTTTGCAGCAGCTAGTCACCGCAGCACGGAATCGAGGCGGCGAAGGTAGCGCCGCGGATTTGCAGGCTATCTATCGGAATGTTCTCTCCTTGTTGGATGCGGGCGATTTTGCTTCTGCCGAGCGACTGCTTCGCCAGCAGGCAGAGCGCTATCCGGGCTCTGAGAGTCTTGCTGTGGATGCGAGATTTGCCGCTTCCCTGGTTCTGTCGAACGGCCCATCAGTTCCGGATCGCGCAAACCTGCAGCAAGTCAGGTGCGGATTGTTTCATGCCCTCATCTGCGAACGGAATGATGACGCTGAAGGAGCGCAGAAGATTCTGCGCCACGCGCAAGGACAGTTTCCAACATCGGTACTGCTTCAGATGGCGGTCGCACCAGGCAATGTCTCCTGAGTTTTAGTTGCTTTCACATTGTGTTGATTCCTGAGGACAGACTTCATGCCAAATGAGTCCTTTTCCGAGCGTCGAATTGCAATCATTGTATTATGCGTTTGCGTCTGTGCTCCTGTCGCATTGGGGCTGCGGGTATGGTCATTACGGTCTGAACTGTCTTCGACGCGGAAGTTGTTGCAGTCGGAAAACATCGCATCCGCCAGCCAGGAGCTAGAGAATATCTCTCTGCCACAGAACAAAGCCTTCGTGGTCTGCAATCGAGGCAATATCGATGTGGAAATCCGCAACTTCTCAGTCGCCTATTGGGATAGCGCAGGACGCCTGCAGGTATTGAACGCGTTCAATCACGGCTGGAGCCCCTATCTACTGCGCCGTGGTGAGGTGAAGCAAGTTCAACTCGCTGAGTGGCCGGGAACCTATGCCCTCTACGCGATTGACCTCTCCCAAAACGGCGGAGCCCGGTTATACACAGGCACCTCGGAAACAGAAGACGAAAGCTGCATTCGATTGAAGTAATAGGCGGAATTTCCTCCATGACTGGTGCAATTCTGGCACTGCCCTCAATTGAGCTTGAGTGGAACGGCTCTCGAGACGCTACTCAACCGATTCGGATGCGAGTGGGTGCGCATATCCATGCCGACCCGAGAGCCCAATCCGCCGGCCTGGACAACTCAGGTATTTTCCCTTCCTTCTCTATCGCTTCGTACAGTGGGGAATTCGAGATCGGCTGTGGGGCCTCGAAGGGGAAGATTCGGCCCTTACTCAAAGAGGCCACAATATCACGAGATGCCGCTCTCGATATTCTGCAGCAACTTGGCGAAGGTTTAGACCTCCTGCACAGCCGTGACATAGTGCATGGTTTTCTACGGATCGAGACACTGCTGGTGGATGAAAAAGGGCGTGTGTTTGTTCCAGATTGGTTCCTGCGATGGGACTCCGCGCAACTCGACCAGTTAGCAGCGCAGCTTCCCCAGATAACGCCGGAGTTTCTTCGCCAGGAGGAGCTTACCCCGGCGGCAGACCAGTTCTTGCTGGCCTGCATCGCTTACCGGCTCCTTTATGGGGTGTTTCCTTTTCAAGCGGCTACACGGGTAGAACAACTCCTCCGCATCGGCTGTGGCATGTGGGCGGAGAATCCTCCGATGGAACCTGACATTGGAGTTTGCGATGTCTGGGACCGCGTGTTTTCTCTTCAGCCGGAGTGGCGCTTTCCCTCTTGCCTCTCGTTTGTGGATGCACTTCGGGCCGCCTTTTTGTCGAGCACTGCCGCCGAGTCGAGTGGTGAAGGCGCATTTGCTTCTGACCAGGAAGAGCCGACCATAGACAAGAGAGGCAATGTCCTCATTTGGGCCGCCGCGGGCATCCTGGCAATCGCATCGGTCGGCTTAGGGGCCTGGAGTGCCAGCCTCTCCAGACAAGTGCAGTCTGAAACGTACCAACTCCAGTCCGAGGCTGATCCTGATGCTGCGGCATCCGCGCCACTGGGGAACGGTATCCTTAATGTCTGCAATTCTTCCTCCATACCGCTGCAAATAACGGAGGCAGCTGCGATTTATAGAAAAGGGGATTCTCTCCAAGAGTTCGACAGCTCTGACCACTCAAATGCGAGATGGGCTATCGCGCCAGCTTCCAAACAATCCCTGTCGTTTGCTGAGAATGGTGGTGTCCTGTGGGACGGGTCTACGCTCTTCTATTATCTGGGCTACCAGATTGGGGATGACTTCTATGTGTCGACTGGTCTTTGGGATAAGGTAGACGGGTGCCTTGAACTGGCACCCCACTAGAAAGTTATAGAAACGGGCCGTTTCCTATTGCCAAAAAACTGAATCCTGAGGCATACTCCACGAAAGACGGTGTTTTTCCTTCCCAGACTGCCCGAGGTGCTATTGTGTGTTCACTTTATCGCGTTTGGGGCCAAATCATCTCTTCTGGTAAGCGACGGCGCGTCACGGCTGTCGTGTTGGTCTTGATGCTGATCGTCCCGGCTGGGACGCGGACCCTCCTCGGTCAGACAACAGCGCAGCAGCAGGAGCAAGAACGCGAGCGCCAGCAGCAGGAACAAGAACGCGAGCGCCAGCAGCAGGAGCAAGAACGCGAGCGCCAGCAGCAGGAACAAGAACAGGAGCGCCAGCGTCAGCAACAGGAACAGGAACAAGAGCAGGAACGACAGCGCCAGCAGCAACAACAGCAGCAGGAACAAGAGCAGGAACGACAGCGCCAGCAGCAGCAACAACAGCAACAACAGCAGCAGCAGGAACAAGAGCAGGAACGACAGCGCCAGCAGCAGCAACAGCAACAACAGCAACAGCAACAGGAACGCCAGCGGCAGCAACAACAGCAACAGCAACAACAGCAGCAGGAGCGCCAGCAGCAGCAACAACAGCAACAGCAACAACAGCAGCAGGAGCGCCAGCAGCAGCCACAGCCACAGCGCCCCTCAGGTGCCGCGCCTTACCCCGTACGTAACGCGCCTCCACCCGTGGTACGCAACAACCCGGCAAACGGGCAGCCGGCGAATGGTTCTCCTGTCCTAAGCAACCATCCGGTTGAGCCACCGCGGCAGGGACTTCCGGTCCTCACCACACACCCGGGTGAGCCGCCTCGGCAAGGTTCTCCCGTCCTAACAGACCATCCGGTTGTGCCGCCACGGCAGGGACTTCCCGTGCTAACTGGGCACCCGGTCGAGCCACCCCGGCAGGTACTGCCCGTGCTCACTGTTCATCCGGTGGAACCGCCCCAGCCGGGTTCTCCGACGCCGTCTGTCCTACCCCCAACAACTTCTCCTGTTGCAAGGCCATCTGCTCCCTCCGCAGCGGCAGTGCTTGGTAGGCCTGCTCCTGGCGTGGTTACGACGGCAGCTCCCACTGTAGTTGTGGTGCCGCAGCAAAGCCGGGTAAGCGCAGCCGCAGTGTTGGGTGTTGCGCCGAATGCGCAGGTGGCCGCCAACTCCCAGTGGGGAGTGCGGGCGATGATGGCCCCGCCGGGACAGGGTATTCCGGCAGATCCGGACGCCGCCAAAGCTGCGGCGGCAAAGCAGACAGGTTGCTCAAATTGGGCGGACGATTCCGTGACGGTATCTGCTTTGGGTGAGGATTCGCTCTTCGTGAACGCGGATGTCGTGAGCGGCATTGTCGATGCCAATGGAGCACCCAGCTTCTCGGGTCAGTTTCTGAAGCTCCAGTATCGTGCGGACGCAAAGACGCCATTCTATTTCGGATTGGGAAATAGTGCAGATCGGCAACTCGCCCCAGGCCAGAGTGCACTGGTTACTGTCGTTGATCCAGTCAGTTACGGAAATCGAACCCAACATCTGACCGTTCACTACTGCAAGCCTTAAGGGCCAAGCTTCAGCCGGAATCAGCGGGGAGGGGAAGATGGAATTAGCTTCGCTGCGTTTAGCTGTGTGTGCTGCTGTGCTGTTGCCCGTTACATGCATCGGGCAGCAATGCGATACCAGCGCCTTCACTTATAACCAGTCCAATGGCGAATATTACATGCCGGGCGGCACCAATTCGGCTACAAATGCAAACCAGTGCAGTTGTCTGCAGCAACAGTGGGATACGATCAACCAGCAGATCCAGACACAGCACCAGAATTGCCTTGACGCGAATCAGAACCAGCCCAATGTTCCCAACTCGGGAGCAACTCCAGGCAGTTTGTGCAGCCGATCCAGTTGCCAATCGCTGCACGATGCGTTGTATACAACGATGGCGCCGAGGGAACAACAGCAGATGGCTGCCTGCAACGCTTCGGTCGCACAATATCAGGCCCACCTTCAGGCGCAGCAGGCCGCTGAGCAGCAGCAACAAGCCGCGGAACAAGCAGCGCAGCAACAGCGAACGATAGAACTGACTTCGCTGAAGCAACAGATCGCCGCCATGCTGAAGTCGTCGCAGGACGCAGCACAGGCGCGGGTAACCGTGGTCCAGCAGTTGCAAACGCGCATTAGCCAGGAACTAAGCGCCGCCACGCCCCAGAACGCCGCCCCGAACAGCATTTCACCGCAAGGGTCGCCCGGCGCAAGCTTCACAGGAGCTGGGATGTCAGGCAGCGATTCCAGCCAGCCAGGAGAAGGTGACTCCCCTGAATCTGTGTCAGCCCCAAATGACGTGGTCGCGGCTGATTCTTCGATTCCAAATGGGCAAAGTGAAGGAGTCACAGTTCTGGATTTTAGCCACCCAGATTCTATACCGAACGGTTCGCCTGGAGTCACGGTTCTCGACTTCAACGATCCAAATGGCTTGTCGAACGCTTCGCCTGGAGTTACAGTTCTCGACTTCAACGATCCAAATAGCTTACCGAAAGATTCGCCGGGCGTCTCCGTGATTGATTTCACTCCCCCGGCTCCATCGTCTGACGGAGCGCAAAGCAGCGTTTATAGCGCTGAGCTTATGCAGGCGGCAGACCAAGGGCCGCAGACCACCCAAGCCTCGAATGGCGGGACGACAAACGCAGCAGCCGCGGACCCGACTGCTGCCGGCAGTCTGCCCGGTGCCGATTCCCTCGCCGAGGCACCTGGGAGCGGGGACAACTTTGGCGAGAGCGAGCCGCTCCTGACAAAGGAGAAGAGCGAAAAATTGGAAGCAGTGCAAACTGTCGATGAGAAAGCGGTCGACCAATCGGTGAGCCTGAACCAATCCGCCTTGGAGGCCATGGATGACTTGCCCGACACCCCGGAGAATGCGGCCTTGAAGCAGAACCTTGAGGATGCAGTAGAAGAGGGCAAGGGCTTAAAAAGCTTGTTCACCAATCTAAAATATGGCCTCGATACTGCGAATATGGTGAACGATATCGCATCCGGAAAAGACGGCGGCGACGCGTTTGTAACGGTTACCGGTGACGCGGTCCAGACGGCAATCGGAAACTTTCTGGAAGGGACAGTTCTGGAAGGTCCCGCCGGAATCGTTCTTCCGTTGTTCGATTCGACCGCAACCGCTACCGAGCCGCAGGATGTTATAGGCAATCCGAGTGCAAGTTTTCAAGAGCAGGCGAGCGCGCTGCACTGGCTTTACAGCGTGCAATTCGATCAGACGCAGGCGGCTAACGACAATCAAGTCATCACTGCAAGTGCGCAATCTTTTGTGATGCAGCAGACCAGCAACTTCATGAACTCCAGTCAGTTTACCCTAGGCCAAAAACAACAGGCCTTTGGCTATCTGCTTCGTGAATACCAAGGACACCAAGCTCTTTGGAGTCCTCAACAGGTTCAGCAGTTGCAGCAATACTTTTTTCAACTCTACGGAAACCAGGCTGGAGGCAGCACGATCCCCTGAGCGAGAAGATCATAAGATTCGGTCAGTGGCAATTCATCGAGGATACTGGGGCAGTACGAAGCCGAGGAAGAAACCATGAAGATAGTCATTAAGTATCTGGGAAGCATGACTGGACGAACTGACACGTTTGATCCCGCACAGGAGATTATCGCCGGTCGTGAAGAAGGTTGCGCGATCAAATACGACGCGGACCGCGACGACCTGGTCAGCCGCCGCCACGTGAAGATCGTGGCTAACGCCGCCTGCCCGTCAGGGTTCAATATCGTCGACTTGCAGAGTCGCAACGGCACGTTCGTAAACAAGCAGCGCATCTCGACACCGACCTGCCTGCAGCACCTGGACGTGGTCCAGTTGGGCGCGGGCGGCCCCGAGTTTCGCGTAGAGTACGATCCACCGCCGGCAGCAGCCTCGCGCCCTACTCGCCTCGCTGTTCCCAGCGAACTCTCCGCTGCGCGAATGACACGCGAAGCCGCGATTCCGTCGGCCGCCGCAGCTCCTCCCCCGCCTGCTGCCGCGGTGCGCCCCGTGGGACGGCTTACCGTCGAGCGCATGCTGGGGGAAAGCTTCCGCAAGGTCAAGCTTGAATCCAATAAAGCGCTTTGGATTGGAGTTGCCGGGATTGTTGCCGTGGTCTGCGTTGGAGTGGGATTGTACGTGTACCTTCAACGGACTTCTCAAGAGAGCAAGATGCGGGCGATGGAGCAGCAAATCCTTCTGCAGAAGATGGACCAGCAGACCAAGTCGGAGCCCGTCCTGGAGGCGCAGACCCAAACCCAAATCGCGCAGTTGGAGGCGCAGCTCAAAGCGGCCCAGGAAGAGAATCGAAAGCAATTCTCGCAGCTTGCCCTTTCAGGTGGGAGTTCCCCGCAATCAGCTTCCGCTTCCGACCCGCAGGCCGACGCGCAAACCGATGCTCAGTCCGAGGCCTACGACAACCAATTGCAACAGGCCCTGCAACAGTTTTCGAGCAACGACATGGCTGGTGCCATGAGGACTTGCGCCGCTCTGATCCAGATGGACAAGAAACGCTGGGAGGCATACGCTCTGGCCGGAAGAGCATTGAATGCCGCGAACCAGCAGGCTCAAGCAAAGGGCTTTTTCCTGAAAGCGGAACAGCTGGCTCCAGCTGAAACGAAACCCCAAATTCAGCAGATGATTGCCCAAATGGGTGCGCCCCCTCCCGCCTGAGGAACGAGTCGCAGATCCGGCGGCGGCAGATGTCGCCTGACGCAGAGGACCCCGGCCCGTCTCCTCCCTCGGAAACTGCGTGGTAGTGCGAACCCCAGGGCCTGCATAACCTAAGGCGATGAAGCGGAGAATGCCATGCGATTGACCCGGAAGAGCCTTCGCCTCACTCTCGCAATCTCGTTCCTCTTCGCGGCAGTGGCGACCCACGCCCCTGCCCAGGCCGCGGCCAGCGCCGCTGTGCCTACCGCTGCGCCCGCCGCGGCACCCACCGCAGCACCCAGCGCTGCCGCCGCAGCCGCACCCACCGCTGCACCCACCGTTGCACGCACCGCTGCGGTTGCCGCCGCGCCTACCCCCGCAGCCGTCAAGCAGACAACCGCTGCGCTCGAAGCTAAGGCCCACCAGCTGGTCCTCCAAAAACAGTACGCAGAAGCGCTCAAGCTGTACCAGACCTCCGCACAACTCGGGAGCCCCATAGGCCAGCGTTTTGTCGGATTCTTTTATCAGGGCGGCCTCGGCGTTCCTCAGGATTATGCGCAGGCCATGGCGTGGTATCAGAAAGCAGCGGCGCAGGGAGATGCCAGTGCCCAAAGCGATATTGGCTTGATGTACATGATGGGCCAGGGCGTGCCCCGGGACTACGCGCAGGCGATGGCCTGGTTCCAGAAAGCAGCGGCGCACGGAGAAACAAGTGCCCAGAATGACATCGGCTATCTCTACATGAGAGGCCTCGGCATGCCTCAGGACTATGCGCAGGCGATGCTCTGGTTCCGCAAGTCAGCCGCGCAGAAGAACGCAGACGCTCAAACCGATTTGGGCTTTATGTACCAGCACGGACTGGGCGTACCCATCGATCTCGCGCAAGCGCGTATGTGGTACCAGTTAGCGGCCGCGCAAGGCGAAACCGGCGCGCAATCCGCCCTCGCCCAAATGAATGCAACCGCTCCAACCGTTGCAGTTGCACCTGCAGTAGCGAAACCACCCGCGCAGCCGCGGCAGGCAAACATCGTTCCCATCGCAAACGCGAAAGAGGCCGTGGCCAGCCTCGAACAAGAAGCTAACGCGTTACAGGCGCAACAGGCCACGGCGAAACAGCAGCAAGCACAAGCACAGATCTTGGGCCAGCCCCAGACCGCAGCCCAGCAACTTACCCCGGCCCAGCAAGCCCAGGTCCTAGCCGCAGTGCAGCGAGACCGCGTAATGCAGGCACGGCAGCCGGGGGATCCAATGCCGATGTCAGAGCTACTGGCCATTCAGCGACAGCAAGCCCAGATGCAAGCGCAACAGGCCGCAGCCCAAAAACAAGCCGCCGCACAGCAGCAGCAACAAGCGCAGATGCTGGCCCAACAGCGGGCTGTGCAGGCGCAGCAGCAAGCCAATGGGACGGTCCCTCCGCAGGCCGTCGCCGCCGCCTATGTGCCGCCTGTGGCTAGTCCATTGGCCGACCCCGGCACCCAACAGTGGCTCGTCGCTGCCGGTCAGTCCCAGTCCGACACCAGCAACGGACACAACTTCCACAAAACCACCAGCCTTCAAATCGTCGGCCCCTGCACCCTCAAATATGTCTCGGAAACCCGCGAGACCGACCCCACCGGCCGCTGGATTGTCGGCTGGTCGGACGACCGCGACACCAGCATCGTCAATTTGGGAGCCATGAAAAACCCCAGCGTCAACAGCTCTCGCAACGATGTCAATCTCGGAAACGATAACAACGTTGTGAACGTCAGCACGCTCATGACTTGGGGCACGGGTGCACCGAAGAGCAGCACCGACACGGAAAGCGCAGTAGCCATTACATTCCAGGATTCCAGTTCCGCCGATAAGGCTGCCGGCATTTTCACTCAGGCCATCAAGAGTTGCACCGCCAGGCCGAATCAATAACTGTAATCGTGCGCGAATTCCACCCAGCGGGCCTACGCTTCCCGCAGCCACTTATCGGAGGGTGAGTGCGCTCCCAAAGAAGCTGAATCCAGGGTGGTTCAAGGTAATATACATATCTGAGATAAGTGTTACGCTGTTCTCTGTTCTCGGCGGGTTTTCGAAGTACATCGCTTAACAATATACTTCAGCGATGCTGCGAAATGGCTCTGCCAATACGGGGACCTTCAACCAGCGAAATAGCGCGATTCGGTGATCGGCTTCCTCAACATCGAAGCTACGTAGTCAGCATTGACCGTGACTTATCCGAACATCTCTTTTATCGCTTCAGGCAGACATAGGATGCGGTTGGGCTGCGGATGGCCAGGCGGGTGGTGAAGTCGGCGGCGTAGGAGCCGGCCGGGCAGATGAATAAGGCGAAGTCCTGCTTCTGCGAGACCTCGGCCTGCGACCAGCCGGTGTTCTTCGCTTGTCCGGCGGCAATGTCCGCGCTGGAGGCGCCGATGGGGTCGGCGGGGTTCTTGGCGATCCAGGTGAGGTTGATGGGCTGGCCGCAGTTGTTCTGGAAGGAGAGCCAGTTGTAGGAGTTCGGGTCCCAGAACTCGCTGATGCAGGCCTGGGTGATGGGGGGAACGGTGGGGGTGGCGGCTCCGGTGGAATTGGCCGCAGAGTTGGTGGGCGGGGAGTAGGGCGCGGGTTGATTGGCGTTCTGCAGGGCCTGGATTGCGGCCTGCTGCGCGGCCTGTTGCGCGGCGAGTGCGTTGGCCTGCTGTTGCGCCTGGGCCGCGGCGGCGTTGGCGTTTCCGGCGGCGAGGATCGCGGCCTGCTGCTGGTCCACAGTTTGCTGGATGGAGTCGGGGCCGGCGCCGGGCAGGCTTTGGAGGGCGGTAACCAGGGCGCTCGGGGTGTTCATCCTGGCCTGGGCCGCGGCTCCCGCGGCGGCAACCTGCGCTGCCACCTGCTGCTGAGCGGCGGCGCTGTCGCTATAGGTTTGCAGGTTATTCTGTTGCGCGGCGGCCACGTTCGCGGCTACTCCAACCGATTGCAGATATTGTGCCGCAGAGAGGTCCTGCTCGCGGCTGTAGGCATTCTGGGCCATGCTCATCAGCTGATCGCTGGTGAATAGCTGGAGCATCTGCGGATTGCCTTCTACAAATCCAAAGCACTGGTTCACCGGATCGCCGTGGGTTCTGGTATCGCAACCGCTGGCCTGGCTGAGGATTACGCTTGCGGCCTCGGTGTTTCCATGGCTGAACAACTCGCTGGCCAGACCCTGACAGTTTCGACTATGGGTGGATGCCTGGCTGTCCCACCAGCAGCCCAGGATAAGGGCCTTCATGACCTCTTCTTCGGCGTTGGCCTGCGCGTATTCACTGGCGACTCTCGTACATACGGTGGTGGCTGCGTCGGCCAGGTCCGACCCGCTGAGATCGTTGCGCTGACCATTGCAGGTTGGCACCTGGTCCTTCATGGCATCCTTGCTCTCCTGCATCGCTTTTAGTTGGCTTGAGGAGGGTTCGTCGACCTTTTCTGGCTGGCCGCTTTGATTGACCAGGCTTAGCAGTTGCGCCCCGCTCTCGGCTTCCAACTGTGCAGGGGCGTGTGTTGCCGTGGTGGCAAAGATGAACGAGATGGCGAGGGTGAGGCGAAGGCGGTTGCTGATCGATCGCATGGCATTCTCCGATGTGGCGGTGGACGTACAGGACTGCGGTTCGGCGTACGCGCTACAACTACGTGCTTCGGGGTCAGCCCTTCAACTACATATATTGTTGGGGAAAAAACTCGCCAGGGTGGGGCGATCCGGAGGTCGGTTCGCGGGATCCTTGTGGGAGCTAATATACACAGATTTCTGCTGGATTGGAAACAGATTTGCGCTGCTTTCGTTCTCAAAAAGAGAATTGTGTCGAGTCTGACGACGTTCCCCACTTCTGCACTGGCTCTCGCAGAAACAGCCTGATACAACGGCCATCAAGTTCACGTGCGTAGGCAACTTCGGAACGACCGCGCGAAAAACTGCTCGACGACCGGCTCCTTGGTTCTTTTGGTAACGCCCTTGATCTTCACCAACCCGACAGAATTTCTCCACTCGATGGGGCGATATTCCTGACCGGCCTCCCTAGATCCGCACATACGCAAGTATGATTTCGGACTTGGGGAGGATCGGCATGAGCAAGAGCAGCGAGACGCAGATCATTGCTGCGCTGAAGCAGGTAGAAGCGGGGCGAACGGTGGACGGAGTGGATTTCGGGGTGTGCCTGTCCAGCCGAGGGGGGAAAGTAGCTGGGGGCCTGGGGAATCGATGTCAGGGAATTGCCTGTCAGCATCTACGTACTATCTGAGATACATGCTATACTATTCTCCCTCCGCGTCGGGTTTCGATCCGGCGGCGGGGGAGAACGGTGGGTATATGGCAAGCAAGCAGACGATCAAGCTGTACTGGTGTACAACGGACGACCATGACCAAGATTGGTTCATCTTCGCTGCGAGCGCCAGGCAGGCGCGATCGTTCCACGAGGATTATGAAGGTTACGATAAAGGCGATGCTCACTCCCGTCTGCTCGTCTCCGACATCACCCTGAAGGAGTTCCAGAACGGAACTCCTCCCTGCCATGCCCAGTTCCAGGACCTCTTTGAGATCGGCTTCCATAACGCTGGTACGAGCCCGAATCGACGCCGGGCGGGATGGAACGGGGAGATCTTCCGCGATGGCATCCTCGAGGCCATCATCGAGCTAGGACGGCAGCAGCTGGCGGTGACGCTGCAGGAGAACGGCGGCCAGGAGCCTGGAAAAACATCGTCCGCAACGACGGCGCCGGAGAGGGCGGCCGGGGTGGAAACAAGGCTGAGACTGGTCAATTAGGAGCCATACCGGACAGCTCTGCG
>CAZAXI010000029.1:0-33307 GCA_964489045.1 uncultured Granulicella sp. | reverse complement strand
GGGCGCGGGAGAAAGAGATAGAGAATCGCCTTGGGCACCTTGTTATGGAATACAGCTCCCCTGAATTGCCTCCTCTTTTGGTTCCGGTCAGCCCTGAACTGGGAAGGGAAATTACGGAGAAGGGCCGTGCCCATCGTGAACGGGCAGAACAGGGTGTCGTATGGCAGGTTGATTGGCCCGGGTCCGAAGGGTGCTGTAGTTGACGTGGGGAACGCCGACGTCTGTGCTGACTAATTACCTTGGGGGGCCTGCGCAGGCATTTGAATCTCCACGATCGAGTGCCTGCCGTCAGTGGAGCGCTCGATGCCCGGAACTTTTCTCTACGGCCCCGTTAGAATCTTCACCACCGGGTCGGGCAACTGCTGGTCCGCGTTCTTCAGCAGCAGCGTCACCTGCCACATCTGCGTATCCGGCAGCACGTGATCGAATGCCGGCATCCCCGTCAGCCGAATCCCGTTCGCGACCTTCCAGTAGGTCTCGCCCGGTTGGTCGTCGCTGACTCCCACCACGTTGCCCTTCGCGTGCTTCTTCCACAACTGCGGCGGCGGCGGATACATATACTTCGCGAACGGCACATCGTGCCCCGGAGTCCCGTGGCACGAAGCGCACTGGGCCCGGTAGACCCTCGCCCCGCCCTCGTACACGTCCTCGTCGATCCCGAACGGCGGCGTCTGCAGCTCGCGGTTAATGCGCGCATTGAGCGGTACGCTTACAATCGCCTTCTCGTACGGGAACGGCTTGTCCGCGGTCGCCACCGGCGGCTTGCCCCAGCGCAGATACACCCCGGCCCCGCCGGCCACGACCGCAATCGCCAGCACAAACCCAAGCAGGACCTTCCCGAAACCGCCGCCCGAACCCTTGCTCTTCGCCATCCGCAACCTCTCCTTCTGCCTCCAGCCGCGCCACGGAGGCCCGCTGGATGTTCTAATAAGGGATGGCTGCCGCCGGACCACTTCTCCGCGCTCGCCACGCCTGAACCGCATTAGAACAAAGTACGCCAGCAGCAGAAAGCAAGCGCCCGCAGGAGCCCCAAGTTGATGTTTCGATCGCTGTCCCGCTTCAAAGTGAGCATACAGTCCTTAGCAGCCGTTTTGATATTGACGCTCGCCGCGTTGGCAAGCTCCACAGGGCAGGCGCAGACCACGCGCAAACCCGGCCACGAGACCAATGCAAATCGCAAGGCCCGCATCGCCCGCCAGATCAAGGAAACCTACACCCACCGCTGGGAGGTCGGCGGCGGCGGCGGATGGCTCCGCTTCCGTTCCGGCGAGTACACCCAGAAGAACAGCGAAATCGCTTTCTGGATGGACACCACCTACTACTTCAACGAAAAGCTCGGCCTGACCGGCGAGATCCGCGGCGGCTACGGTAACGCCAAGCCGCTCGAGAACAGTTCCGACATCAACCTGGTCGGCAATCCCCAGATCTCCGAGTACCCCTTCATGGCCGGCCCCACCTACCGGCTGCGCACCAAGCTGCGCTACGACATCAGCGTCTTCGCCCTGGGCGGCACCGCCATCGGTAAATTCGACGGCGACCTGCATGGCCACCCCGTCTCGGAGTTCGGCTTCTGGCCTTCCACCAACGCCGCCCCCGCGTTCTCCGTCGGCGGCAACCTCGACGTCAACATCTACCCCAACCTGGCCTTCCGCATCGCGCCCAGCTACCTCGGCACCACCTTCGGCAGTAGCCTGCAAAACAACGTCGGCTTCGAAATGGGCCTGGTCTACCGCTTCGGCCGTCAGAAGTAGCCGCGCATCGCTCGCGCGCCCTTTCGCTCGAGCCTCACTCATCCGCGGCGACCACTACGCGAAAAGCGCGTCATTCGAGCGCAGCTCGACCCGGAGGGAGCAGCGGGCTTTAGCCCCGCGGAATGGGGCCTTGAGAAACAACGGGCTTCAGCCCCGGGCCTTCCCTCCAACCATCACGCCCCCGTCATCTTCTCCACATCCAGAATCTCCTTGATCTGCTGCTCAGTCAGCACACCTTTCTCCTGCGCCACTTCAATCACGCTCCGCCCCGTCGCCACCGACTCCTTCACCAGCTCCGCCGCCTTCGCATACCCGATATACGGATTCAGCGCCGTAGCCAGCGCCACCGTACTCTGCGCATACCACTCGCACCGAGCCGCATTCGCCGTAATCCCCCGCACGCACCGCACGTCAAACTCCCGCAACATATTCGTCAGAATAGAAACCGACTGCAGCACGTTATAAGCCATCGTCGGCAACATCACGTTCAGTTCCAGTTGCCCTGCCTGCACTGCCATCGCCACGGCCGCATCGTTGCCCACCACCTGGAACCCCACCATCGCCGCCAGTTCCGCCAGCACCGGATTGATCTTCCCCGGCATAATCGACGACCCCGGCTGCAGGCTGGGCAGCGCAATCTCGTTCAACCCCGTATTCGGCCCCGAACTCAGCAGCCGCAAATCGTTCGCAATCCGGATCACCTCCAGCGCCAACCCCCGCAGCGCCGCGCTCACCTCCGCCATCGGCCCGCACGACTGCATCGCCCAGCGCATGTCTGAAGCGGGCGCAAGTTTTTGCCCGCTGATAAACGCCAGCTTCGCAATCGCCAGCTTCCGATACTCCGGATGCGTATTGATCCCCGTCCCCACCGCCGAGCCACCCAGCCCCAACTCCCGCAACCCCTCCGCGGCCCGCGCAATCGACTCCTTCGCCTTACGTATCGCCACCCCATACGCCGCAAACTCCTGCCCCAGCCGGATCGGCGTCGCATCCTGCATATGCGTCCGCCCCGCCTTCACCACTCCATCGAACTCGGCTGCCTTCACGGCGAACCCTGCGGCCAGCGAATCCAGCACCGGATACAGCCCCTCCAACGCCAACAGCGTTCCCAACCGCATCGCCGTAGGAAACACATCATTCGTCGACTGCCCATAATTCACATGGTCATTCGGATGCACCCACTCATACTTCCCCAGCGCCGCCCGTTCGGCGTCGCGTACCACAAGGTCGCCGTCAATCTCACCCTCCATCCCCGCCCCCTGGTACGGAACTCCACCCGTCTTCCCCTCGAACCTCGAACCTTGAACCTCGACCCTTTCCCGGGCAATCAATTGATTCGCCCTATTGGAGATCACCTCATTCGCATTCATGTGGAAGCTCACCCCCGCTCCCGCCTGAAACACATCCACCACAAACTCCTTGTCCCACTTCCCGTCGATCACCTCCCCGGCCGCCGAGGCAATCGCCTGCGCGCGCTCCTTGGTCACCACCCCCAGTTCGCCGTTCGCCTCAGCCGCCGCCTTCTTCACCATCCCCATCGCGCGGATCAGCGCCGGCGCCGCCCGCATCCCGCTGATCGGATAGTTCTCCACCGCCCGCTGCGTCTGCGCCCCATACATCGCCCCCGCCGGAACCTCCACCACCCCCAGCGAATCCTTCTCCTGCCTCATCTCTGCCATCTCGTTCACCTCGTGCACGCAATTAGGATGGTAGTCTCGACCCGTCGGAGGCACCAATGCGAACCAAAATTCTCTGTCTCTCGCTCGGAATCTCGACCTGCGCCCTCGCCCAAGCCGCGCCGCGCCCGCCAAAAGTCCTCACCCCCGACCAGATTGCCTACCAGCAGGCTCTGACGGACACCCGCGCCAAGCTCGACAAACTCCGCGCCGCCGCCGTCACCGCTTACAACGCCGAACTCGCCCGCGAAAAAGCCCCCGAGTGCCCCAGCGCCGTCACCACCTACGACATCAACATGTGCCTCTCGCACGAGAACGACCTCACCGACGCCAACTACAAGGCCTACACCACCGCCCTCCGCGCCATGCTCGCCATGCCCGTCCCCAAAATGCCCGCCGCGCCGGACACACCCTACGTCGGCCCCAGCGGCCCCGAAGCCACGCCCGCAACCAACACCGCCGCGTTCGACGCTGCCGAAGCCGCCTGGCAGACCTACGCCAAGGCCGAGTGCGGCGCTGTCGACACCTACTGGCGCGGCGGCACCATCGTCAACTCCATGGTCGGAGAGTGTGACCTCCGCCAATCCCGTGCCCGCCTCCACGAGCTCGACACCGTCTACAACGTCACCCACCCCCTATAGCCTCCACCCGCTGTGCCCTCAATCACTCCCCCACCCTCCCCACAGGACTAAAATCGATCCAGCCGGAGAACCCCTCTGTGCTCTCTGTTTACTCTGTGCTCCCTGTGATTCGCTCTTCGTAGCCAGCCCAAAGGAACCCGATAATGCCCGCCATCAAGCAGGACGACGTAATCCGCAGTGTAGCCGACGCGCTCCAGTACATCAGCTTCTATCACCCCGCCGACTACATCGCCAACCTCGCCCGCGCCTACGAGCACGAGCAGTCCCCCGCCGCCAAGGACGCCATCGCCCAGATCCTCATCAACTCCCGCATGTGCTACGAGGGCCATCGCCCCATCTGCCAGGACACCGGCATCGTCACCGCCTTCTGCAAAGTCGGCATGGAGACCCGCTGGGAACCCTCAGCCCGCCACGGCATGATGACCCTGCAGCAGATGATCGACCAGGGCGTCCGCGAAGCCTGGCTCAACCCCGACAACGTACTCCGCCCCAGCGTCCTCGCCGACCCCGCCTTCTCCCGCAACAACACCCGCGACAACACGCCCGCCATGGTGGTCGTCGAAATGGTGGCCGGCGACGGCCTGGACATTACGGTGGCCTCCAAAGGCGGCGGCTCCGAGGCTAAATCCAAGTTCGCCATGCTCAACCCATCCGACTCCATCGCCGACTGGGTGCTCAAGACCGTCCCCACCATGGGCGCCGGCTGGTGCCCGCCCGGAATGCTCGGCATCGGCATCGGCGGCACCGCCGAAAAGGCCATGACCCTCGCCAAGGAGTCCCTGATGGACCCCATCGACATGCACGAGCTCCTCCAGCGCCAAGCCGCGGGCGCCGAACTCACCAACATCGAGAAGCTCCGCATCGAGCTCTACACCAAGGTCAACCAGCTCGGCATCGGAGCCCAGGGCCTGGGCGGCCTCACCACCGTGCTCGACATCAAGATCAAGGACTACCCCACCCACGCGGCTAACCTCCCCGTCGCCATGATCCCCAACTGCGCCGCCACCCGCCATCTCCACATCCACCTCGACGGCAGCGGCCCCGTCTCCGTCGCCCCGCCGCCACTCTCCCTCTGGCCCGACATCGCCTACGCCCCGCAGAACGCCCGCCGCGTCTCGCTCGCCACCGTCACCCGCGACGACGTCCGCACCTGGAAGACCGGCGAAACCGTCCTGCTCACCGGCAAACTCCTCACCGGCCGCGACGCCGCCCACAAGCGCCTCACCGACATGCTCAACCGCGGCGAAACCCTCCCCGTCGACTTCCGCAACCGCTTCATCTACTACGTTGGCCCGGTCGACCCCGTCCGCGACGAAGTCGTCGGACCCGCAGGCCCCACCACCGCTACGCGCATGGACAAGTTCACCCGCCAGATGCTCGCCCAGACTGGCCTGCTCGGCATGGTCGGCAAATCCGAACGCGGGGCAATCGCGATTGATGCGATCCGCGAGTTCCAGGCCGTCTACCTCATGGCCGTCGGCGGCGCCGCCTACCTCGTCTCCAAAGCCATCAAGAGCAGCAAGGTCCTCGCCTTCCCCGACCTCGGCATGGAAGCCATCTACGAGTTCGACGTCGTCGACATGCCCGTCACCGTAGCCGTCGACAGCCAGGGCACCAACATCCACGCCACCGGCCCCGCCGAATGGGCCGCCCGCATCGCCCAATCCCTCCCCGGCACCGCCGTCCTGCAGTAAAGGCGCGGGATCAGACGACTCATATCGCCGCCGAACATCAGAGGGCCCACTCACCCAAACGTCGTCTGCATCGCGATACCAGCTGAAAATCCGTGCGCTCGTTGATGGGCTTGACCGTCCGGTATGCTGACGAAGAGAGTGATCGACGATGAAGAAAGCAACACCAGTCCCTCGAAGAGACTTTCTGAAACAGATAGCAGGAGGCTCTGCTGGCCTCGCGCTAGCTCCCTCCCTATTGGCTGCAACTCCGGACCAGTCCTCGTCACCGCTGCCCAAAGGCGACACGACAAATCCGAGCGCTGCAAGTCTCATCGTGATGAGTCCGCCATCGGCACAAACCGCGGATAGCATCGCCATCCTGTGGAACAAGCCTGCCGGTCTGAGCGTGGAGGGCTATGACGTTTACTTGGGCAGCGCCCTTGTGACCACGACAAAGTTCACGGACTACACGTTCCAAGGCTTGGGTGCCGGGAAGAAGTATGAAATCTCCGTGCGTGCTCACGTGAAGGGACCAGCGCCACTCCAAAGCAACACCATCAGGATCGCAACCAGCTCACAGCCGCAGATCGTCGACATAACAAAACATGGCGCAGTGGCCGACGGGAGAACCCTCAACACGCGAGCCATCCAGGCGACAATCGATGCCTGCAGCGCCGGCGGTGTCGTGCGTGTACCCGCCGGAGTGTTCCTTACAGGAGCCATCTTTCTCAAAAGCGACCTTACCTTGCAACTCGACAAGGACGCCGTGTTGCAGGGCAGTTCCAATCCCAATGACTACCCGGTAATGAATTACCGCGCGGAGGGGCGTGAGAAACCCTGCTACGCGAGTCTGATCAACACGCGCGATAGCAAAGGCTCCCGCTGGCGAAACATCGTCATCACCGGGTCAGGCACCATCGATGGAAGCGGCGTCGCCCTGCGAAGAAACGAACTCAAAGAGAAGGCCGCGGAACGAGGCTGCCTGATCTGTATTCGCAATACAGATGGCCTATACCTGCAGGGCATCACGATTCAACAGTCCCCATTCTGGTGCGTCCATCCGATCTATTGCAGCGGTGTCACCATTAATGGCGTCAGCATCTTCACCAAGTACCCGGGGATAGTGAATGGCGACGGAATCGACCCCGACTCCTGCCGCGACGTTTTCATTTTCAACAGTCACATCGCCAGCGAGGACGATTGCATTTCCCTTAAGTCCGGCCGCGACGCCGAAGGTCGCGCCGTCGGTGTACCGACCGAAAATGTGCGCATCAGCCATTGCCTCTTCACCAGCGGGTTTGGCGTAGCCATGGGCAGCGAGATGGCCGGCGGCCTGCGCAACGTGCTCGTCGAAGACTGCGTCTTCAAAGATGCCTTCAGCGTAGCCAGCGTGAAGGCTCCGCGCGGGCGCGGCAGCTTCATCGAGAACGTCACCTACCGCGACTGCACCCTTACGAATCAGAATCAGGCCATCAAGGATAGCCAATGGTTCCGCGGCGCGCTGTACGTCGATCAGTACTATGGCATCGCCGAACCGGACCTCAGCGAAACCATGCCCAGGGACGAGAGCACGCCGGTCATCCGCAACGTGATCTTCCAGAACATCATGATAGACACCGTCGGTGGCAACGCGATCTATCTCGCAGGCCTGCCCGAAAGTCCGCTGGAAAACATCCGCCTGGACAATGTCACGGCCATCGGAGTGCACGGTTTCACAGCCTACAACGTTCGCGCCCTCACGCTCGATAACGTCTCAGTTGAGGCTCGCGACGGCCACGCCATGCACTTCGTCAACGTGAAATAGAGCACGCGTTGACGGCGGGTGGCACATTCACAACTTGGGTGCCCCATTCATGACAGTTTCATCGTCATGAGTGGGTTCCAACCTCCAAACCCAACCCCTCACCCTAAGCCGCCTCCACCACCCTCACCCGCCCCGCACCCTTCTTCACTTCAGGACGAATCTCGCCTACGCCGCCACCCCGCCCTTTTCCTTGCCCCACCGATACTCCAGAAAATCCGGCAAATAAAGCCCATCGTCCAACTGCGGCCAATAAACATCCAGTCCATTCGGCCCAACTCTCAACTCCGCAGCCTGCTCCGGAGTCGCATTCTTCAACTCACTCAGCTCTTCCCGGGGAATCAGCAGCCGCCGCCCATCGCTCAGCCGCAGCATCAGAAACTCCAGCCCCGGCTCCGGCCGGTACACCGCCTCGAGAATCGTCACCTCTTCCGGAGCATTCCGCGCCTCATCCAACGCAGCTTCAATCTCAGCATCGGTCGGCATCTTGGTTTCAGCCATGGGTCGCCTCCCACAGAGCTTGTAGTTCGTCTTTGTACTTCGCCGCAACGGTCATAATCTTCTTCACGTCCGACGCCTTCGCGTTTCGGGGCCGAGTGTGGTCCCGTCTCCCTGCGAAACGTACTTCATCGACGCACAACTCTACAATTACTTCCGTCTCCGCATACTTCCCGTGCACATGCGGAGGCGGGTGATCGTCCGAATACGAGCTAAACCACACGCCATCAATGTCTTCGAGCCCACACCTTAACTTTAGTCCACCGGTTCCCGGGGGCAAAGCAAATTCGGCATTAAACCCCCCGCCACCCCTTCCGCCCCCACATAAAGCGAATACAGAGACTGGCTCGCCGCCATGAACAACCGGTTTCGCTTGGCGCCTCCGAAGCAAAGATTCGCGCACGTTTCCGGAAGATGGATCCTCCCAATCAGCGTACCGTCCGGCGCGAACACATGCACCCCATCGTAGTTCTCTTTCCCGGACCATCCCGCCGCGGACCAAATGTTGCCGTCCACATCGCAGCGGATGCCATCGGAGGTGCCCGGCGACATGTTCGCAAACATGCGCCCGCTCTTCAGCCTCGCGCCATCCACAACGTCGTAAACCTGGATCGGGCGCGGGTCGCTCGGCCGCTTCGGCGTACCGCTATCCACTACGTAAAGCAACTTCTCGTCCGGCGAGAAGCACAGGCCGTTGGGCTTATCCAGATCGCTGACAACCACGGTCGCGACGCGCGTCTTCGGGTCGAGCCGGTAAACCGCGCAGGGCAGCTCGAACGCAGCTTTGTGCCCTTCGTAATTCCCCATGATGCCGTAGCCGGGATCGCTGAACCAGATCGCGCCATCCGAATGCACCACCACATCGTTCGGCGCGTTCAGCTTCTTGCCCTGGAAGCTGTCCATCAGCACCGTGATGCTGCCGTCGTGTTCGGTTCGCGTCACCCGGCGCGTGTCATGCTCGCAGGTAATCAGCCTGCCCTCGCGGTCGCGCGTGTTCCCATTGCTGTAGTTCGAGGGGCTGCGGAATACGGTCACCTCGCCCGTTTCCTCAAGCCATCGGAGCATGCGGTTGTTGGGAATGTCGCTGAAAAGAAGGTACCCTCCCTCTCCAACCCACACCGGACCTTCCGCCCAACGAGCACCCGTGTACAGCCGCTCCACCGCAGCGTTGGTCACCTTATACTTCTCAAATCGGGGATCGACGATCTCCACCGCCGGATCAGGATACGGTGTCGGACTTTTCGCTTCCAACTCACTTGCAAAAGCAGCAGGCCGCAAAGCCAGGGCCATGGTGGTTTCGGCCGCCATGCTCACGAATGTGCGTCTCTCCATAGCTGTCTCTCTCTGGGGGACCACCTTATCACGGCGACTCGCGACCCACGAACCTGGAAGAGGTCCTAATCCCACACCGGATCGAGATACACCCATTGGCTTCGGTCGCACCAGCTTGTTTCCATCTCGGGGACGTTCAGCCGCCCATGACCCTGTTTGCACGCCAGCTCGGTGCCGTTCCACTCCAGCAGGTTGTGCGAGGGCCGCCCCACTCGCGCCGGCCCACCCAGCGAGCGCAGGCACTGCTTGCAGCGTCCCTCCTGATCGGCGAACGCCCAGCGCAGCCCGATCAGCGCGAACGGCACGAACATCAGCAACTGGAGCGCGTACGCCCACATGGGAAACACCGCATAGATGGGCCGGCAGATATCCGCGCTGAGCAGGCACGCCAGCAGCAACACCAGCGCCGCCTTGGCCGCGAAGAAGACATGCCGCTTCAGCCCAAACCTTCCCTTGCTCGTCGAACCCTGTTCGATATGCCCGCGCGACGTGGTCGCAAAGCTGACAAACACCACCAGCACCGCCGCGAACGCCGACCGCTCGAACGGCCCGCGCGCATACGTCGCAAACGCGTGACAGCTTCCATTCAGCGCCAGCCCCACCAGCGTCGACAACACGCATAGCCCCGCCAGCGAAGCCAGGCACAGCGCCGGCGTTCCGTTCAGCGCGCGTCCCCAGCTATCCGTCCGCAGCCACAGCGCATCGCAGACGAGGCCGATTGACAGATCCACCGTAATCCCGAAGTTCTTCCCCCGCAGGGTCCGCTCAGTCCGCTCAGCCCGAACCGCGCGATGGTGCATGTACCACAACTCGGCCCGCCATGTCCGCGACCACTCCCCGCGTTCCTCCGCCGGCACAATCTTCTCCACGGCGCGCAGCAGATTGCGATCGAAGAACGGCAGAGGCGGCGCGGCAACAGGGCTCATGATCGCTTCTCCGGAACCAGATGTGCCAGCAGCGGATAGCGCTGCGTGGCCGCCAGCGCGGCAGCCTTGCCCGCGCGAGTGACCTCGTAATACCGACGCGCCGGACGCTGTTTCGCCGTCGCTTCCTCTTCAGGCTCCCATTTCGATTCCACCAGTTCATCGCGCTCCAGCCGCCGCAGCGCAGGATAAACTGTTCCACTGGGCAGGCCGGTGGCCTCCATCACGTCGAGCCCGAAGCAGTAGCCGAGGCTCAGCGCCTTCAAAATAAGAGCCGCACTGTGCGAGAGACGAGGCATGTGCATAACCTACACCTATGTAGTATGCTATTACAAGTAGTATGCTACATAGGGGTCAATCATGCTGCGACTCGATCACGTCACCAAGCGCTATCGCGGAATTCCCGCCGTCTGGAACGTCAGTTTCACGCTGAAGGAAGGCGAAGTGCTTGGCTATCTTGGCCCCAACGGCTCGGGCAAATCGACCACCGTGAAGATGATCATCGGCATGATCCAGCCGACCAAGGGCAAAATCTTCTTCGCAGACCGCAATATCCACGACGATCTCGCCACCTACCGCACGCAGCTCGGCTATGTTCCAGAGGAGGCACAGGTCTACACCCACCTCTCCGGCCTCGAATACCTGCAACTCATCGGCCGCCTCCGCGGAATGCCCGAGCAACTGATCGAGCGCAAAGCCCGTACCCTGCTGCAACTGCTGTCGCTCGAAACCGCCCAGTATGCCGCGCTCTCCGACTACTCCAAGGGAATGAAGCAGCGCGTCCTGATCGCCGCTGCCCTGCTCCATGACCCCAGGCTGATCATCCTGGACGAGCCGCTCTCCGGCCTGGACGCAATCTCCGCGCGGCTGTTCAAAGACCTCCTCATCCTGCTTGCGCGCGAGGGCAAAGCCATTCTTTACATCTCGCACGTACTGGAAACCGTCGAGCGCGTCTGCGACCGCGTGATCGTCCTTTCGGCCGGCGAGGTTGTCGCCGACGCCGCACCCCACGACCTTATCGAGCTGATGTCCTTGCCCACACTCGAAAGCGTCTTCGCCCAACTGGTGCAGCAGACCGACACCGAACAAGTCGCCCGCGACCTGGTCGACGTGATGAAGGTGCGTCATGGATAAACCAAAGAGCGTCACCCGCACGCTGGTCGATCACTTCTTCCGCCGCTTCTTCGACAACGATTCCATCCAGCTCGACGCCGACACCCAGACCACAGTTGTGCGCGCGCTCGCCATCGTCATGGTCCCCGGCATGCGCGTCGCGTTCTTTCTGCAGAACCGTTACCCCACCACCCCGTGGCTCGCCATGCACGATCAGTACTTCTTCGTCCTCACCTCCTTCGTCGTCATGGGCGCGGTCTCCATCTTCGAGTGGGAGATGCTCTTCCCCGACCGGCTGGACTTCCTGGTCCTGTCGCCGCTCTCGGTCAAGCCCGTGCAGATGCTCGCCGCCAAAGCCGCCGCGCTGGTCGCCTTCCTCACGCTCTTCCTGGTTGCCTCGAATGGCTTCGGCATCGTCATGCTGCCTGCCGTCAGCAAAGGCGACTTCTTCCGCCAGATCTACGCCCACGCCGTCGCAGTCTTCCTGGCCGGGACATTCGCCGCACTCCTCATCCTGGCCCTCGGCGGAATCCTGCTCTGCGTGCTCGACGCCGCGCGCTTTCGCCTGGCCTCTTCGATTCTGCAGATGCTCGGGGTTACGGGGCTGGCGCTGCTGGTGCTGCACTATTTCATCTTTGGCGATGCCATGCTGGCGCTGCTTTCGCCGCCGTTTCGCATCGCGCGCTGGATGCCGCCCGTATGGTTTCTCGGCGTCTATCAGGTCCTCCTGCGCGGCAACGCCGCACCCGCCTTCGCCCAGCCGGCGGCGCACTGCGCTCTGCGCGCCACGGCAGCGGCGGCAGCAGTCGCCGTGCTCACCTACCCGCTGGCCTGGGTGCGCATGCGCAAGATGGCAATCGAAGGAGCCGCGCGTCGAAGAAAACAGCCCTCCCGCCTGCTCGCTCGCATTGTGCACACGCTGGTCCGGCGGCCAGGCGAGCGCGCTGTATTCCATTTCATCGGCCAGACCATAGCCCGCAACAATCGCTACCAGGTCTATCTCGCCATGTACGGCGGCATCGGGCTGGCGCTCGCCATCGCCTTCGGACTGACGTTCCGCATCGACCACGACAGTTTGGTGCCCAGCCTCTCCAACCCCGGCCTGCACGCGGTGCTGCCTCTGTTGTTGTTCTGGTTGATCGCCGGCCTGCGTGTCGCGTTCGCCTTCCCGCAGAACCTCAGCGCCGGATGGGTCTTTCGCATCACCGGCGTCTACACCGGCGAGTGCGCGGCGGCGGCGCGCAAATGGGTGTTCCTTTGCGCCCTGGCCCTGACGTGCTCCATCGTTGCTGCCTTGCGAGCGGCAGGTTGGGACGCCCGCCATCTCCTCGTCCAGGCCGTGTTCGGGGTCTGCATCTCGATCCTGCTGACCGACGGGTTCTTCTTCTCGCAGCAGACCGTACCATTTAATCAACCCAGGATGCCGGGCAAGACCAGCTTTCCCTTGATGCTGACACTCTATCTCGGGGTATTTCCCCTGTTCGTCAGCTTGACCATCGTGGCCGAGATGCTGATCGAGAAGCACCCGGCGAAACTGCTGCTGCCAGTTCTGGTGACGATCGCAATTCATGCGGCGCTGACTCTGCTGCGCCGCGGCCCCGGCGAGGTCGAGGAAGAGATGGAAGGCTACGATGGCGAATTCCAGCTTCTGGGCCTAAGCTGACCGCGTCCGACCCTTCACCTTTCACTCTTACGGATCACCAGCTTCAGCCCCGACCACACTGCATCCACCGCGCACACTTTCACATCCACCAGCCCCAGCGGCAGCGCCTCCGCCCGCACCACATCTTCCGTCACCTCGGTCTCCATCCCTGATGCCTTTTTCGGCCAGCTCACCCAGATCATCCCGTCTAATGCCAGCAGCCGCCGCAGCCGTCGCAGCTTGCCCGCCAGTTCCCGCCGCTCGGTCACAAATATGTGCGCCATCTCCAGCCCGGCCCGCGGAGCCTTTACGATTTCCGGCCGTACGCCGCTCTCCAGGATCTCCTTGAGCACACTCTCCGGCATCTTCCAGTGCCATGTCCGCTGTCCGTCCTTCACTCCCAGTTTTTTCTCAAGCGGCGTTCCCGAGTATCCCGCGGCCATCAATGCACCCCCGTTGCACACCCCCTATGCTAGCCTGACCCGCCCGTCGGCCATCGCTGGTATTCTCAACCTGCAATGGCAATCAGTCCGAAAACCGAAACCAGCGGCGCCGAAACCACCAAGCCGCCGATCTACCTGCTGGACTCCATGGCGTTCATCTTTCGCGCCTACCACGCCATGCAGCGCCAGCGGCCCATGTCCACGCGCACCGGCATTCCCACTGCCGCGACGTATGTCTTCGTCAACATGATCAACAAGCTGCGCAAGGACTTCAGCCCGAAGTTCCTCGCCGCCGTTTACGACGTCTCCGGCCCCGTCTTCCGCGACGAGCGCGCCCGCGAGATGAAGCCGTTGCGCAAGTGGAACGTCAAAACCCAACAGTTCGACCAGGTCGACTACGCCGGCTACAAGGCCAACCGCGCCGAGATGCCCGCCGACCTCGCCCAGCAGTTGCCCTACATCCGCCGCGCGCTCGAAGCCTTCCGCATCCCCATCCTCAGCTACGAGGGCTTCGAGGCCGACGACGTCATCGGCACGCTCAGCCACAAGCTTGCTGCCATGGATCACCACGTTTACGTGGTGTCTTCAGACAAGGACATGATGCAGCTCGTCACGTCGAGCGTGTCGATTCTTAATCCCACCAAAGACAACCTCGTCCTCGATCCCGCCGGCGTCGAATCTGCGCTTGGCGTTCCCCCCAGCCGCGTCATCGACGTTATGGCGCTGCGCGGCGACTCCGTCGACAACATCCCCGGCGCGCCCGGCATCGGCGACAAAGGTTCCGTCGAGCTCATCCAGCAATTCGGCACCGTGGAATCAGCGCTGGATGCGGCCACCGCCGCGCCCGACTCGATCAAGCGCAAAACCTATCGCGAATCACTCGCCAACAATCGCGACAACATCCTGCTCTCCAAAGAACTCGTCACCATCCACACCGAAGTTCCCATCGACTTCTCCGTCGACGACATGCGCACCCAGCCCGTCGACAACGCCGCCTGCCGCGAACTCTTCTCCGAGCTGGAATTCACTACCCTGCTGAAGGAACTCGCCCCCGCCGCCGACAACGCCGCCTTCGATTACAACCTCAAGCCCACCGCCGCCGAGATCGCCGCGCTGCTCGCAGGTGCCAGGGAACAGGGATCAGGGAACAGGGAACAGGATGCAAGACGGCGCGGTTTGGCTGTGGCCATGTTCGAGGATGCGCGCGCGCTTGCCGAGGAGATCGCCGTTGAAAGCGGTACGGAAGGCGAGACGAGCGACCCCGAGCCCGAGCCACCTCCCGCCGAAACCATGGACCTCTTCGCCCGGCCAAGCGCACCCGTTCCTTCTCCTGTTCCCTCCTCCCCGATCCCTGATCCCTGTTCTTCTGTTCCCTGGTCCCTGACCCCTGTTCCCTGTTCTCTCGGCCTCGCTGTCGAGGGCAACGCAGCCATGGAAGTCTCTCTCGACGCGCTCGGCGTCCGCGCCGCCCTCGAAGACGCATCGCTGCCCAAGCTCGTCCACGACCTCAAGGCCGTCCTGCGCGCGCTGGCACCGCACGGCATCACCCTGCGCGGCGTCGAGACCGACGTGATGCTCCAGAGCTACCTGGTTAACCCCACCCACGCGTCGCACACGCTGCCCGACATCGCCGCGCGCTCCACCAACCGCGCACTCGAACATCAGCCCACCAAGGCCAATCCGAACGATCCGAAGCGCCTGCCGGAAGCCGCCGCCGCCATCGTCCGCCTCGCCCGCGTATTCGCCACCCAGATCGCCGAGAGCGACGCCACCGCCGCTGCACCAACGCTAAGCTCGGGACCAGTCCAGACCTCACCCCTCCAGCACCTCTACCAAACCATGGACCTCCCGCTGGTCCCCGTCCTTTTGCGCATGGAGCAGGCCGGCGTACGCATCGACTCCACCGTCCTCTCCTCCATGTCCACTCGCCTCGCCGTCGAAATGGACACCCTGGCCGACCGCATCTACACCCAAGCCGGCGAAGCCGCCGCCCAGGACTCCGCACTGCGCTTCAACATCAACTCACCCAAGCAACTCGGCGACGTGCTCTTCAACAAAATGAACCTGCCCAAGCCCAACAAATACGGCAAGGGCAAAGTCATCTCCACCGCGCAGGACGTCCTCGAAGAGCTGGCCGAGCACCACCCCGTCCCCGCACTGGTCCTCGAATACCGCCAGCTCGCCAAGCTCCGTTCCACCTACCTCGACTCGCTGCCGAACCTCGTCGATGCCGAAGGCCGCGTGCACACCACCTTCAACCAGGTCGGCACCGCGACCGGCCGCCTCTCGTCCACCAACCCCAACCTGCAGAACATCCCCGTCCGCACCGCGCTCGGCCGCGAGATTCGCGCCGCCTTCATCCCCGCGCCCGGCAACCTGCTCATGTCCGCCGACTACTCGCAGATCGAGCTGCGCCTGATGGCCCACTTCTCGCAGGACCCGCTGCTGCTCAACGCCTACCGCACAGGCCAGGACATCCACACCCTCACCGCATCCGAAGTCTTCGGCATCCCCGTCGCCCAGCTCGACAAGGAAACCCGCAATCGCGCCAAGGCTGTCAACTTCGGCATCGTCTACGGCATCTCGCCCTTCGGCCTCGCCGCACAACTCGGCATCGACCAGAAGGAAGCCCGCGCCTACATCGACCGCTACTTCGAGCGCTACGCCGGCGTCCGCCGCTTCATCGACGAGACCCTCGAAACCGTCCGCCGCGAGCAGGCCGTCCGCACGTATTTCGGCCGCGTCCGCCCCATCCCCGACATCCAGTCGCGCAACCCCAACATGCGCGGATTCGCCGAACGCACCGCCATCAACACGCCGCTGCAGGGCACCGCCGCCGACCTCATCAAGCTCGCCATGCTCCGCATCGACGCCGCCATCCTCGCCCGCCGCCTGCGCTCCCGCATGACCCTCCAGGTCCACGACGAACTCCTCTTCGACGTCCTCCCCGAAGAATCCGCCGAACTCAGCACCCTCGTCCGCCACGAAATGGAACACGTCGCCGAATTCAGCGTCCCCATCCTCGCCGAAGTAGGCCTAGGCCCCAATTGGCGCGACATCAAGTAGGCTTATCCCGTGCGCCTCGTCCTCGATACCTGTGTCATCGTCTCCGCCTTCCGCAGCCGCAAAGGCGCAAGCCGTCGTCTGATCGATGCTTTCGACGCCAACCTGTTCTCAATCCTCCTCTCGCAGCCCCTGCTTCTCGAATACGAAACCGTGCTCGGCCAACCCGAGCAGATGGAGGTGCACGGCCAGTCGCTACAGCAAATCTCTGACTTCCTCGACAACCTCGTAGCTCGGTCGATTCGAGTCAGTTTCCATCGACGGCTGCGGCCGCAACTTCGAGACCCGAACGACGAGCTCGTACTGGAAACGGCAGTCAACGGTTTTGCCGACGCCATCGTAACGCACAATACAAAGGACTTTTTGCCAGAGGTGGCCAAATTCGGCATTCCGGTATTGACTCCAGGGCATATCATTAGAGTGAGACTGGGAATATGAGCGCAACCAACCAATTGATCGCCTTGCCCGAAGCCCTCGTTCAGCAGGCCGCCAACCAGGCGAGCAACCTCGGAGTCTCCACAGAGCAGTGGATTGAAACCGCGGTCGCAGAAAGAATTCGCCTGGAAAACGCCGACGCCGAGTACTTCCGCGCTCGCGCAGCGCGTGCCTCCGGTCGTCCCCTGGGCGAAATCCTCGATCAGGGCCGTGACAACCCGCCCGATCCGGGCGACGAACTCTAGCCCAACCCCAAATTCCTGTCACATCCGGTAACCTGATTGAGCCGCGCGTTGCGGCCGAACCTCCATGCCCACACCGAATCCAAAGACCGCTATCCTGCTCATCGATTGCCCCGACCGCAAGGGCATCGTCGTCACCATCGTCAACTTCCTCGTCGACACCTATGACATCAACATCCTCAACGCCGACCAGCATCAGGATGTCGAGCTTGGCCTCTTCTTCATGCGTGTTGAGTTCGCCACCGACGCGCCCAACTTCGACGAGCCCGGCTTCCGCGCCGCCTTCGCGCCCATCGCCGCCGAGTTCCGCATGAACTGGCGTATCGAGTTCGCCGACCAGCTCCAGAATGTCGCCCTCTTCGTCTCGCAGTACCCGCACTGCCTCGTCGACCTCCTCCACCGCCACGACGCCGGCGAGTTCCACTGCAACTTCGCGATGATCGTCAGCAACCACCAGGACACCCGCGCGCTGGCAGAGTTCCATGGCGTCCCCTTCCACTACACGCCAGTCACGCCCGCCACCAAGCCCGCCGTCGAAACCGCGCAACTCGCACTCCTCGCCGAGCACAACATCGACCTCATCATCCTCGCCCGCTACATGCAGGTGCTGTCGCCGGCGTTCGTCGCCGCCTACCCGCGCCGCATCATCAACGTCCACCACTCGTTCCTGCCCGCCTTCACCGGCGCGCGCCCGTATCACGCTGCCTTCGCGCGCGGCGTCAAGCTCATCGGCGCCACCAGCCACTACGTCACCGCAACCCTCGACGAAGGCCCCATCATCGAGCAGGACGTCGCCCGCATCTCGCAGAACGACCAGCTAACCTCGCTCGTCCAGAAGGGCCGCGACCTGGAGCGCATGGTCCTCTCCCGCGCGGTGCAATGGCACCTCGACCACCGCATCCTCAGCTACGCCAACAAGACCGTCATCTTCGCCTAAACTCGTCGCGGAGACACACCATGAACTCAGACCCGCACAACCTCCAGCGCTTTCTCGGCGCGCAGGCGCCTGTCTTCAATCAAGTCCTCGCCGAACTCCGCGCAGGCCGCAAACGCACTCACTGGATGTGGTTCATCTTCCCCCAGATTGCCGGCCTCGGCTCCAGCCCCATGGCGCAACACTTCGCCATCTCCGGCCGCACCGAAGCAGTCGCATACCTGGCTCACCCCACGCTGGGCCCGCGTCTGCGCGAATGTACCCAGCTCGTCAACCAAATCCCCAACCGCGCCATCGACGAAATCTTCGGCTACCCTGACGATCTCAAATTCTGCTCGTCGGTCACCCTCTTCGCCGCCGTCGCTCCCGGCGAAGCCGCCTTCCGCGCCGCGCTCGACCAGTACTTCGCCGGCCAGCCCGACCCCGCAACGCTCGCCCGTCTCTGAATCCGCAGCGAAGGTTCCTAAGCCGAAAGCCTGCTCGGACCAACCTCTGCCGCAACCCCATTTTCGATCTGCGCAGGCACCGACCTTCGCTTCAGGTGGTACATGCGCTGGTCGGCGAGTCGCAGCAGCTTGGTCGCGTCCTTCGCATCCCTGGGATAAATCGCGAACCCGAAGCTCGCGCCCACCACCATAGCCTGATCGTTGATCGTGATCGGGCGCTCAATCGCGCTGCGCAGCGAGTCGGTGAAGCGTTCCACCGAGCCCTCGTTGGCCATGTCCGTGGCCACGATGATGAACTCGTCGCCGCCCAGCCGCGCCACCGTGTCGGTCGCGCGTATGCTCTTGCGCAGAGTGGCCGCGATCTCGCGCAGCACCTGGTCGCCGGCAACGTGCCCCATCGTATCGTTGATCTTCTTGAAGTCGTTGACATCCAGTACTACCAGGGCCAGGCTACTGTCCCTCCGGTTCGAGTACTCGATCGCCTGGGTCAGCCTCGCCGCAAACAGCCGGCGATTGGGCAGCCCTGTCAATTCATCGTGCAGCGCCAGCCACTCGTTGTTCGATACCTGCTCTTCCAACATCACCAGGATCATGCCAATGGAGATTAGCGACTTCTGCATGTTCCACACATGCGAGGCGATGTCGGCGTGGGCCGCGTAGTGGTCCATCACCCACGGATGGGTCAGGAAGAACAAGGCCCAGATCGAAAAGCCGGTTACGATCGCAAGTCTGCCCGTACTCTTGCGCTGCAAGCGCCGGTTGAAATGCATCGCCGCCAACGCGTACACGCAGCCCAGGCTCCAGTAAACCGCTCCCCTGAAATTGCCTTCACTTACCAGTACGCCCACCCACCCCCATCCCAGCAGGTACGCCAGGGCATACCGCCAGTTGTGGCGCAGAAACAGTGAGCTCGTCACTCCCACGATCGCGCCGATCACCACTGCCGGGACATAGACACTCGCATAGCGGAGGTTTAGCCCATAGATGGTCGTCAGGGCCAACAGCGACAGTCCATTCAACGAGAGGTAGAGCAGCCGCACACGGTGGGTGAGCGCCTGGTCCCCCGCCGCCCAGTTGAACACCAGACCCGCAAGAACATAACAGTCCAGAACGATGACGTGCAGCACTTTGTCGGGGACGCCCGTCGGCGCATAGAACGTGTGGGCCAGCGACTCGATCAGGGTAAACGAGAGGCCCAGCAACCACGCATCCGCCCGCGCGTCGGAGTGGCGCCGGCGCACCAGCGCGAGGATGACCACCAGAATTGCTAAGGCAAAAAGATCAGGAAGAAATGCAAGGTTCATGGTGCCTCCGGGCCCTGGTCGTTCTGCAGTAACCCTGGGTCGGCCAAATCTGGCCTAGCTGCTCTGGAGCACAAGTTTTCATAGATTACCCCGATCCGGCCGAAACGGGAAATAAAAAAATCACCCTTGGAATAATTCTGGTTGAATTTCAGCTTCCCCCTCCCGCGCTCCAGTAGGCGGCATCCCGCATTCAGTTATATCTTGGGATTCAGCAACTTATCCTGCGCCGGTTTATTCTGCGCCGGGAGCCTCCATGCCCTTTGCCGTCCGCCCGCGCTTCCACTGGCGCCTTCGCACCCGCAGCCTCGCACTCGGCGAGCAAACGCTGCTCATGGGCATCCTCAACGTCACGCCCGACTCCTTCTCCGACGGCGGCCGCTTCCTCGATCCAGCCGCCGCCCTCCGGCACGCCGTCCAGATGCTCGACGACGGCGCCGACATCCTCGATCTCGGCGGCGAATCCACCCGGCCCAACTCCGTTCCCATCGCCCCGGCCCAGGAGCAACTCCGCGTGCTCCCCGTGCTGCGCGCCATTCTCCAGGCGCGGCCGGACGCTATCCTCTCCATCGACACCTACCACGCCGAAACCGCCCGCCTGGCGGTCGAGGCCGGCGCCGAGATCCTCAACGACGTCAGCGGACATCTCTGGGACCCGGCCATGTCCGCCACCTGCGCTGCGCTCGGTTGCGGCGCCATCCTGATGCACACCCGCGGCCGCCCGCAGCAGTGGCGTACCCAACCCGCGCTCGCGCCCGGCGAGGTCATGCCGTTGGTCCTCGGCGACCTCCACGCACGCACCCACGCCGCGCTGGCCGCCGGCGTCGCCCGCGACTCCATCATCCTCGACCCAGGCTTCGGCTTCGGCAAGATCCTCGACGAGAACTACCCGCTGCTCGCCCACTTCGACCAACTCCACTCCCTCGGCTTCCCCATCCTCGCCGGCCTCTCCCGCAAAAGCTTCCTCACTCGCGCGATTCACTCGGAGGCCGGCGACGAACTCCCGACCACAGCCGCGAACACTGCCGCCATCCTCGCCGGGGCCCACATCCTCCGCGTCCACGACATCGCCCCAGCGCGCCAAACCGCCGCCCTCGCCGACCGCATTCTCGACGCCGCGGAGTGAATTCCCACAGCCCGCGCCCCGATTTCCACCCTCTCGTCAGTGCTATTCTTTAAGGCGAAGGAAAATCGAATGCTCACTGCCATCCTGGCCCTTCAGGTCGCCGTTTTACTCGCGCTCATCGCCCTGATCCTCCGCAAACCGGCGACCTCAGCCCAAGATCCTAGTCTGGCGCAGTTACCCGACCAACTCTCGCGCCTGATCGCGGACGAAGCGCGCCGCACCCGCGAGGACAATGCCGCCTCTGCCACCTCGCTGCGCAACGAAGTCATCGGCAGTATCGTGACTCTCGGGCAAGGCCTCAAAGATGACCTGAAGAGTTTTCGCCTGGACAACACCGCCGCAGCGGACAAGCTTCGCAACGATGTCGAGCAGAAGATGCACACGATCTCACAGGGCTTCTCCGACTTCAAGAATGAGACCGGCCTCAAGCACTCGTCCCTCGAAGAATCGCTCAACCGCAAACTCATCGAACTGATGGGGAGCAACGCCACCCATCAGGAAAAGCTCCGCACTTCCGTCGAGGAGCGCCTGACCAGGCTCAACGACACCAACACGGCCAAGCTTGAAGAGATGCGCGCCACGGTCGATGAAAAGCTTCACGCTACGTTGCAAACGCGCTTGACCGAATGCTTCGGCCAAGTCACCACACACCTCGGCGAGGTTCAGAAAGGCCTTGGGGAGATGTCGAAGCTGTCGACGGGAATCGATGACCTCTCACGTATTTTTACCAACGTCAAATCCCGCGGACAGATTGCCGAAGCAATGCTGGACAACCTGCTGAAACAGATGCTCGCTCCGGGGCAATTTGTCCGCAATGCACAGGTCAAGCCCGATACTCAGGAAGCGGTCGAGTTCGCGGTTCGCTTTCCTGGGCCGAACGGCGATGTCCTATTGCCGATCGACTCCAAATTTCCCCGCGAATCCTGGGAGCGCCTCGAGAGCGCCTACGAGACGGGCAGCGCAGCCGAGATTGCCGCTGCGCGCAAGGCTTTCGAAAACGCCATTCGAACCGAGGCGAAGCGAATCTGCTCGAAATACATCAACGAGCCAATAA
Organism: uncultured Granulicella sp.; assembly: GCA_964489045.1. GTDB lineage: Bacteria > Acidobacteriota > Terriglobia > Terriglobales > Acidobacteriaceae > Edaphobacter. The sequence continues at coordinate 11,213 of CAZAXI010000029.1, read as the reverse complement.
CCACTCCCAACGCCGTCATGTTTCTGCCCACCGAGGGCCTTTACGCCGAGGTTATGCGTCGCGACGGTCTGCACGACGACATTCAGCAGAACTGCCACGTCATGATCGCCGGCCCCAGCAACTTGTCCGCGATCCTCACCAGCTTTCAAATGGTGTTCCAATTGGTCAATCTCCAAAAGAAAGGCAATGAAGTCTGGAAAGTACTCGCTAATGCGCGAGGGGAGTTTGGAAAGTTTGGGGTTCTAATGGACAAAATGGACAAGCAGGTTGGCACTGTCCAAAACACCATTAGCGACCTCGGCCGACGCACCCGCGCCATCAACAAAACGCTTAGCGACGTCAGCTCGGAGTCTCCAGATGCCGTTCTTCCAGAACCAACAATGGCCGCCTTCGACGGACTTTTGCCCATGCTCGCCGCCTCCGAAGACGAAGAATGATCTCCAACACCCACGCCCGTCTCAGCATCCGACCCTCCCTTTGCTTTACACTCTGCTAGGCGCTCGGTATCCTTGAGACTTGCGCGTACAACTCGGGATAAGCCTGCAACACCCGTCCGGCCCGCAGCGAATTTTGAACCAGAAGGCAAACAGGAGAACGAAATGGCAGCAGTAGATGAAAAAGTAAAGCAGATTATCGTCGAGCAGCTTCAGGTGGATGAAGCGGAAGTAACCCCGGGCGCAAGCTTCCAGGAAGACCTCGGTGCGGACTCGCTCGACGTCGTCGAACTCGTCATGCAGTTCGAAGAAGCCTTCGACATTCAAATTCCCGACGAAGACGCCGAGAAGATCAAGACCGTCAAGGACGCCGTCGACTACATCGAAAAGACCCAGAAGGCGGCCAAGTAGCAATGGACGTAAGCGAAGCGATGGAGCAGCAACCCTGGCGGCGCCGGGTCGTCGTCACCGGTCTGGGCCTGGTCTGCGGAGTAGGTAGGACCGTCAGCGAAGTCTGGGAGGGTCTGCTCGCCGGCCGCAGCGGCATGGCCGAGATCAAGGGGTTCGACCTCACCGGCCATCCGGTGCGCTTCGCCGCCGAGGTGAAAGACTTCGACCCGCTCCTCTTCATCGACAAGAAAGAGGCTCGCAAGATGGGCCGCTTCATCCACTTCGCCATCGCCGCGGCGCAGGAGGCGATGGACCACTCCGGCCTCAAGATCGACGACTCGAACCATGATCGCGTCGGCGTTCACATCGGCTCGGGCATCGGCGGCTTCGACATCATCGAGCGCGAACACTCGGCCATGCTGGCCGGAGGTCCGCGCAAGATCTCGCCGTTCTTCATCCCCGGCTCCATCATCAATCTGGCGGCCGGGCATGTGTCCATCCGCTTTGGCGCGCGCGGTCCCAATGAGGCGACGGCAACCGCCTGCACCTCTTCGGCGCACTCCATCGGCGACGCCTTTCGCATCATTCAGCGCGGCGACGCCGACGCCATGATCGCGGGCGGCACCGAAGCCGCCATCACTCCCATGGGTGTCGGCGGGTTCGCCGCAATGAAGGCTCTCTCCACCCGCAACGACGACCCCACCCACGCCTGCCGCCCCTGGGACAAGGACCGCGACGGATTCGTGGTCGGCGAGGGCGCAGGCATCCTCATTTTGGAAGAACTCGAGGGCGCCAAGGCCCGCGGCGCGCGCATCCTCGCCGAGATTATCGGCTACGGCATGTCCGCCGACGCACACCACATGACCGGAATGGCCCCGGAGGGCGAAGGCTGCTACCGCGCCATGAATGCCGCCCTCAAGGTCGCCGGCATCTCACCGGACAAGATCGACTACGTCAACGCCCATGCCACCTCGACCCCGCTGGGCGATGCGCTCGAGTCCAAGGCCATCGAGAATGTCTTCGGCGAACACGCCCTCAACCAGACCCTGCTGGTCAGTTCCACCAAGTCCATGACCGGCCATCTGCTGGGCGGCGCCGGCGGCCTGGAGGCCGGCATCACCATCATGGCCATGCTGGAACAGACTGCCCCGCCTACGATGAACCTCGAAGAGCGCGACCCCCAGTGCCGGCTCAACTATGTGCCCAACGCGCCCCAGCGCGCGAAGATCGACTACGCGCTCTCCAACTCCTTCGGCTTCGGCGGCACCAACGGCTCGCTGGTCTTCAGGCGCTGGACAGAGTAGCGCCCGGGCCGCCCTCATGGGTTTGGGGGCCGCCCGTGATCGTTCCCGTCGTGCCGGTCGTTCCCGTTGTCCCCGTCGTCCCCGTCGTTCCCGACGCTCCCGACGTTCCGGTCGCGGCCTCGTCCCAAATCCAGGTGTCATACTCCAGGGTCAGCCGCTCCACCACAAACGCCGACCCGTCTCCGTTCAGCCCCGAAATCTCATAGGAACTTGGCCAGCAATTGGTCACGCGGAACGTGACCACCGGGTTCATTTGCCCATCCAGCAATTGGATCGTGAGTTCCCGCAGCGCATCCGTGTAATTTCCCGAAACCACCGTCACCAGTTGCGCCCAGTCGTAGAAATCGGTGTTCCCCGGCTGCAGCCGCCGCTCCAGCACGATCGGCTCATAGCGCGTAATCCCGGGCGCCTTGTGCGGCGAGTTCAGCTTTTCGTTGCCATCGCGATACTCCAGCACATCGTTGCTCCGCACCAGCGGACTCACGCTCATCATGGGCTGGCTCGCGCCGCCCCAGTTCACAATAAAGTTGAAGTCTTCATACACCGCGGTCCCTGCCATCGCGCGCACCTCGCTCTCCGGATCGCCTGAACCCCGATCCTGCGCTGAGCCTACCCTATCACCACCTCCGCCGGGAATTCGCTGCTCTAGCTCAAAGCCGCTCCTGCAATCGTCGCCACCACGCCGATCAGCCAGAAGATGCCCACAATCACCGCCGATTGCGCAATCGTCTTCTTCGCGACGATGGCCATGCCGACGACCGTAAGTACGACCGACCAGAGCTTGACGACATCGAACGATTCCAGCAAGCCCTTCATCCACGGAGCAATATCCGGCAGGAAGTAGGCCAGGTTGGTGGCTACGGGATTCTTGTAGTCATAACCCTCGGCGCTGCTGCCGAAACATAGCGACAAAATCGTCAAGAGCGATATCAGCAGGTAGGGCAGCGACGCATACATCGCCACCGCAAACACCTGCGAGAACGTGGTCTTGGCTCCCAATCCAAAATTGAATGACGCCCAAAGCACCAGCGCATACAGCGCAAGAAAGCCCGTGATCAGGACGAAACTGCCATAGGTGATGTACTTCGTTACTGCGACCGAGATCTTTTCGGCTTGCGCCCTCTGCGCCGGCGTCATGTCTGCCATGCGCTCCTGGGTATTCGGGCTCATGCGCACCTGATTCTCGTAAACCTGGTCGAATCCGACCTTTCGCTCTACCGTAAAAGCGGTTGCCATCGAGGTCACCAGCATCAGCACAAATGGCAGCCACCACGATGTGCTGCGCAGAATGTCCTTGAACGTCGCCGCGGGCGCGACGAACGTATCCACCACCCGCTCCAATTGGCTTAGGCCGCGCGCCTGATCGCCGCCAACCCCAAGTTCTCCAGCAACCGCATTCTCGTTCATCGCGTTCCTTTCACTCACAATCGCCGCAGTCGGATTGTATCTCGCTCAGCCCGCTGGCCCCAATAATCTTCTCGCACCCCGCCCGGCGCCAACAGAAAAGCCTCCCGCATTGCGCCGGGAGGCTTCTCCTGATGCTCTGGCAAACGGCAATTACATGGTGACGCCGCCGCCCAACTTCTTCTCCTTGTTCAGCTCGTTGGTCTTGCGGGCGCCCATGTCCCTCTGAATCCACATGTCCACCTGCTGCATATCGGCCTTCTGGGCCGCCGGATTGCCGCAGTCCACGTCGGCCTTGCGCCGGTAGGTCAGTTGCAGATAGGTCATCGCATCGTCGTAGTTTGGATTCAGATCGACTGCCTTTTCCAGGTACTTGATGCCCTCGGCGACCAGCGCCGAATTGGCCGTCTGGATCTTCGCGCAGGCGCCCTTGGTCATCTTCGCGTTGCCGTCGCCGGCATCGGTCAATCCGTCCGCCGCCAGGATCGTAATCGCATTGTTGTACGCCTCTTTCCAGTCCACAAAGCCGACAATGTAGTAGGCCTCCGGCTCGTTCGGCGCAATCGAGATCACCTTCAGCTCGTCCGCCTTGGCCTGGTCCAGCTTGTTGATGTTGCGATCGATTGACGCAATCTGCTTCAGCGCCGTCAGGTCGTTCGGATGATCTTGCAGCACCTGATTGAATCCGTCCAGCGCCTTCTGCGCCATCGCCAGGTTGGCCGGATCCATCAGGTTCGGCACCACCTGCGAGGCATACGTCGTAGCCAGGTAAAGCTTGGCATTCGGGTTCTTGGGGTCGAGCGCCACCGCATTCTGGAAGTAGTTTGTCGCTTGCTCGTACTGGGCGTTCTTGAACGCCGCAATGCCCTTATTCAACTGGTCGCGCGACTTCAGAAAGTTACATCCGGTCGCAGTTCCCAGCAATATCAGTAGAGCGACCAACAGTGGAATACGTGCATTCAATTTCATGGCGGCGGTGTTTCTCCTTCGATGAGGCGCGTTTGGTCAGATGCTAGAACGCGTAGTTAGGGTGTGTGCTAGTCCCCTCGATTGTAATGTGAGAGTGCCCGCCCTGACCAGCGATAGCACCTGCTTTTCGCCGCAAAACCTGCGCGGCTTTGCTGCATTCCGGGGCAAATCCGGCCCCCCGCGGCAACTCCTTCTTGGGACCGGCTCCAACCCGCCCCAAACTGATTCGCACTGAAGGCAATCTATCGTAGACGGCCCCTGCGGCGGCAAAGTTTCCCCGTGCCGTTTATCGTCCGCCCGGTGGATTTCCCGCCTCTCGCCCGCCATGTGCGTGCCTTTCATACGATCCGCCCGTCCCGGATGTGCACCGTCCGGCTGGCGTACGCCGCCGCCTCCGGATCGTGCGTAATCATCAAAATCGTCTGCCCCGTCCGCTGGTTCAGGTCCTTGATGACCTCCAGAACCGCGGCCGAATTCTTGCTGTCCAGGTTCCCCGTTGGCTCATCCGCCAGCAGGATGGCCGGCTGGTTCACAATCCCGCGCGCAATCGCCACCCGCTGCTGCTGGCCGCCCGAGAGCGCCCGTGGCTTATGCTTCAACCGGTCGGTGATTCCCAGCAGGTTCAGCACGTCTACAAACTCCGGACGGAAGGTAGTCGACCGCCCGCCAATATACTCCACAATCTTGATGTTGTCCTCCGCCGAAAGCGTCGGCAGCAGGTTGTACTTTTGAAAGACGAACCCCACCGTTGTCTTCCTCAGATCAGTCAACTGCCGGTTCGACATTCCCGCCAGGTCTTTCCCGTCGATCACCACCGTCCCTGCGGTCGGCGGCGTCAGGCCCCCGAGAATATGGAACAGGGTCGATTTGCCTGAGCCCGACGCACCCACGATCGCCACGAACTCGCCCCGCGCAATGTCCAGGTCCACGCCGCGCAACGCATGAACGTCGACGTCGCCCACATGGTAGACCTTGGTCAGCCCGCGCACCCGGATCATCGGCTCCGCCGCCGTCCCCGCTCCCGTCGCTGTCACTCCTACTCCGCCTTCACTCATACGACAGCGCCTCGGTTACATCCTGCTGTACCGCTTTAATCCCGGGTACGACCGCGCCCAGCATCGCACCCACAATTGCAATCGCACCTGCAATCGGCCACCAGATATACACCGTCTCCTGCACCAGGCTGCCCGGCTCAAAATGCTTCATCATCCACTGCGACCCGTAGGTCAACACAATCCCCACCAGCGTCCCGCCTACCGCCAGCATCACCGTTTCGCGCAGCAGCATGTTCAGCACCAGCCCGGACGAGCCGCCCACCGCCTTGATGATCCCAATCTCCCGCGTCCGCTCCAGCACCGCGGTATACATCGCCATGAAAACCACGATGAAGCCCACAACCACCGCGACAAAAACCACAACATCGATAAAGTCCCGCAGCATCCCAATATTGCTGATCGAGTACGCATCCATCAAGGCATTGATCGAATAGATCTGGTTGTCATTCAGCGCCACCTTCAACTGCTCCGCCACCTGTTCCGCCAGCTTCGGATCGTCCAGCTTCACATACATCAGCGTCAGATGCCCGGGCGTCCCCTCAATTTCCTGCAGCGTCTTCAGCTTTACGCAAATCCGCGCCAGCTTCCCGCCCTCCGCGATACCGGAGATATTCCACTCGTGCGCAATCAGAGTGATCTTGCTCCCTATGCGCAGATGGTTCTTCAATGCATAGTCCTCGTCCACGACCATGTCGTCGGCGTTTACCGGATCGCCACCCTTGATGTACTGGAACCCGCCACTCATCTGGTTGAACGCGGCAAAGTCGAGTCCCGTGATCGAGTCTGGAAACGTCAGCGACTGCACCACTGTCCCGGTCGCCGCCACGACATGCGGCTGCTGCATGGCCAGTGCCAAGAAACTTTCGGGCATCGGCGCGCCGCTCAGGCTCGACATCACCGACGACCCCTGCGGCCGCACCATGATGTCCGCGCCCACCGCTTTGGCCCGGTCCTTGGTCGAGTCCAGCGTCCCATGGCTCACGCCCACCAGCGTCAGGATCATGGTCACTTCCACTGCGATCGCCAGCACGCTCAGAAGCGTCCGCACCGGCCGGTGGGTTAGATTGGCGAAGATCAGCTTGTTCAACACAAGAGATGAGTTTATCCCACCGAACCCCTTTGTCCGGTCTCAAACCCCATCCTCTGTGTCCCGCGTCACAGATTTGTGCATTTGCTGATTGGCCCGCACGAAATCCTCCCTGCGACCATCGGGAGCACCACGCGAAGCCCAATACGCGTCACGAAGTGGCTAGAATGGGCCATGCGCGTTGCCGCTCTCATTGCCGGCCTGCTCTTCTGCCTGAGCGCTGTGCTCGACGCCTTTCAGACCATCATCCTGCCGCGCCGTCCTGTCGGACGCCTGCGCATCACCATACTCTTCTACATCGTCACCTGGACGCCCTGGTCCTGGATCGCCCGCCACACCCGCAACCCCAAGGTCCGGGAGCAGTTCTACAGCATGTTCGGCCCCGGATCGCTGCTGCTTCTGCTCATCGTCTGGGCGCTGCTGCTGGTCACCGGCTTCGGTCTCATCTTTTTCGGCCTGCGCACCCCGTTCGCCGATACCATGGCAGACGCCTCCGCCCTCGCCCGCCTGCGCACCGACCTCTATGTCAGCGGGACCACCCTCTTCACTCTCGGCATCGGCGACGTCCTGCCCCGTTCGCTCGCCGCGCGCGCGCTCATCGTCATCGAGTCGGGCACCGGCCTGGGGTTCGTCGCCCTCGTCATCGGATACGTCCCCGTCCTTTACAGCTCATTCTCCCGCCGCGAGGTTTCGGTCGCGCTGCTCGACGGCCGCGCCGGCTCGCCGCCCACCTCCACCGAACTGCTCCGCCGCCACTCCTTCCCCGGCGGCCAGGAGGCCCTGGTTGTCCTGCTCATTGAGTGGGAACGCTGGTCCGCCGAAGTCCTCGAGTCGCACATCTCCTACCCGATTCTCTGCTACTACCGCTCCCAACACGACAACCAGAGCTGGCTCTCCGCCCTCACCGCCATGCTCGACACCTGCGCGCTGCTCATCTCCGTCGTCCCCGGTACCGCCTCCCGCCAGGCGCAGCTCACCTTTGCCATGGCCCGCCACGCGCTAGTCGACCTCGGCCACGTCTTCCACCTGGAAAAATGTGAGGCCGCATGGCGCGCCCGCGGCGGCCCCAACCGCCTCCCTCCGGAACACTTCCACCAGGTCTGCGACTCCATGCAGCAGGTCGGCCTGCGCCTCTGCGGCGACCCCGAAGCCCCGGCCCGCCTGCACGCCCTGCGCGCACTCTACGAGCCGCAAGCCCAGGCCCTCGCCGACTACCTCGGCATGTCCCTCCCCGGCTGGGTGCCCGAACCCCGCGCCAAGGACCAGTGGAAGACCGTGGAGGCCGTCCGCTCCCAGGCCGCCTCCGTCTTCAAAGACAAAGAAATCCTCATCAGCGATCAGGCCGTCGCCGTCCGGCTGCAGTCCGAGGACCACCACTAGCCGGGGATTCTGCCGCGCAAAACCAAAGCCGGCATTGCGATTCCTTACCCAACCCGCCTGACTTGCGCTTATACTCTCCACGCGCCTTGCTGACGGACGCCTGATTATGTGCAAAGGGAAGTGAACTATGAGAATCCTGGTAGGAGTTGATGATTCCAAGTACTCCGGAGATATCCTGCGGGCGATTGTCTCCCAGCGGCGCGCCGACAACACCCAGGTCCTGGTCCTGCACGTACTGCAGCCGGCCGGCCCGCCTCCGCCGCAGATGGCGCCCGGTTACGCTCCGGAGTTGGAGGCCGAACGGGAGTCTGCCAAAACGCTGGTCGAACGAATTGCGATGGAGCTGCGCAGCGCCGGGTTTAAAGCGGAAACCCTGGTTGGGGTCGGCGACGTCCGCGAGGGCATCATCGATACCGCCGCGGACTGGCATGCCGATCTGATCATGGTCGGCTCGCACGGGTTGAACGGCCTGCAACGGCTTCTGCTGGGCAGCGTGTCGGAGTTCGTCGTCCGCCACGCCACCTGCTCCGTGGAGATCGTGCGCACGCCGGCGAAAGCCTGAACCTCCGCTCCGAACTACTGAGGCAAGCCGCCCGGTCCAGCCGGCGCCGGGTTCAGCTTCTCTTTCGCCATCGCGCCCGCCGTTCCTTTCGCGTCCTTGTCCTCCAGGTCCGCATACACCTTGCGCGCTTCGTCGGTTTTGCCTTCGGCGGTGTATAGATCGGCAAGCTGCAACCGCGCCAGGCCATAGGGAACCGTAGCGGTCGGCTTGGCGCTGAGCTGGTTGTAGAGGTCAATTGCCTGGGCATCGCGTCCGGTGTCGCGATACAACCCGGCCAGTGCAATCTTCGCCAGCCCGGCCAGGCTGCTGTCCCACCCGCTCGCAACCTTATTCAGCGTGGCCTCCGCCTGCTGGTTCTCCCCCGCCTCAATCTCGGTCAGGCCGGCAAAGTAGCGCGCATTCCTGCCATCCGGCGTCAGGCCGTACTTGTCGGCAACCGCCTGGAACATCGCGTTCGCGGCCTTGGCCCGCTCCGCGCCGGAGGCATACGTCTTCACTCCGGAAGGCACCGGTTCGCCCGGCTGCGTCAACGCCGACTGGTAAGTCTGCATGGCCGCACCGAATGCAATCGAGGCCGAATCCGACCGGGCGTTGTAAATCACGGTGCCCAGCACCACCAGCGCGATCAAGCTGAGAATCGCCGATAGTGTGAAAATCACCGACTGGCGATTCTCGCTGGCCCATTCCAGGCCGTGGGTGGTGGTGCTGACAAAACTGTCTTTCTTGAGGGCTTGCCTGGTTCGCTGGTCCACTGGGTCTCGTCTTCCTTTTGCGTCGGTTGATGCTGTGAAGGCCGATTACGCGGCGCAACCCTACAAGTCTATCAGCCCCCGCGCGCGAAGTGCTAGACTGCGCGCATGATGCGGCACAACCTCCGCGCAGCACTGTGCTTCCTGGCAATGGCAACCCTGTGCGCCCTCGCTACCGCCCAAAACGCCCCCGCCACCGGCGCAATCCCGCCTTCCGCTCAACCGCCCGTCCAACAGGACACGCAAGCCGCACCCGCCATCCCCGGCCCGTCTGAGCCAAGCCAGTCCGAACCAACCCCGCCCGCACCGGATTATCTCCCCTCCTCGCTCACCTACCAGATCGGCGCCCTGCTGGAGGACCCCGCCGTCTCCCGCGCCCACTGGGGCATCATGGTCACCAATCTCGACGGCGCCCTCATCTACGGCCTCAACCAAACCCAGCTCTTCCAGCCCGCCTCCAACGCCAAGCTCTTCACCACCGCCGCCGCCCTCGCCCTCCTCGGACAGCAGGATTCCTATGGAATCCAGACGGATGTGATTGGGAAAGGCGTCTTTCGTGGGCAGAAGTCTTTGGAAGGCGATCTCGTGCTGGTCGGCGACGGCGATGCCTATTTATCTGGCCGGACGATGCCCTATGTCTCTCCCGCCGCTCGACCGAATGGTGCCACTCCTGCGACCGATTCGCTTCGGTACCTCTCCGATATGGCCGACCAGGTTTCCGCCACTGGACTGAAAAAAGTGAAGGGTGACGTCGTGGGCGATGACACCCTGTTTCCCTGGGAGCCCTATCCCGAAGACTGGTCAATTGACGACACCGTGTGGGGGTATGGCGCTCCAGTATCTGCGCTCACGATCAACGACAACCAGATCAAGGTGACAGTCACGCCGGGATCGGTGGAGGGGAAACCCGCAACCGTGGCGATCGATCCGGCAACGCCCTATTACACCCTGGATGCTTCGGGGCTAACAACGGGGGCCAGGAAGAGCGGAAACCATGTCCAGTTCGAACGGGCGCCGGGATCGAAAGTCCTGCGCATCCATGGGTCAATAGCTGTTGATGAAAAGCCAGACGAAGAAGAAGCTGCCATTGATGACCCCGCCGAGTATGCAGCTATAGCGTTCAAGGGGATGCTGGAAACGCGTGGAATCACCGTGACCGGCGTACCTCGCGCACATCATCGCACACCCGACGATGCCACCGGTTTCCTGACCGAATCACGCACACCGATCAACAACGTGATGAGTGCAACTCAGAACTGGAGACTTCACGGTCAGAAGTGGCTTAATTTTATTCCAACGTGCCCCGGATGCGAGGGCAGCATTCCTCCGGGGCCCAAGGACCCCGTAAACAAGTTGCTCGCTAGCCACAAGTCGCCGACTCTTCGCGAGGATATAGCGCTGACCAATAAAGTGAGCCAGAACCTTCACGCGGAACTGCTGCTCCATCAACTTGGAGCTGCCGTCGGAACGGATGGCTCAACGGCCCAGGGTGCTCGTGTGGTGCGGGCCTTCCTCCTCTACGCCGGCCTCGACCCCAACGACTTCATCTTCTACGACGGCTCCGGCCTCTCCAGCCACGACCTCGTCACCCCTCGCGCCACCGCGAAGCTGCTGCAGTTTGCCACCACTCAACCTTGGTTCGCCGATTGGAAAGCCTCGCTCCCCGTCGCCGGCGAGGACGGCACTCTCGAATCCCGCTTCCCCAACCCTCCCCTCAAGGACCACATCTTCGCCAAGACCGGAACCCTCGGCGAGGCCCGCGCCCTCTCCGGCTACCTCGATACCGCCAGCGGCCGCACCGTCATCTTCTCCATCATGGTCTCGAACCACCTCCCCGGCACCACCGCCGACCGCGACGCCATGGACAAGATCGTCGCCG
>CAZAXI010000028.1:0-33389 GCA_964489045.1 uncultured Granulicella sp. | reverse complement strand
CGTTCGCCGTCATCGCCGCGCCCAGCTCTCCATAGCGCTGATAGATGTACTGGATTGCCTGCTCGCGCTTGCCTTCCGAGGGCAGATCGAGATCGATGTCCGGCCACTCGCCCCGGTTTTCGCTCAGGAACCGCTCGAACAACAGCTCCATCCCCACCGGATCGATCGCTGTAATCTCAAGCGCATAACACACGGCCGAATTCGCTGCACTGCCCCTTCCCTGCACCAGGATGTCTTGCGACTTGCAAAACTGAATAATGTCCCACACGATCAGGAAATATCCTTCGAACCCGAGCCGCGCAATCAACGCCAGCTCATGCTCCACCTGCTTCTTCGCGCGTTCCAGCAGTTCGCAATCATTCTTCGGCCCGTACCGTCGCATCACTCCCTCAGCAACCCGCTTGCGCAGAAAACTGTCCATCGTCTCGCCGTCAGGCACTGGATAACGCGGAAATTCGTAACCCAGATCATCCAGCTCAAACCGCAAGCGCGACGACAACTCCAATGTGTTCTCAATCGCGCCCGGCACATCGCAAAACAGCCCCTCCATCTCTCGGGCCGTTCGCAGATGCCGTTGATCGTTCAGCGCCAGCAGCCGCCCGGCGTGGTCCAGATCGGTGTGGTGTCGCACCGCGGTAAACAGATCGAGCACCTCCCGCTCATACGCCGTCGCATAGCGCACGCCATTGGTCGCGAGCACCGGCAGATTCAGTGCCCGCGCGATTCGCAATGCCGCTTGGTTGCGCCACTCCTCCTCGCGTTCGCTATGACGCTGCACTTCAACATACACGCCCTCCTTCCCGAAACATCCCACCAGTCGCCGCACAACTTTGCGCCCAGCTTCCTCACCACCCCTTGCCAGCGCCGCCGCCAGTGGCCCTTCTTCTCCTCCCGTCAAACACACCAGTCCAGCCGAGTACTGCTGCACATCCTCCCATGTCGCCGCACCTTCGCACTTCATCTTCTCGCGCATCTTGAACTGGGTGATCATCTGGCAAAGATTCTGATAGCCGGCACGCGATTCGCACAGCAACGGCAGCCGCGCCGGTTCCCTCGCGCATTGATGCTGAACCCATGCAGGAGGCGTAAGCCGCGCACCGAAACCCTCGACCGCAATCTCCGCGCCAACATGCGCGCGCACATTATTCCGCTTCGCACTCGTGTGAAATCGCGCCGCCCCATAGACGCCATTGCGGTCGAGCAGCGCAATCGCCGGCATCTCCAACTCGGCCGCCTGCTCGATCAGCGCTTCCGGCTGCGACGCGCCCTCCAGAAAACTGAACGCGCTCGCCGCATGCAACTCCACATACCCACTCATAACCGCTGCCTTGTTTGTCATTCCCGAAGGGAATCTGCTTCTGTTGTTGCTTTTCCCTCGAACCTCGAACCTTGAACCTCGAACCTGTCTTCAGTCATACAGCGCCACCATCGACCACCCATGCTGTATCAGATCGCGCACTACACAGCAGCACAGCAATCCTCCGTCAGTGGGCCGCGCAATCAGGTCCCACTGCTCCACACCCCACAGCGACGGGTTCCACCAATCGCCGCACGCGAGCCACGGCCCATAGGCGCGTTCGACCTCGTATCGCCTCTCGCGAAATGTGAATGCCGACGGCTGCTCCCCCCGCAATATCACCGCAACCTTCTCCGCAGGCCGAAGCTGCCGCATCGCCGCAATCGATCGATCCGGCGCATCCCCATTCGCATTCAAAACCAGTCCGGACGAAACCGAAAACCTCTGCATGCGAAAGCTATCCGGCCGGTGCGTATCCGCGAGCACCGCCCGTCCCACACACTCCTCGCCCACAATCGCCTTGATCCGCGCCAGGGTCACATCCAGCCGCATCGGCTCCGGGAGTTGCGGCGAAAACAACCCCATCTGCACCTTGCTCGTACTCCCCGGCTCCGCCGTCAGCGCAATCCCCAGCACCGCTGCTCCCGGCGGATGCGCCTCCAGATCCAGATGCAGCAGCTTCAACCACATCTTCCGGTCATTGCTCGGCAATGCCGGCCGTACCGTGCGTGTATACGTCCCGCCGCCCTCCAGCTTCAACTCCACGCACACCGAAGCCAGCGCCAGGACCCGCGCCGTCGCCCGCACAATTAGTTGTTCCAGCATCACGCCAATCACAAACAGCAGCGACTCCAGCAACTCCACCGGCGCATCCAACTCCATCCGCTCTTCCAGGCGAAACTCCGCCTCCACCGGCACAAGCAGATGCGGCAACTCTCCCCGCGCCAACTGGCGAAGCCGTTTTCCTTCCTGCCCTAGCCGCGCGATCAACTCCTTCTCCGGCAGCGCCGCCAACGCCCCCAGCGTGCGAATCCCCCACAGCGAAAAAATCTCCGCATGCTCAGCCGAAAGATCGAGCACCACAATCGGCAGCGGAGCCAGAGCGGTACTTTCAATCCCTTCGGAAATGACCGCGCGCTGCATATTACCCCCACGCGCGTAACAAATCGCCGCATCGAAGTTACTGCTCACCGCAACCGACGCCGTCACCCCAAGCGCCCGCACGCGACCCAGCAAGCTCTCCGCCAGCGCCTGCGGCGGACCAAACAGTTTCTCAGTTCCTGCAATATCGATCACGCAAACAAACGCGCCGTGATCACTCCGCTCCTCCACCCGCGGAGAAAATGTGCCCGCACACTCCAGCAGTGCCGTTCTCGCAGCAGCTTCCTCCGCAGCCGAGCGCCGCAGCACTGCGACCGAATCGAATGTGTCGACCTCGACCCGCGTCATTCCGCGCGCAACTCCCATCCTCCGCGCCCACGCATTCAGCGAGCACACCTCCTCCAGCGGCGCGTCGCCTTCCATCACAGCAACCGCCTTTTCGCGCACCTCCGGCCTCAGTCGCAGCATCGCCTGCGCAGGAAACTCCTTCGCATACACGCACGCATACAGCTCTCTCCGCACTCTCAGCGCCTGCCCGTTCATCTGCATCCCGCCCATGTCATCCCGCTGCGCCACGTCGCAACCCCCGCCCTCTGCGGAGGCTTCCGCATCTCCACCACCTTCTCCGGACCCTCCGCATACCTTCGCCGCGATACCTCAATCCGCCGCTCAAATCCCTCCAACACCGCCGCTCCCTGCGTCATCACAGATCCACCCTCCAGGCGCAGCACCAGCCCAGCACTGCTCTTCGCGCACGGATATTGCGTCAGCAGAACAACGCTGGCCTGCGTCCGCTCCGCGCCGGCCCGGTAGCGAAACCACGTAGCCAGCGGTATCCGCGAAACGTGTTCCGGGGCAAGGCTGCCCATGTCCAGCACAATCGCTCCGAATCCGCCCGCCTGCAGCAGCAGATCGGTCACGCGCAGCGCCTGCTCCATCCGCCCCCATGGCCTTCCCGCCGCGCTCCCATAGCCCGCCCGCTGCCCCAAAGCACAATTCCGCGCAGCCGCAGGCTCGTAGACCTCGCGCTCCGTTTGCACTCTCCGCTGCGGCTCTGCACATCGCGCCGCAAAATCCTGCCGCAGCAAGCCGCGCACCGCATCGTCCATTCCTTTGGCCTCGCCTCGCGGATGCCCGCCCATTCCTCCACCATGAAGTCCCTTGATCGCAGGCTTTGGGACAAAATATTTCTTGGGCAGCGAGAAGCCGCCTTCCCTCGAATCTTCCTGTTGCAAAACCGGTCGCGCTACCCCACACCGCACCCACAGCAGCCGCACCAGGTCCACCCCACATGCCGCGGCCGATTCAGGGCTCAGCGCATCCGACACATCCACCCACGCACAAACCTTTTCCGCTCGCGTCAACTGCGCAACCAAGCAGAGCGCCAGCGCGGTGCGTCCGGAACATTCAGAGCCGATCATCTCCGTCAGCGTTCCCACCGGCAACCCGCCCTGCAGCACCGCATCCACGGCCTCAATGCCGGTCGGCACAACCTCCCGGGCGATTCTGGTCGCAGGTGTCAGCGCAGCCGGAATTCTCTCGGCGAGGGCAGCTTCGATCTGGGAGCGCAATGCGAAGGCGGACGGCATAATCTTCGCCTAATATTCGCCTAGAACCCCCGCAGATTCAACCGTTGGATGCCGCGATTTCAGTGCAGTATAGCCGTAAATAATTGATGGATATAAGTTTACAGACCGCCTATATCTTTCAAGACCACCGCGCAGCGCCCAACAACGCAGCAGGATAACGCTGCCTCAACTCTACGGCTTCGAAGCAGGCTCCGTTCCCAGCGACGACACCTCGCCCGCAACCGCCTGGGTCTGGATCAGTCGATATCCCGTACGCGTCCGTATGTGGTATTGCTGCAGGTTCTTGCCCACCAGTTTCACCGTAATATTCCGCCAGCCGCGGTTTGGATTCGGCTGGGGATAGTAGCTCAGCGCATACAGGTGCGCCAGGTCATCCCGGATCGAGGCAAACGCTTGTTGTTCGTCCTTCCAGTCCTTGGAGAAATAAGCCTTGCCTCCGGTGGCTTTGCTCATCCGCTCAAAAATCGCAGTCGAGATCGGCTCGGACTGCGCCTGCCGGGTGCTGATCATGTAAATAATGGTCCCGGTCGATTGCGCCAACTCTGCCACGTCCTCCGGAGGAACCAGGCTGGCATTGTCTGGCCCGTTGGAGAAGACCACGATTGCCTTTCTCCCCGTCAGCGGTGCGGCATCCTTCACGGTCAATAACAGGCTGTTGTACAGCGCCGCGTCATCTCCGGCAACCGTACTCCGCACGCCGCGCAAAACCTGCGACCGGTCCGGCGTCAGGGTGGAGACCCGGGACAGGTTGCGGCTGTACGAATACAGCGCCACTTTGTTCACGCCTTCCAGCGAACGGATGAAATCGGCAATCGCATCCTGGGCAAATACAAATCCCGGATACATGTAGTTGCTGGTGTCAAACAGGATGAAGACGTTGGCCCCGGCAACCCGCGAGCCTGGACCTTCATCCGCGGATCCCGCGAAAGGAACGTCATCGGATGTGCCCTTGTTGATCAGGGCCCGGGCAGGTTCGTTCCCTTCTTCAAACGTCGCGGTCTTTTGCGCAATACCATCCTCCATGATGGCAAAATCCTCAGGGTGCAGACCACTCACGTAGTTTCCCTTGCGGTCGGTTACAGCAACACTAAGCTGCACCAGGATGACGTTCACGTGGATGGGCCGCGTCGCATCCTGCGCTGCCGCTCCGGTCCCGACTCTGGAGAAAGGCAGTAAGAACAAACCGAGGCATAGAACCAGTTTCTTTGCCATAATCCTCCTACTGTGCGCTGCCGCCGCTCACCGTCCGCGCAATCGATGCGGACGTATTCACCGCCGGCAGTACGACGATCTTGCCCTGCCGAAACTCCTCGCCGGTCTCCTGCATGGCGCGCAACACCGCCGGCCAATCTTCCAGATCGGTGGCAAAGATCTTTGCGATCATATGGCGGGTCAGCTCCGGCACCAACCGGTTCAGCATCACCGGCGAGTAGCCCATCTCATCCGCCAGGCGCGCCCAGTACAGATTTCCTGACTCCCAACGCTCGCCGAAAAGGCGGCTGGAATACGCTCCATAGAATGGAAGCGGTTTGATGTTCAGCAGCTCGCGTGCGTTGGTTCGCGCCAGCGTAGGATGCGGAACGCCGAAGTCCTTCGAGAGCCGCTCCCAATTGACTTCGGTTGGATAACGGTTCGCAAGCTCCTGCAGTTGGCCTCCGGTCGGCCCAATCGCAGAGGCTTCGTCCGGAAACCTCTTCTGAAACTCCTCGCCCAGGTAGAAGAGATTGGCTGGCAACGTCCGTGGCAGCAGCGCAGCCACATCCTGCGAGCGTCGCAAGGCCAGTTCAACCTCTTCCATTTGCTGCGGTTCCATACGCTCGGAAAGAATGCTGGTCACCTTGCCGCGAAGCTGTGGACTCTTTGCCGATGCGGTCAACAACTCTTCCCCAAGTTTTTGATACAGCGCAACCGCATGCAGTTCGTGTGGCGTCACGTTCCACCAGCGTCCCTCGACCGCGTCGGCCAACAGTTCAGGGGCCAGCTCTTTCCAAATCAGCGCCTGGACATGTTCCGGAGCAATCATGTCCTGCTCTGCCATTGCCAGCATATAAGGCAAGTCGGCCAGCGATCCCATCAGGTACGCACCACCCCCGGCCGAGATGCCGGCGCCAATCAGCATGGGCGCCTGCCACAGCCGTTCCGATCCCGTAACCGTGATTCCCAGAAAGTCATGCGAGCGGACGAACAGCGGATTGATGTGCAGTATCTGGGCGTTGGGCGGCTCATAGTACGCATAATTCAGCCCCACCAGCGCGTCCCTCAGCAAGGGGGCCAGTTGGCCCCGGGCGGCTTCCAGTTGCGCGCGCGAAGCCCGCTCCTTGATCACCTTCGTCAGGTCTGTCTTTGCCTGCAACTCCGCGTGATGACCTGTGTTCGCTCGTGGCGCCCATTCCACCTTCTCGCTCTTGCTGAAGATCTGCCGCGGCAACTCGAAGTCGCGTAGTTCTTCTGCCAGGGACAGCAACCGGTCGTTCGCGGGTTTTCCATGCGCCATCTCGGACAGGCCATCGCTCAGGTCAAACAGAGTATCCAGCGAAACCAGGCGCTGGTCGTTCAGCACCGATCGGATCCTCCCCGCCAGTGCGGTGCGCACTTGTTGCCCGTCCGGGCTCTCCTGCTGCGGCCCCGCAAGCAGTTCGACCAACGCATCCTGCGAGATGTCCGCCTTGCCCGTTGCTGCCTGCATCATCGCGCCCAGTGAGGTGCGGGCGTCGTCAAGCAGTTGTACAGAGGATGGGATTCTGGCAAATGGCTGAATCATGTTCTGCCATGACGAATCCAGTTCTGAGTTCGCAATCTCTCCCTGGCGAGCTAGTATCTGCCACAGTCCGATATTGGCCTGAAACGAACCCATTGCGTTTCCACGCAGGGCTTGATCCGGAATCTTGTCGATTGCGTCCGCCACCGTGACAAAGCGCACGATGGACTCGTCGCTCAGACTCGGAAACTCGCTAAATATCAGATACCAGCTGCTCAGTTGCGCATACCGGCCCGCCAACAGGCGGACCGTCTCGGCGGACAGGCGCCTTTCCGCCGGTCGGCCGCTGTCCAGCTCGCTCAGCGTCAAGTACACCTGCAGAGGTCCGCTGTCGGTTTCCGTTCGCGCCAGAGACGCCATCGCATCCAGCAACTCCTCCGGATGGTCAGAGCTGCGAATTCGCCTTGCCCACGTACGGGCCGACTTGGAATCCGCAGCCTGGCGCAGAATCTGATTCCAAACGTCCAGGCTGCCCGGAACCGCAATCTCGCCGGATGGCTCCCAGTGCAGGCGGCTCAGCAGAACCACCAGGCCGGCCCCTTGGGGCAGGACCCCCCTCGCCGCCGGAAACTCATCGCCCGGCGATCGATAAGCCTCGTAAAGACCTTTCAAACGCTGGGGTCCCGTCAGGTGATCCAGTTGCGCCTGGCTGGTGCGCGACATGGCATCAAAGTATGCGGCCAGCCAGCCATTATCCTTCGCCACCAGGTGAGTGACGAACTCTCCGGGAGAGTCCGGGCTCGCTCCGGCCAACTCCTTCCAGCTTGGCTCGGCAGTCGCGCCTCCCGGCACCGCCACGCGTCCGGAACGAATCGATAGCTGGCTTCCGTAAAAATCGAGCGTCGCCGCATAGGGAAGCAGCTTTCTCAGCCCGGCAGATTGATCCAGCGCCAGGCTGGTCTCTGAATCTTCTTTGGCCAGCGCAAAGTAAAGACGCGCTATGTCCCGATCGTTCGCCAGAATATCCACCACGCTTCCGAAGCCCACCTTTTCGCTGCTGCCCAGGGCCAGCCAATCGTTCTGCTTGAACAGCACTGGAACCCATGCGGTCGGATACGCATAGTCAAACGGGGTGTTGTTCTGTAGCGCCTCTTCCAGTTCGATCAGCGGAAAGCCGGAATCGATCGTCAGAAATGCCCGCGTCGGATTTGCGGTCTCCAGAAGGGCATCCTTCTGTCCGCAGCCTTGCCGCAGCCGGTACCCCAGCACCTTCAGCAGTGTGCCCGCATCATTGCAGTTGGCAACGTGAATCGTGCCGTTCGCGCCGGCAAGGATTTGCAACTCTCTGGCCTGATGCAGGTATCGGTTCACTAAGCGCAGAAACTCGGTTTGCGTGCTTTCGTCATAGCCAAGCAGGTAGGTGTTGCGGGCCAGCAGAGGCAGTACCTCATCCAGGGGCACCTCCTGGCTGATGCCCGCCATGCGCAAAAAAGATCGCAGCGGCCCAGGAATCGCGACCCGTTCCGCCGGTACCAATGTCGGCGCGCCAGTCTCGGGAGACACAGCGTCCGGCCGGTCCGATAAGGGTGCCGCATAGATTGCGCTGCCTGGGGTTATGCAGGCGCAGATCGACAGACCTACAAAGGCGCCTGCAACGAAAACGAACGCACGAAGAGAAGATTTCATCGCTGAACACCTCTTCAGGGCCCTTTTTTTGAATCGCAAGATAGATCTATGTGGCCAAGCCGCACCCTCTAGCGATGGATGCACTCACGCAGCGGGGATTTGAAACCCAGCACAACCTTAGCCTTGGAGAAACGCTTGTGTCGTTGCCTTGCAGTTCTTCGTTCGTCGGATTTGGATGCCGCCGATTCCCGCCCACACATGATTTCGTGGTTTCGAATCACAAAATCTCGGCGCACACCAAACCCGGTCAAAATACTCTACTCCTGTCCCTCGTCAATATTCCAACTAAATGCTCACAAATAATGAAGGCGCTAGGCTTCGATCCCGCCGGCGAGGCTTTAGCGGGTTGAAACCCACCCTTAAGCGGTCTTAGCCGTCTAGTACCCGTCCCCGCAGCGGCCTTAACGCGCGGAGACCGGCTGCTCCGCCCCTCCAGAATCCGCCCCACTCCGTAGCGCCACCGCCCGCGCGCGTTCCACCCACGACTCCCACACAAAGTCGCCCTTGTGCTGCTCCCATTCCGTGCTGGGAACCGCCTGTAACTCCTCTCGCGGCACAATGGGCACTCCCGCATCGAGCGCCCGCACCCCGCCCTCGGCAACCTCGTTGGCCAGCGGTCCGCCCGCCGGCGCACCCCCCTGCGTTGCCCACTCACTCATGTGCACTTCGCCCATGGCCCGAATCGAAGCCTCGGTCCAGTTAGGAAAGTGCAACTGGCTCTCCAGCCACAGCGCTCCCGGCCGGGTAACAAAGTTCGGCCGATGCCCCGCGCCCGGAATCCAGAACGTCTCGAAGAGCCCCTCCCGCGTGCCGCTGATCGCAGCCGCACGGTTGCGCAGGTCCTCGAAAAACGGCTCCAGCGTGTTCTTTGAAAGAATCAGGGGATCGACCGTCCCATTCATCACCAAGGTCGCGCCCCGGTTCTGGTTCAGCGCATACAGCACCGCGCCACGGTCGCCCAGGAAGCTGAGTGCCTTGTACGGACCCGCCTGGCACATCACCTTCGGACTCGACTCCCAGTACCCTCCCGCGCCGTCCAGATTGCCGCCGCCCGAGAGCACCAGCGCGTGAATCCGCGGATCCAGCGCGCCCGCGATTGCGGCGTGGAACGAGCCCATCGAAAAGCCCAGGACCGCAATCCGCCTCCCGTCCACATCCTTGCGCTGAGCCAGATACCCGACCGCCTGCATCACGTCCCCAATCATCTGCCCGCCCATGCGCTCCGGCATCTGCGCACCGGGAACAAATGTGTCGTGCGCCCGGGCATCCGATTTGCGCCCGCTGTTGCGTTCGTCCTCGCCCACCGGATCATACGTCACCACCACCGCTCCGGCGCGCGCATAAAGAATGCCCGTGTAATAGGCGTACCAGGAGGTCTTGTCGCCGCCGTGCCCATTCACCACCACCATTCCGGGCAGCCGGCCGCTCGCCTTCGCCGGTCGGTACACGATCGCCGGCACCCGCATCCCGTAGGTCGTCGCGTACGTCACCCGCTCTGCCACCACCCCCGCCACCGGCGAGAAGCTCCCATAGCTCAGCGCCGCAATAGGCGGCAGCGGGTCCGGGATAAACAGTGCCTGCTTGATCTGCTTCCGCCATTCCGCAAACTGCCGCGCATCGGCACTTCTGCTTACCGGCGGGTCCACGGCCCAACTTGGCTGGTGTAAACGATCCGTCTGCGCCCGCGCCACGGGCCCCTGTACCGCCAGCATCGCGAACACTGCAACCGTCCCCACCCGCGCTGGAACAAATCTCATCATGTGCGGCTCATCCGTCTTTTGCCGTAACCGACTCTATATACCCGGGCTACGCACGGTCAACGGCCCAATTCGGCCCAAAACACCGGCATCCGATTCATTCCTGATACCCTTAATGGGTTATGAGCCAGTCAGCAGAAGCCGGGGAAGCAACAGTTCGCCAGCGTGTTGCCGCCGCGCAGCGAATCGTCATCAAAATGGGCACCAACGTCATCATGCGCGACGACGGCGCACCCGCCATCGGCCTCGTCTACGGAATCGTCGAGTCGGCCGTCAACGTCCTCCGCTCCGGCCGCCAGGTGCTCATCGTCAGCTCCGGCGCAATCGGCCTTGGGGCCAAGTCGCTGCGCCTGGAGAAGTCTCCTACAGAGCTTGCGCTCAAGCAGGCCTGCGCCGCCGTCGGCCAAAGCCGCCTCATGTCGATGTATCGCGATGCCTTCCGCCACTTCAATGTCATCACCGCCCAGGTCCTGCTCACCGAAGATGATTTCCTCAATCCTGAGCGCTACTCCAATCTGCGCGCAACCCTCGACACGCTGCTGAAGCTTGGCGCTGTCCCCATCATCAACGAGAACGACACCGTCTCCACCCTCGAACTCGATCGCCCCAGCAATACCGTGGGCCGCCATCGCGTCTTCGGCGACAACGACAAGCTGTCCGCACTGGTGATGACCAAGATCGGTGCGGACCTGCTCGTCCTGCTCTCCGATGTCGATGGCCTCTACACCAGCCATCCCCACGACGACAGGGCCGAATTCGTCTCCGAGGTCACCGAGATCACCCCCGAACTCGCGGCCTATGCGCGGATCTCGAAGGGCCGCGGACGCGGTGGCATGTCCACCAAGA
This sequence comes from uncultured Granulicella sp., assembly GCA_964489045.1. Taxonomy (GTDB): domain Bacteria; phylum Acidobacteriota; class Terriglobia; order Terriglobales; family Acidobacteriaceae; genus Edaphobacter. Next base: position 22,415 of record CAZAXI010000028.1, on the reverse strand, counting down.
TTGAAGCCGCCCGCATTGTCGCCGAAGCCGGCAGAATCACCGTCATCGCCAATGGGCGAATTCCCGGCGTGGTCGAGCGCGTGGTCGCGGGCGAATCCATTGGCACCGTCTTCCATCCCCATGTACAGCCTGCAAAGGTCCGTGCATGAGCACCGCCGTCGCCATTCCGGTGATCGAGACAGCGCGCAGCGCCAAAGCTGCCAGCCGCCTGCTTTCCACTCTGCCCACCGCCGCGAAAGACGAAGCCCTGGAGTCGATCGCCGCTGCACTGGAAGCGAACGCCGCCGCCATCCTCGCCGCCAACTCCACCGACGTCGCCGCTGCCGAGCCGCTCGTCCGCGCCGGGGAACTCTCTCAGGCTCTCTTTCAACGTCTGTTGCTCTCCGCGGACAAGCTTCGCGTCATGGTCGAAGGCGTGCGCGCAGTGCGCCAGTTGCCCGACCCTTCCGGCCGCATCCTCGAGCGCACCCTCCTTGCCGACGGACTCACGCTGGAAAAAATCACCGTGCCGCTCGGCGTCCTCGCCGTCATCTTCGAGGCGCGCCCCGACGCCATCACCCAGATCAGCGCGCTCGCCATCAAGTCCGGCAACGCCGTCATCCTCAAAGGTGGCCACGAAGTCGAGCACACCATGCGCGCCATCCTCGACGTGATACACACCGCCCTCCAGCATCACGGCCACGTCCCCGCCGACGCCGTGTGCGGTGTCTATGGCCGCGAGTCCGTCCAGGCTCTGCTCTCCATGAACCAGTTGATCGACCTGGTCATTCCGCGCGGATCGAACGCCCTCGTCCAGTACATCCAGCGCAACACGCTCATCCCCGTGCTGGGCCACGCCGACGGCGTCTGCCATATCTTCATCGATCAGGCCGCCGATCCCGCCATCATCAACCGCGTTGTCGTCGACAGCAAAACCCAATACCCCGCGGTCTGCAACGCGGTCGAGACCGTACTGGTCCACGCGGCCATTGCGCCGTCCATCCTGCCGTCGCTCGTCCACGCCCTCGAAGAAAAATCCGTCCGCATCCGTGGCGACGCCCGCACCCGCGCCCTGTTGCCCGCCGCCTCGATCGACCTCGTCTCCGACTCCGAATGGCACACCGAATACTCCGACCTTGTGCTCGCCATTCGCATCGTCGACTCGCTCGACGACGCGCTCGATCACATCGAACGACACGGCTCCCACCACACCGACGCCATCCTCACCCAGGACGCTGCCGCCGCCGCGCGCTTCCTCGCCGAGGTGGACTCCGCGAACGTCCTCCACAATTGCTCAACCCGTTTTTCCGATGGCTTCCGCTACGGCTTCGGCGCCGAGGTTGGCATCAGCACCAGCAAGCTGCACGCGCGCGGCCCGGTCGGCCTCGACGGCATCGTCACTTATAAATATCGACTCATCGGCTCGGGCCACATCGTTCGCGATTACACCGGAACCAACGCACTTCCCTTCCGTCACCAGAGGCTCAAGGTCGACTAGCTCTCAACCTGCGGCACCCCATTCCACCGGCTCCACGCTCCGCACCAGAAATCCCCATAGGCATGCACCCACCAGTGCGACCGCTCCGGCAATCACAAACGCCAGCCGCGCGCTGCCACTCTTCTGCACAATATGCCCGGCGACCCACGGAGCCACAATCCCGGAAAGGTTCGCCACGCCATTCTGCAGGCTGCTCCATCGCCCTGCCATGGCCGGCCCGGCCAATGTCTGCGTAATCGCCCAGTGGTTCGATGCGAAGGCCCCATACCCAACGCACCCCACCGCGAGGATGGCGAGGGTGAGCGGCGCGTTGCTGCGCACGAATTCGAGCAGCATAAAGCTCGACGCCACGCCCAGTCCGCCCACCACCGCCGCCCGCCGCACTCGCGTTGCAGACGACCCCGCAGCAATCAACCGGTCCGTGGTCCATCCCGTCACCAGCGTCACCGTCGCAATCAAAAAGAACACCACCGACGTCAGCCTCGACATCGACCCGATCGCCATCTTCTGCTCGACCACCAGGTAGTTGGGCAGCCAAGCCAGCAGGAAGTAGAAGAAGTAGTTTCCGCAGAAATGGCCGAAGAAGGCGCCCCACGCGCACTTCATCCGCAGCAGCTTCGCAATCGACGGAAGCGCCTCCGCGCCCTCCACCTTCACTGCTCGCCCCACCCGCGGCATCAGCCTGATCCACGGAAGCACCCACAGCAATCCCCCCGCTCCCAGCACGATGAATAGCATCCGCCATCCCAGGTGCACCAGCAGAATGCCTCCAACATACGCGCCAATCGCCGGCCCCAGCTTGGTCCCCACATCGATCAACGAGTTCGCTCGTCCGCGATGCTCCTGCGGAAGCTGGGCAAACACCCGCGAGTAGCAGGGGTACGCCACCGACTCGCCCGCTCCCAGCAGCAGCCGCGCCGCATACAGTGTCGAGAAACTTGCGACCAGTCCCGTGGCCAAGGTCGCGCCCGACCACAACAGGTAGCCTCCAACCATCACCCAGCCCACCGCAAAGCGGTCCGAGAGCCAGCCTGCGATCCCGAACAACTGCATCAGCGCGTACGTCCAGAAGAAAGCCGACAGCAACGCCCCAAGCTGCACCGGCGACAGCGAAAACTGCCGCTGGATCAGCGGCACGGCGAGCGACAGGTTGCTGCGATCGATGTAGTTGATGACCACCGACGCCACCAGCAGCAGCACGATCGTCCACTCCGTGCCCGACATTTTCGCCCTGATCTGCTCGCCTTCCGCCATCCAGCCTCGCACTTCTCAATCCGCTTAGCGGTAGGTCTTGTCGTCAACCTTGTCCAGGTTCGTACCGTTCATTACGCCGATCGTGACGATCGCAAAGGTAAACACCTCGTTCCCCTCCTCCACGTGCCCGGCGATCACCCGGTCCGGCGTCGCGATCGTCATATGCGCGTGGATGCGGCCGTTGATCACATATCCATTCATGCTCACCAGGTCCGCCGGCTGCGTCGGATTCTTCACAATCGTATCCTCGCTCGGCATGTCGCGATTCGATACAGTATGGATCTCATAGCCGCGCAACGATCCCGCCCCGGCGAGTATCACGCCATTCTGAATGTGCTGCTCCTTCACTATCTTCTTCATCCCCTCCAGCAGGTTCGCCTTGTACTTCAGCCGGATCACCACAATCCTGTCGAAGTGGCCCACCAATGCATAGGCGTCCGGAACCGCGCTACTGTTCGCCTTGCTGTCATCCGCTGGGTTCGGCGAAGGATTCGGAACCACCCTGCGCGTCTCCTGTGCGCACAACCCGGTTGCAATCATTAGAACCGCAGCCAACACTTCCACCTTGCGTCTGCCTGTCATCGCTTCCATCCCTTCTTCCTACTTCACTTCGGTCAAACCCCCAAGCTTCATCGCCGCGCCCGCCGGAATCAGAATCGTCTCCACATTGCCCTCCACCACGGTCCCTGCAACCATCTGCGCTTCAATTCTGTCAATGTCCTCTGGCCCATCCGTCCTCGGCTCACCCACGTACACCTGGATCCGCCCCGGCTCAATTCCTTGTTTCACCAGGTAATCCCTGCTGCTGCGCGCGCGCTGCAACGCATCTGCTTCTGTGGTTCCGGCCTTTCTACCCGCGACCTCCGTCACCCCACTGTTCCCGATCAGCGCCACCGTCGTAGTTCGCGCCCGCTTCAGGTCAGCTGCAATAGTGTTCAGACACACCATCGCCTCATCGCCAACCTCGGTCGAATGTTTCGTGTCAACATCGAACTGCACCAGGCAAGCCTCCCGTGGCCCCGTCGGCCCGGAGCGCCCGTTCACCCGCGCCCCCGTCGCAGTCGGAGCCTCCGCATTCGCCATCACGTTCCCCTCAAACGCCACGTCCTTCAGTTCGCCCTCCGGCGCAGAGAGAAAAACTCCCGTCCCCGGGTACGCTCTGCTATTCCGAACCACCGCTCCCGGCGTCTCTTCCAGCCGGATCACCGGCGTTCCCGCAATCGGCTTGCGTGTGCTCACATCATCCAGCACCAGGTTCGCCGAGTGCGTCATCTGAAACGCCGGCCCCGCCTCCACATTCAGTTGCACATTATGCAACTCAAGATCATCCGTGTACGAACCGGTCATGCCGCGCCGCCCCGTCCCCACCACATCGCTGATCCGCACGCCCGTCGCCGGCATCTCCTCGATTCCGCTCACGTCGATCAGCCCCTGCGCTCCATCGATCGTCACGTGGCTCACCGCGATGTTCCGGAACACCGGCGTTCGACTGGTCACCGCTCCCGCACCCGGGTCCGGCGCCTCGCCTTCCATCTGGTAGCCCGCATCCGAAATCGAAATCGCCTGGCCGACATTCTCCATCGTCCAGTTGTCGAAGCGGATGTCTTCCACCACGCCGCCCCGCCCGCGCCGGCTCTTGATGTGAACCCCATTCACCGTATCCTTCACCGTGATGTTGCTCGCCACCACATTGCGCACGCCGCCCGACGTCTCGCTGCCAATCGCCAGCGCCGACTGCGCATGATGCACCGTGCAGTTCGTGATCGTCACATTCTCCGTAGGCCGGTTCACCCGCAGCCCGTCGCGGTCCTTGCCCGACTTGATCACCAACCCGTCGTCGCCGGCATCGATATAGTCGTTCTCCAGCTTCACAAACCGGCTCGAATCGATCACAATCCCATCGGCATGAACCCCCGGATAGGTCTCGATCACCAGGTTCTCCACCACCGCGTTTTCGCTGTATAGCAGATGCACCGTCCACATCGACGACCCGATGAACCGCAGCCCGTCGATGCGAATGTTCCTGCTGTTCATAAAGCGCACAAACGATGGCCGCAGCTCCGCCGCCGCCGCGTGGTACTCCTCCTCGGAGATCGGCTTCTGCGCTTCCAAATCCTGCAGCAGACGCTCCCAGTTCGCTCCATTGGCGCTCCCAGCGTCGGCCACCGACCGCAGCGCGCGAGAATGTAACCTCATCCAGTCCAGATTGCTGGTCGTCAGCACGCCCCGACCCATTACAGTTACATTCTCCAGATCGTGCCCTCCGATCAGAGGAATCGGCGTGGGCGTTTCAATGCCCTGCTGCCGCCCCGGGGTCAGCGGAAGCACCGTCGCAGGAAAATGCACAATCGCCCCCGCGTCGAAGTCAAGCGTCAGGTTGCTCACCATCTGGATCGGCCCGGTCGTATAGTTTCCCGCCGGCACATAGACAGTGCCGCCACCCGCCTTCTGTGCCGCCGCGATAGCCTTGCGAAACGCCTCGGTCGAACTCGCCGAGCCATCCCGCACCGCACCATAATCCAGAATGTTGAAGACGCTGTCACCCGCATGAGCCTGTGCGACCGCCCATCCGGGCCATCCCCACACCAGAAGCACACCGAGGCCCCAAATCAGCTTTCCCGCGATCGGTCGCATCAGCTACCCCCTCAGGATGACGCGCCCTCAGGCTTCGCGATCACCTCACACCCTGCCATCTTCTCCAGAACGCGGATGGAGCCGCAGATGTCCTCGTCGCCGTAGCCTTCCGCGATCGCCGCGCGTAGCATCTGCCGAGAAAGAGCTGTAACCGGAGCAGGCACATTTTGCTCTGCGGCCGACTCCAGCATCAGCGCCATGTCCTTCTCCAGCCACTTCACGCTGAAGTTCGGCGTAAAGTTCCGCGCAAACACCGCCGGCGCCTTCAAGGCCACCATGCCCGACTTCGCCGCGCTGTTGTTGATAATGTCCAGCATCAACTGCGGCGGCACGCCCGCCTTGGTCGACAGCACAAAGCTCTCGTTGAACGCCTGCAGCAGGTTGCCCAGGATCATGTTCTGCGAGAGCTTCGCCTGCAAGCCCATCCCTGCGGAGCCGCAGTAATAAAGCTGCTTGCCCATCGCCTCGATGTACGGCTTCACCCGCTCGAACACCTTGGTGTCGCCGCCGATCATGAATGTCAGCGTCGCTCCCTCCGCGCCCGCCCTCGATCCCGAACACGGCGCATCCAGAAAATCGATGCCCTGTTTCGCCAGCTCCGCCGAGACCCTTCGGCTCTCCGAAGGCGACACCGTGCTGCAATCCACAATCGTCAACGCTCCCGAGCGTCCGCTTGCCAAACCCTCCGGCCCCAGGATCACCTCGGTCGACATCTTCGTGTTCCCCACGCACAGAAACACGCACTCGCTCCGTTTAGCCACCTCCGCCGGCGTCTTGCAGGCAGTTCCCCCCTCCTTCGCCAGCGCCTCCGCCTTGCTCCCCGAGTGCGACCATAGCGCCACATCATGTCCGGCGCGAATAAGATTGCGGGCCATCGGCCCGCCCATGATGCCCAGTCCCAAAAATCCCAGCTTTGCCATAAATTCCTCTACTCCTGCCACGCGTTCCCTGTAGTTCACTCACAACCATTCAATTTGGTTGTTGTAGCCGCGTCAAATGCGCGCCCGTTTCGCGATGCCATGGTAGGAGCTACAGCCATCACGGTCAAGGAAGGCACCCTACTGGTAGTGAGTCATTCTCGCTGGTCTCGTTAAGGGCACGGCTTCAGCCGTGCCGCAAGCAGCTCATTGATTGAAAGGGCTTCAGCCCCTGAGGTCAAGTTTCTTCGAACCAACCCATTACCCTCTTGCTCCTTGGCCTTTCGCTACTTTGGCTCAATCGCAATCACCCACAAATCGGTGTGCCCAAGGTTATGCCCAATGTGCGTCGCGCCCAGCCGCCACACCACCTCGCCCGTCTTCAGCGTCGACGGCTGCTTCGTCCCGTCCGGCAGAATATGTTCCAGCTCCGCCCCGGACAGCGACACCACCACGCGGTCATGATGCGTGTGCTGCGGCTCAAACGTCTGCGCGGGAATCTTGATGTCGTACGCCCGCGCATACCGGTTTTCCACCAGGATCTTGTAGTTCGGCGCCAGCCCGGTCATCCCCCACATCTCCACGTCGCCCGCTCCCAGAAACTCCACGCGCACAAAGTGCAACGCCGAAACCCCCGCATTCCTCAACCCGCCCGCGTGCGCTTCCTGGAAAACTGTCTCGCCCTCCTTCACGTCCTCCGCGCGCGCAACTCCGCCGGCAGGTTTCACCTCGACCGTCCCTCCCGACATGTACACCACCATGCTCGGCAGGTGATCCGCCGGCTCTCGCTCGCCCGGCGCCAGCGTATCTTCCATCACCACCACCTTCTCATTCCTGATCCTCTCCACACTCGACGCAGCGACAGCCGCCGGGAGCCAGACTATGCAAACCGCGGTCAATACAACTGCGATCCGGATACGCATAAACACCCCAATCCCTCAATCAATTCTTCCCCGCAATCGGATATCCCTGCCAAACATACTCCAGCGCCTCCGGCAGGGCCTGCGCTCTCACCGCACGGTCCGTGTGCCCGGCATTGCGCGCGAACACAAGCTGATAGTGGTATCCCTTGGCCGTCAGCACCTTGGCCATATTCTCGTTCGCAACCACCCAGTCGTGCATGTGGTCGTCCAGCGCATTCGGGTTGTAGTTGTCCCGGTCGCCCACCTCCATCCAGATCCGCAGCGGCTTCGCCGGGCTCTCCGGAATCAAATGCTCATGCAACTCCCACGCGCCATGCGGAGTCGCATCGTTATGCGGCCACTGCTGATTCACGAACGTGCCGGAGACCGTCAGCACCCGGTGATACCACTCCGGGTGATACCACGCCATAATCATTGCGGCCGACCCGCCCGAGCTTGCCCCCATCGTTGCCCGGCCGTCGGGATCTTTGGTCAATGTCACGCCGTAATTCTTCTCCACCAGCGGCAGCACTTCTTTCTCGACAAACTCCGCATACAGGCCCGACATGGTGTCATACTCCAGCCCCCGCTCGCTGCCTTGCGCGTCACCGCCGCCATTGCCGATAAAAATACCGATCATCACCGGCAGCCGGTGCGCGGCGATCATATTGTCAAACAGCGTCGGCCACGCACGATCCACCCCATCGGCCCCGACGATGAACGGCGCAGCAGTCCCCGGCACATACTGCTTCGGAACATAGACAGCCACGTGTCGTGTGTAGGGTCCAGGATGGCTCGTAGTCACGATCATTCGCGTCGGGTCCGCCGGATCGGCCGTGCCAAACGTGCCCGTATCGCGCACAATCCCCGGATAGATCTTGCTGTCCGTCGAGTTCATGGTGAACTCATACAGCGTTCCCTTGGGCACGCCATCCTGCGCTGCGAATTCCGGAGCCTGATTGTGCGTCGGCCCAATAATGAAGTTCCCATCCACATTCGCCGGTGGAACCGCGCCGTCCGGCAGCTCCTTCGCCTTCACAAATCCCGGCGCGTTCGGGTCCCGCACCGGCGCCGGAGGCCGTGCCGGACGTGTCGCAGCAGGCGCTGCAGCCGGTGCCGGCGGCGACGAGTCCTTCAACCCCGTAGACGGCTCCTGCGACCTTGCCGAACTCACGCCAACCATCAAGCTCACCAGCAACGCAATCCTCAAGAGTCTTTGCATCGAAACCCTCCTCTATCTCTCAGCAATTCGCAGCCCGCAGCGGTTCCACCACCGCCGACATGTCCTTGTCGCCATATCCCAGCGCAACCGCCTGCTCGAACAACCTGCGCGCGTTTGCAGCCGTCGTCAGGTCCACGCCGCTCTCCGCCGCGGCTGCACCGGCGTACTCGAGGTCCTTCGACATCAGCTTCAGCAGAAAGTTTACCGCGTAGTCGCGGCTCGCCATGCGCGCCGAAAGGCTCGAAAGCACCGGACTCCCTCCCGCCCCCCGCTTCAGAAATTCGAGCGCCTGCTCCCGGTCCAGCCCGCTGCGCTCCAGCCACACCATGCCTTCCGCCAGCGACGCAATCTGCACTCCGCATAGAAAGTTATTGATCAGCTTCAGCTTCGCCCCGCTCCCCACCGGCCCCAGCGGCACAATCTCCTTGCTCATGGCCTCCAGCACGGGCCGCACTGCCTCCAGCGCCGCACGCGGTCCGCCCACCAGGAACGAGAGTTGCCCCGCAGCCGACTGTGCGCGGCTGCCCGTCACCGGCGCATCCAGCAAAGTCAGCCCCCGCGCCCGCGCCGCCTCCGCCAGCTCTGCAATCCACGCCGGCGTCACCGTGCTGCTCTCAACCGGCACTGCTCCCTTCTCCGCCGCCGCCAGCACTCCATCCTGTCCCAGCCACACCGCCCGCGATGCCGCATCGTCCGCCAGCATCGAAAGAACCACGTCCGCCCCGCGCGCCGCGTCCGCCGGAGTCTCCGCCACGCGTGCCCCTTGCGCGGCAAACGCCTCCGCCTTTGCGCGGCTTCGGTTGTACACCGCCAGCGGAAATCCTGCCTTCAGCAGGTTCGCCGCCATCCCCGAGCCCATCGTTCCCAGCCCAAGTAATGCTACCGATTGCTTCGCCATACCGTCTCCACTTGTTCCCGTCCCATACTAAATGGGTCAACCTTAATCATTAGTCAAGAACACGCACCCGCACCGGCGCCGCCTGCCGCGCGTCCTCGCGAATCACATTCCGCAGCGCGCGCCCGAATCCCTCAAACCGCACCTCCGTCACATCTCCATCCTGCAACACCACGCCGTCGCCGCACGACAGCGCATCCGCCCCATAAAAATGCACATGCACACTGCCCTGCTGCCGGTGTCCGGCGAACTTGAAATGATGGTGCTCCATATTCGCCAGGCTGTGGCACATGTTCTCTTCGCCGCTCGCGATCTTCCTCTGCCAAACCGCTTCGCCTGCGCGCTCAATCCGCACCTCGCCCCGCACATCGGCGAACTCCGGCCCAATCACCAGTTCCGGCCCCACACTGCACGTCCGCAGCTTCGATCCCGCCAGGTTCAGATAGTTCCGCTTTTCAAATTTGTGGTCGGAGAACTCATTCCCTTGCACCATCCCAATGCGGCACGGATTGCCCTGCTCGTCGATCACGTAAACGCCCGCAATCTCCGCCTCTTCGCCGCCGTCCTCTCCATAGCCGGGAATCTCCAGCGCCTCAAACGGTCCGCGCAGCACCGCGCCGTCGCCCTTGTAGAACCACTCCGGCGCAATCCCAATCGCACCTTCACCCGGTCGTCCGCCCGCCACGCCCCACTCAAACATCCGCATGCTATCCGTAACAGCCTCGGCTGTCTTCGTCTCGCCCGCCAGATGCATCGCCTGCCGCTCTCGCGCGCTGCCGAGATGCGTCAATCCCGTCCCGCTCACTAGCATCCGCGACGGCTGCCCCGGTACATCGATCGGCGCCAGCAGCCGCCACTCCGACCTCCCGGTATAGATTTGGTCATAGTCCAAAAGCTCACCGCTCGCCAGCGCCGAGGCCTGCTCGCTCAGCTTCGAGCCGGACTGTGCATAGCGCAGCGCCAGCTCATACACGCTGAACACTCCCTCCAGGCAGCGAAGATGCGGCTCCTCGACCATGGCCACGCGCCGCTCCGTGCCATCGCTGATCTGCACTAGGTGAATCATGAACTCCCTTCGCTACTCGATGATCTTGAACCGCTTCAGCGACTCTTCATTCACCGTCAGCCCCAGCCCCGGCTTTTTCTCATCCAGGTCGATATACCCATCCACCGGCGTCGGTTCCCCGTCGAAGATATACCAGAACAACTCGTTGCCCACCTCCACATCGACCTTGGGGAAGAACTCCGCGATCGGCGAATTCAAACTCGCCATCACCACGTGGAAGTTGTGCATCTGCCCCGCATGCGGCACCACCGGAACCTGGAACGACTCGGCCAGCGCCGAGATCTTCCGCGCCTGGCTGATCCCGCCCACCCGGTTGGTATCGAACTGGATATAGTCGAGCGCGTTGGCCTCCAGCAAATCGCGGAATCCAAAGATCGTAAACTCGTGCTCGCCGCCCGCAATCGGCACCCGCCCATAGCTCTTCAGCTCTTTATACCCGCGCGTGTCGTCCGGAATCACCGGCTCCTCCAGCCAGCGCAGTTGGAACGGTTCAATCAGCGGCAGCATGCGCTTCGCATAGTCCAGCGTCCATCCCATGTACGCGTCCGCCATCAGGTCGATGTCGTAGCCAATCACCTCGCGCACATTGCGAATCAACTCCACATTCTTCTGCATTCCTGCGGCGCCGTCGATCGGCCCCCACCCAAAGCGCAGCTTCATCGCCTTGTAGCCTTGGTCCTTATACTTCTGCGCCTCCAAGCGCAATTCCGGAATCGGCATCGCGTACAGTCGGCTCGCATACACCGGAATCCGCTCCTTGGTCCGCCCGCCCAGCAACCGGTACACCGGCTGCTTCGCATCTTTTCCCAGCAGGTCCCACAGCGCGATGTCCACCGCCGAAATCGCCGTCATGGCCACGCCTTTGCGCCCGAACGCCATCGTCCGCCGGTACATCTGCTGCCACAGATACTCCGTGTCCCACGGGTCCGCCCCAATTAGTAACGGCTTCAGATACGTATCGATCAGCGTCTTCGTCACCAGCGGCGACAGCGCGGCATTCCCCAGCCCCACCAGCCCCGTGTCGGTGAAGATCTCCACCACCACCCATCCATGGAACGCAAAGTTCCCCATCGACGCATCGCCAAACGCGACCAGGTCCATGGGGTTGGTGCAAAAATGAGGGGACAGCGGAACCGTCTCGCCCTCCCATTGAACGACGCGCGTGTGTACTTCTGTAATCTTCATACTCTGCTCTCTGTCCCCAATCCCCGGCGAAGTAATCTGGAATTCCCTCGCCTCATTCGGAATCCTCTCGCCTCGTTAAGGGCACGGCTTCAGCCGTGCCGTCGACTCCCCTTTGCCGAACGGCTTTAGCCGCTGAGGTCAAGCTTCCAAAAGTTCATACGATCTCCCTCAGATCATCCACCCGAAGCGGTTGAATTTTCCCAGCAAACAAAAGAATAGCCGTATAGCCGATCAGATGGAACGTCCCCACCAGCACAAACAGCGTCCCATAGCCGAATCCATGGTCCAGCAACCGCCCGGCTACAAGGCCGAAAATGCCCCCGCCAATCGCACCGCCGAAGCCTACCAGACCCGAGACAGTCCCCACCGCGGACAACGGAAAGATGTCCGCTGGCACGGTCATAATCAGCCCCGACCACGATTGCTGGCAGAAGAATGCGACGCTGAACAACACGATGGCGGCCTGCACCGGAACCAGCGGCACCAGCATCACCACCGGCATAAACGCCGCGCTCAATCCCAGCGCAATCTTCCTCGCCGCATCCAGTGACCGCCCGCTCCGCAGCAGCCGGCTGGAGTACCACCCGCCCACAAAACTCCCCACCCCCGACGCCGCATACGGGATCCACGCGTAGTAGCCCACATGTTTCACGTCGAAGCCGCGCACATCGTAGAGATACTTCGGCAGCCAAAGCAGCAGAAAGTACCAGGCCGAATCGCTCATGAACTTCGCAAACACCACCGCCCGCACACTGTTCATTCCGATCAACTCGCGCAAGGTAAGCTGCGCTCCCAGCGCCCGCGCATCCAGCGCGTTTCGCTCGACCACCGCCTTGCTTCGATACGCCGCCGCCCACCACAGCACCCACACCATCCCCACCCCACCCGCAACAAAGAACACCGCCCGCCAGCCCAGCGTCAGCACAATCCTCGCCACCACCGGCGCCGCCAGCACCGCCCCCACCGCCGTCCCCGCATTGATGATCCCCATCGCCGTCGACCGTTCCTCCGGCTCAATCCACTCCGCAACCACCCGCACCGCCGCTGGAAAGGCTCCGCCCTCACCCATCCCCAGCAGCAGCAGCGCCACCAGCAGCAACGTGAACCCCGTCGCCAACCCTTGCAGCGCGCACGCTGCCGACCACCACACCATGATCAGTAAGAACCCGCGCCGCGTTCCCAACCGGTCCAGCAGCCGCCCGCCCACCAAATACATCACCGCATACGCCAGCAAAAATGCCAACGTCAGATACGAGAATTGCTGGTTCGAGATCGGAATCGTGCGCTGAATCGCCGCAATCGCCACTGGCAGCGTCTGCCGGTCGAAGTAGCTGATCGCAATCGCCGCCGTCACCATCAGCACGAAGTACCAGCGAAGCTCCAACCCGCCTCGCCCCACCCCGCCGACTCTCTCCCAATCTCTCATCGACCGACCGGCGAACCTTCCGCGCAATTTGAGCCAAATGCTGTGTCCCCAATAGACCATCCACCGCTCAGCTTAAGCAAATCGCGGGCCGCGGGTCAGCATCCACCGATCCGCTCATTCATTCCCCGGCCGGAGCCACGCTCGCCGCGGATGGCTCAGACACGCATCGAAACGCCAGGTAACCCGGATGGATCCGTTTTGGCACCGATAGAACATAACCGTTGTTGGTAATGTAGTAGGCCTGATCTCCGCCGGGTTCGGTGCCAGTCCACCAATAGATCACGTTTGAATGGAACTTCCACAGGGGAGAGTCCTTGTCCGGGACCACCCGGTACTGCGCGCGGCGCAGAAGCGGGTCCCAGGTGCCTCCTGCGTTGGCGCCGCGATAGACCAGCGAGCGCACGGCCTCGTCAACGGTGGGCAGCCGCCATACATTCTGTGGCGCAGCGGCGAGTGATCGGCCGTCCGCGGATAAGTTAGCGCAGTTTCGCATCGCTTCCTGCCAGGAGGCGCCCCCGCGAGCGGGCCAACCCGGTCCCTCCGGCGCCCAGATCAGAGTGACGCCATTGCCCTCGATCAGCCGCATGCCGTAGTTTCCGTCGTCCCAGCGATGTATCGCGCGCCAGCCGGGATACGCGCCGCAAGCCACTGCCGTAATCAGCGGAAGCCCCACCAGGCATCTCCAAGCCCAGCGGCGCGGCTCGGGACAACCAAACTGGTAGAGCACGCCGAGAACGACCAGCGGAATCACGATCAGCACGACCGCGGCGTGGCTGCCTCGAAAGAACCGGGCGGCACCAATGGCTCCAGCCGTGAGCAGGGGAATTGCCAAGCGCGGCCAGCGTAGCGCCAGCACACTGATCAGCATCACGATCAGCATTGGGCTCAGGTATTGAACCAACATCAAGCCGATATTTCGCCAGATGTTTGTGAAATACCACCCTTCGTGGAAGTTCTCTATGCTCCCCCAAAACGCCCAGAAACAGGCGAACGCTGTGGAAATGGAAACCGCCGCCCATCCCAGAATTTGGCCCCGCCTTGCACTCCAGCCATTCATCGGGAGCAAGTCTAGCACCATGTTTTATCCGCACAACCCCCTTCGATCTCGCTGGTCAGGTTCGCTCCCGTATGAACCGATTAATGGAGCGGCTCCAACGTGGCCTCGATGTCAAGATGATGCGAGCTTCCCGGCATGTCCAGCGAGCCAATCCTGGCCGGCTTGCCCGGGGCCAGCAGGAAGGTGCCTTGCAGGGATGTCTGGTTCACAATCGGGTCCTGCGCACCGACGCCGGAAGCTTCCGGCGCGACGCTGGATCGCTCGACGTCCGCCTTCAGCATGGCGGAATCGCCCATGGCCATGAGCGTCGAATCGAAGTTCAAGCCGACATCAATATAGGTGAACTGGGTCTGGACGCCGGCGGCCTTGTTGTCGGCGCTGTAGGAGCCGGTAGCGATGGGGACCTTGCTGCCTTGCTTAACCTTAACCTGCTGCCCCGACACGGCGAGCACAACGACGTGATGCGTGCCAATCAGCTTGGTGCCGTCCATTTCGGTGACGGTGTAAGTGAGGCGGTAAGCCTTCTTCGGCAGATCGAGGTCGTTGAGCAGCTTTTGCGTCAGCACGAGCAGCTCAGGGGTTGTGCGAACAACGATCGCGTCTTCGCCAATAACCAGGTAGACCTTCGCATCGGGCGGAAGGATGTTACGCAGCGCAGCCACCAACTCGTTGGCGTCGGCTTGCTGGGTGGCATTCTTCAGATAAAAGGTCTCATCCTCGAGATCGTCGAGATCACGGTGCTTCATGGTGGTGTCCTGGGCGACGAAGATCGTGTCCGGGGTGAGCGGCTTGTAGAATGTGCCCGCGATTTCGCCCACGATCCGCAACGCATCGCTCAGGCTGGCGTTGGTGAAATCCACCTGCACACGTTTGGACTGGTAGTCCGCGTCGAACAGAACATTCAGCCCGGCCAGCTTACCGATAGTCTGGTAGAGGGTCTTGCTATCGTCGACCGCGTGCATGGTGATGGGAGCGTTGGAGAGCGGCTTCAGTTGCATCGGTACGACTGGCTTGGTTGTTGTGGGGGCTTGCGTCCAGGCGATTGGGCCGCTCAGTGCTGCGGCCAGGGTAATTGCGAACAACTTAATTGCGATCTTCATCACTGATCTCCGGAATGGATAAGTACATCGAAATTTGTCGTTGCCGCTGCGGCTTGTCTCAGCGGCTTTCCAGGCGGAAGGAAGACTGATTTCGCGGCGCTCCCCGGCTGTGAAACGCCTTATAGGCACACCCCAACCGGAGCTATCCCAAGCCCTGTCTTCGCTTGCTGCAACCTGTTCCGTCTAACCCATAGACGTTTGGGCCGCGCGTTTGCTGAAAATTAAGTTGAATTAAATCTGCGTGGAGTTCGCAACGTACCTTTGCCTGAGCCGCGCAAGTGGCCGGGATTTCGACAGCCCAAACCCTTGAATTCCCTCCTCCGCCAGCCATTTCCCGCATCCCCTTCTATAATGGCCTATGGCAATCACTCGGGCGGCTCCCGGACCCTCCGGAAGAGTCGCACCTTCGACCCTCGAAGGCATGAGTTCCGAGCCTATTCAAACGGACACAGGCATTGAGCTGGAGTCGGTTCCGCCGCCTGCTGCACCGCTGGATCTCCTGCGCCCGGGAGTGCCCATGGGCAGTGCCGCCGCAGCCGCCCGCGCTCTCCCCGAAAACGCGCCCAAATATCCAGCCGTAAGTCCCGAAGCTCCATCAGATTCGGCCGAACCCGCCCCCGAGGAGAGTTCTGCCGAGCATCTCACCGGATCAAGTCCCGCGGTAGTCTCCAAAATCGACGAAACATTCGCCCACCTTCTCCACGAAGTCCACCAGAACCGCCCCGGCGACGACCTCGAGATCATCCGCCAGGCCTGGCAGTTCTGCCTCCAGCAACACGAAGGCCAGAAGCGCGCCTCGGGCGAGCCCTACGCCGTCCATCCCCTCGAGGTCGCCTTCGTCCTCGCCGAACTCAAGATGGACTCCACCGCCATCGCCGCCGGCCTCCTCCACGACGCCGTCGAAGACACCAATGTCACCTCCGAGGAAATCGAAGAGCGCTTCGGCGAGCAGGTCGCTCACATCGTCGAAGGCGTCACCAAACTCGACAAAATCAAGTTCGCGAACCGCGAAGACCACCAGGCCGAGAACATCCGCAAGATGCTCCTCGCCATGGTCACCGATGTCCGCGTCGTCATCATTAAGCTCGCCGACCGCCTCCACAATATGCGCACCCTCGAGCACCTGCCCACCGAGAAGCGCCAGAAAATCGCCCGCGAGACCCTCGACATCTTTGCCCCGCTCGCCCACCGCCTCGGCATGGGCAAGCTCCGCGGCGAGCTTGAAGACCTCGCCTTCCGCTACACCGACCCATTCGCCTACCAGCAGCTCGCCAACGAAGTTGACGCCCTTCGCGGCGAAGGCGAAGTCTTCCTCGAAACCATCGTCAAGCAGCTCGAAGCCAAGCTCCGCGAGCACAAAATCGCCGGCCGCGTCGAGTGGCGCATCAAGCGCCTCTATTCCATCCAGCAGAAGATCACCGACCAGAAGTTGCCCCTCGACCAGGTCTACGACCTCCTCGCCATCCGCGTCATCTGCCAGACCGTCCAGGATTGTTACGCCGTCCTCGGTCTCCTCCATTCCGTCTGGCGTCCCGTCCCCGGCCGCATCAAGGACTTCATCGCCATGCCCCGGCCTAACCTCTATCAGAGCCTGCACACCACCCTCATCGCGCCCGGCGGCCATCAGTTCGAAGTCCAAATCCGCACCGAAGAGATGCACCGCGTCGCCGAGGAAGGTATCGCCGCCCACTGGAAGTACAAGGCTGGCGACAACGTCACCGCCAAGGACGAAGCCCGTCTCGCCTGGGTCCGCCAGCTCATGGAGTGGCAGCGCGAGATGTCCGACCCCAACGAGTTCATGTCGACCCTCAAAATCGACCTGTACCCCGAGGAGGTCTACACCTTCACCCCCAAAGGCAAAGTCGTCGTCCTGCCCAAGGACTCCAGCCCCATCGACTTCGCCTACGCCATCCATACCGAGGTCGGCCACACCACCATCGGCGCCAAGGTCAACGGTCGCATCGTCCCCCTCCGCACCAAGCTCCGCAACGGCGACATCGTCGAAATCACCACTCAAACCGGCCATTCCCCCAGCCGCGACTGGCTCTCCTTCACCAAGTCCTCGCGTGCCCGCAACAAGATCAAGCACTGGATCAACGAGCATCAGCGCGAGCGCGCCATCGAGATCGGCCAGAAACTCCTCGACCGCGAAGCACGCAAGTACAAGATGGGCCTCTCCAAGTATCACGAGGCTGATTACGACAAGGTCGCCGCCGAGTACGGCCTCACTACCCAGGCCGAGCTGCTCTCCGGCGTCGGCTTCGGCAAGTTCTCCGCCCGCCAGGTCCTCAACAAGCTCGAACCCGGATCCACCATCGCCGCCGAGCCTGCACCGCACGAAGGCGTCATCGGCCACACCATCGACCACATGTCCGACGCCGTCAAGCGCGTCTTCTTCGGCAAGGGCTCGGACTCCCTCCAGGTCGAAGGCCAGGACGACCTCCTCGTCTATCGCGCCCGCTGTTGCAACCCCATCCGTGGCGAAGAGATCATCGGCTACGTCACCCGCGGCAAAGGCGTCGCCGTCCACGCCCGCAGTTGTCCCAACGTCCAGAACCTCCTCTACGAGTCCGACCGCCGCATCCAGGTCGAGTGGGCCCCACTCCCTGCCGACGCCGCCGCCGGCGCCCCCAAGCCCCAGACCTACCCCGTCAAGCTCACCGTCCTCTGCGACGACCGCGCCGGCCTGCTCAAGGAGTTCACCGCCATCATCTCCGACGACGGCACCAACATCCGCTCCTCCGCCTCCAACGCCACCGCCGACGGTGGCGCCGTCGTCGACTTCGTCATCGAAACCGTCGACGTCCGCCACCTCAACCGCCTCGTCGACAAGCTCCGCCGCGTTCAGGGCGTCCGCGACGTCCAACGCGTCCAGAAGATATAGTGTTTACATGCCGACCACTGACGTGACCGCTTCAAGAAGGGTTTGAGCCAACTGATGCCCTGCCCACACCTAGAGCGAGTCCTGGTCACCGGCGCGTCCGGAACCTTGGGATACAACATCGTCCAGCACCTTGGAACCATGCACCCGGAAACCCGCCTTCATCTCTTGATGCGAACACCGGACCCTTCGCTCTTCGGAAATCTCGCCAACGCGGACTCGCGGCAACTCGACATCTCCGACAGCAAGGAACTCGCGCAGATCGTCCTGGACTTTCAGCCGAATGCGATCATCCACTGCGCTGCCAGCGGGGTGCGTCCGACGAAGATAGGATGGTTCGATCTCATCCGGCTCAATGTTTCGGCCACGGTCGCGCTCTTCGAGGCCTCTTGCGAGGTCGAAGACTGCCATTTCATCCACGTCAGCACCGGACTGGTCTACGCCAGCCAGGACCGGCCATGTCGCGAGGGCGATCCCATCGACACCCTCCATCCCTACGGCGCCAGCAAAGCCGCGGCCGATTGCCTCCTGCGCGCGGGAGCGGAACGTCTGAAACGCCATCTCACGGTCCTGCGGCCATTCTCCTTTACCGGCCTTCACGATGGCGGGGATCGTCTGTTCCCGTCACTGTTGCGCAGCGCTCTTGAACGCCAGCCGTTTCGAATGTCGTCGGGCATGCAGATTCGCGACTTCTGCGCGGTGCAGGATGTGGCCGAGGCAGTCTGTCTTATCCTCGAAGAGGGCACGCTGCCCGGACGCGACGTCTTCAATATTGGCAGTGGTCAATCGATCGCGTTGCGCACCATAGTAGGTTCCGTTTGCCGTCAGCTAGGACTGGATGTTGAGATCCGATTGGGAGAACTCCCGCTTCACCCATATGAGCCGGCGAATTTGGTTGCTGACATTCGCCTCGCGGAGTCTCTCGGCTGGAGGCCGAAGACAAATCTTGCCTATGCCGTTTGGCAACTCGCGCAATCTCAGTTCCCGGAGCTTGAAGTGACTAGACCGAAGCAGTATCGATAATGCAATCAAGCGAAACTCTCGAAGCTGTCGAGTTGACGGTTATGCTGCCTGCCTACAACGAAGCTGCCGCATTGCGGGACCTGCTGCCCACCATCAAGGCTGCCGCAGCCGCGCTCACACCCAGCTTCGAAATCCTCATTCTTGACACCCAGACCGCGATCGACGACACCCAGGAGGTCTGCGAACGCAACGGCGTACGCCACATCCGCCGCTCCGGCGGCAACCAGTACGGCGACGCCATCCGCACCGGCATCGCCCTGGCCCGCGGCAAATACCTCCTCTGCATGGACGCAGACGGCTCCCACAGCGCCTCCTACTTTGCCTCCATGTGGTCGCAGCGCGACAACTTCGACATCGTCATCGGCTCCCGCTACGTCGCCGGAGGCCATACCGAAAACCCCGCAATCCTCATCTGGATGTCCTACGTACTCAACCTCACCTTTCGCATCGTCTTCAATATCCGCGCTAAGGACGTAACCAACAGCTTCCGCCTCTACCACACCTCCATCCTCAAGCCCATGCGCCTGGGCTCCAACGACTTCGATATTCTCGAAGAAATCCTGATCAAGGCGGTCACCCACCACCCGCCCGCGCAAGTCGGCGAAGTACCCGTCACCTTCGGCCGCCGTAAGGCCGGCCAGACCAAACGCAGACTCTTCCAGTTCGCCCTCGGCTACTTCAGCACGCTTCAGAAACTTCGCAGGTTCCAACAAGCGGCACGGAAGGAAAACCAGAGCCAATGAACGCACTCATCACTGGCGGTTGCGGCTTCGTCGGCAGCAATCTCGCTGCCCACCTGCTTGCGCTCGACCCTGCCAATCAGGTCACCGTCTTCGACAATCTCTCCCGCAACGGCGCGTCCGCCAACCTCGAGTGGCTCCGCACCCTCTCCACCGCCGAGCGCAACCCCGTCGCATTCGTCCATGGCGACATTCGCAACGCCTTCGACGTCGAGGCCATCGTCCGCGCCCTCCAGCCCGGCGTCATCTTCCACCTCGCCGGCCAGGTCGCCATGACCACTTCCATCGAGAGTCCCCGCCGCGACTTCGAGACCAACGTCCTCGGTTCAGTCAACGTGCTCGAAGCCGTCCGCCAGTACACTCCCGGCACGGCTATCGTCTACTCCTCCAGCAACAAGGTCTACGGCAACCTCGAATACCTCGACCTGGTCGAAACCGAAACCCGCTACCACCCGCGCGCATCCCAGCCCGGAGTCGACGAGTCCGCTCCCATCGAGTTCCACACTCCCTACGGCTGCTCCAAAGGGGCCGCTGATCAGTACATGCTGGACTACGCCCGCGCCTTCAACCTCTCGACCGTCGTCTTCCGCCACTCCACCATCTACGGAGGCCGCCAGTTCGCCACCTACGACCAGGGATGGGTCGGCTGGTTCTGCCGTCAGGCCATCGAATCCAAGGCCAACCCCGCTCGCCCGCCCTTCACCGTCTCCGGCGACGGCAAGCAGGTTCGCGACCTCCTCCACGTCTCCGACGCCGTCCGCTGCTACGTCGCCGCCTTTGAGAACATCCAGGCCGCGCGCGGTCACGCCTTCAACATCGGCGGGGGCATCGAGAACAGCATGAGCCTTCTCGAACTCCTCCACTATCTCGAGCAGCGCCTCGGCATCCGACTCAACTACACCCACCTCCCGTGGCGCCAGAGCGATCAGAGGTTCTTCGTCGCCGACAACTCCAAAGCCCGCAAGCTCATCCATTGGCAGCCCACCACCAGCAAAGAAGATGGCATCGAAAGCGTCCTCGCCTGGGAGACTTCAGCCGCAACCGTTCGCTGATTCAAGAAGCGAGAAGCCCGGCGGCGTCAGGACCGATCTCGCCCGTTTGCTCGCGCTGCACCTCGCCCGCCGGATCGCCAAAATATTCGCTCGGCATGGGTGATACCGCCGCCACCACCAGCAGTGCCAGCAAAAGCAGCAGCTTGGCGTCTCCCGCGTAAATCGCCAGAAACGTCAGCGGGGCGAAAAGCAGTGCGTAAGTAACGGCGAACGCCAGTAGCGAGCCGAAAGCAAGGGTCGACCGGCCGGCTGCCGCCTCTCGCGTCATAAACACGACTAACGCTCCAAAGGGAACATACAAATGAAGTAGCGTGTAGTCTCCGGCAGCCAGGGGGAAAAGAGTAATAGCGACTCCCAGCGCGGTCAATTGGTTCAGCATCGGCAGCTTGCGAAATACGGCAACCAGCAGTCCAAGTCCGGCCATCGCGACGAAGGGGTAAACGCGCACCAGGGTATGTATTACGGGCCATCCGCCCGGCTCCGCATTCAGCGTTTCCACGTCTCCGATGGCCTTACGAGGACGAATTCCCCCCATCTCCACCGTAAGCGCAGCCGACTTCATCCCGTCGAGCAGGGAATGGTCAAATCGTGCTTCTTCGGCTGGCGCCAGGTTCGTAACATATTCAGCCAAATAAAGAGATACGCCTGGCTTCAGGCCTTGATACGCTTTCCACGGGTTCGGTCCCAGCGCCGTCAATGCCGCCAAGATCACTAGGCCTGCTGTCACCACGCCAAGCGCTGCCTCCTTGTATCTGCGGCGGGCCAGCAGCAGCAACAGAAACAGAATTGAAAATGGCTTGATGCTGGCGGCCAGACCGATCAGCACTGCGGCGGCGCGATACCTCGCCCGCAGCAGAAAGCATAGCCCCACTGCGGCCATAGCCCAAACTACGCCCTCGATATTGCCACGGTCGGCATCAAACCACAGCGGGTAGCCGAATACCGCCGTGGCAACGATCGCAACAGCAGCGGCTGGGCCCACCCACCGGCTGCCGCGGCTGGCACGCAAGGCCGCGATCGCAAAGCCCAAAGTACAGATCGCGAGAAATGTAAGGTAAATAACAACCCCGTAGCCTGGGACCGCATAGATCAGGGCCTTGTAAACGAACGCGGCGGGTGCGGGATAGGTGTACACCGGGTAGCCTCGCCCCAATGTCGCTGCACCGCCCAGCAAATGTGCCGTCTTGCCGACGTAGTTGGTCAGGTCGCGAAATCGATCGGCTTTCGTGAAGAGCGGGCGCTCATCAAAGCGATGGTTGTGCCGGTAGACGATCCAGCTCACCCTGCTGACCGACAGCATCAGAACCGTATAGACCAGCAGCGCAACCGTCACTCGTAGCGTGGGCCTTGCTGTCACGTGCTCATCCCGCAAATTCCCCCCCCAGCTCCGCCAATGCGGCCCGTTACCAACACCAACCTGGCTCTTCTGCCTAAATTGTACTGGCGGCACCACGAATGGGCCTGCCAATCTCTGGGCTGCCTGGGATCGACTGGCGCCCGCAGTGCGCCGCCCATCCACCTCCGCCTTCGCATGTTAATGTAGGTATACATGTACAGCATAGAGGCGTGCCCGTGCTGCCTATC
>CAZAXI010000027.1:0-34477 GCA_964489045.1 uncultured Granulicella sp. | reverse complement strand
ATGTGGCGCATCCAGCGATGGTCGAGGAAGGGTCCGCCGTTGACGTCGAAGACGATGCGGTCAGCCTTGACGGTAACCTTGGTGAGGGCGACCCGGTCGCCGGGCTGGGCCGATTCGCCTTTCTTGTAGAGCAACTCTTTGTAGGCATCGCCGCCCGGCGTGAGATTGCCGTTCGCCATCAGGGTTATCTCTTCGCCGAGCGGCAGCGTGCGGTGGGCGAAGCCTTGTTCTGCTTCAAGATTGCGGATTAGATCGAGGCGCCCTCGTTCGGTGATTGGGGTCGATGGCAATTCGACCCGGGTGGGATGGAAGTCGGTAGAGACGTCAGCCATGGCCGTCTTTTCGCCGACCACAAAAACCTGCGCGCGACCCTCGCCCGGCAGCGCACACGTTAGCGCGCCGGCCAGGATGCCCATCGGGAGGGCCGCAGTAAGCGGTCTGAATCGATAGCGACGAAAGGCCATGGCGAGCACCTCGTGTATAGAAAATCTTGCGCTTTGTCTTCCTTTTTTACAAGCGGCATTCCCTGTTCGGCAACGTTCAACATCCGGCGAACCGACGGCTTTGCTTCCCGGTGAGTTGCAGATTCTTTGGCTCGCGGAGAGCTCGTATATGCCGGATACTGCGGGCGTTTGGCGCGATGTTCGGCCGGAAACAAACGCACGGATTGAAGGTCTGCCCTACCCTACAGTTGCGTGCAACGCTGGGGTATCGCGTGACAAACAAATGACAAATAGATGAACGAGTCAAGCAGGAAGGAAGCGTGGGGCCTACTCGGGTGCGTTGCCGGCACGAGGATTCTGCGGCGCCGCGGGAAGAATCTGAACCAGCGAAGCGGGATCGATTGGCTGAGCGGTCTGCTCGGCCTGTTCCATGGCGACGTGCGCGGCCGGCGGCGGGACCGTGACGTCGTATCCCGCCGGGATGATGGGAGGATGGGTGTAGTTCCATGCGTAGTCGTCGGTCACGCGCACCAGCACGGGAATCGCGGCCAGCAGGAAGAAGATGGAGAATGCGGCAGCGCCAGGTCCATACGCGCCTCCGGTAAGCCAGACAGCGCCGGCGGTGCGGGTGTCGATGACGGAGGTAAACGCTGTGTTGCCCGCCATTGGCAACCCGAAGAGTGCCGTGGTCGACGCGGCCCAGGCGAAGTGCAGCCCCCAGAGAAGCCAGAGGCCGTGGGTGCGAAACCAGCAGAGGCAGAACAGCAAAGTGGTCAGCATATCCACCAGAATGCGCGTGCCCTGAGGCGTCCCATACGGCGCGGGCATAGCCGCATGGACGGCCGCCGCCGCGGCTACCAGAATCAGCGTCGCCCGCCCTGGCCCGGTTGCATCGATCAGCCTGTGAAACCCGTAGCCATAGACGGCCAGCGTATGCCCCAACGTGAGGACGGCAAGCGTTAACAGGCTAAGCCCGAGCAGATAGAACGCCCGCGGCGAGGTCCAGAGCTGGACGTTCAGGCATCGAGCAAGCGCCATGGGAAGCACGGTAGCGATGGCGAGCCCCCAACCGATGGCGGCGCCGGTGGCCCATTCGGCGCGCGAGGTTGCCCGTCGCGGAAAGCCGAGCGTGAGCCCCAGAGGAGCGCGGCGCTGCTCAATGGTGCGCAGCAGCGAGAGTCCGCAGACCAGAAGGAACAGCAGAAAGAGAGCTTCGATGAGAGGCTGAACATCGGCGAGGCCGAAGCGCTGGGCCAGGCCGCTGGAAGCGCTCGCGGACAGGGCCCGCGCACACAGGAACCATGAGATCGCGGCGAGAAACGAGACGAACTGCAACGAGCGCGGCCGCTGCCTCGGGCCAGAGAACCCGGGCGGAGGGGGCGGCGGAACGGCAGTGGAGGCAGAGGCCATCATGCGAATGGGACGCTTCAACTCCAAATCCACGGCACCCGCGGACAGCAATTACGAGGTTATTGCCGCAGCCTCCAGATAAAAGGCTATTCGGCGGCGGTATAGAACTGCGCAATATTGCGGAACTTCCGGTAGCGATCTTCGAGCAACTCTTCGATGGGCTTGGCGTCAAGCTGCGCCAGGTGAAAGCGGAGTTTCTCGTCGACCATCGCCATGGCGCAGGCTGGATCGAGGTGGGTCCCGCCCTCGGGCTCGGCGAGCACGTCGTCGACGCATCCGAGGTCCTTCGCGCTAAAGGCGGTGTACTTGAGCGCATCGGCGGCCTGCTGCTTCTTGCTAGCGTCCTTCCACATGATCGACGCACAGCCCTCGGGCGAAATGACGGTGTAGATCGCGTTTTCGAGCATCAGGACGCGGTCGGCAACCGCCAATGCAAGCGCTCCACCGGAACCACCTTCGCCGGTCACGGTGGCGATGGTCGGAACACGCAGGCGCGCCATCTCCAGGAGGTTGCGCGCGATGGCCTCGCCCTGGCCGCGTTCCTCCGCGCCGATCCCGGGGTTGGCGCCGGCCAGATCAAGAAAAGTAAAGACAGGGTGGCCGAATTTTTCGGCGATCTTCATCGCGCGGAGGGCCTTGCGGTATCCCTCGGGATCGGGCGAGCCGAACTTGCGGGCCACCCGGTCTTTGATCGTCCGCCCCTTCAGGTTGGCGACGACCAGGGCTGGCCGGCCGTGGAAACGCGCCATACCGCAGGCCATCGCTGGATCGTCGCCGAAGGCCCGGTCGCCGTGAATTTCGCTGAAATCAGTGAACAGTGCTTCGATGAAGTCCATCGGATAGGGGCGCTCGGGGTGCCGCGCGAGCTCTGTTCTGCGCCAGGCCTCGGGCGTGGCCATTGCTTCTTGTTCTGCCATCTGGATCATTGTAGCGGACTGCGGGCGATTCGGTTTCCCGTTCTCGAGCGATGTGTCTGGACGGCAACAGGTTGCCCCTGTATATCCAACGCGTGCCAGTTCGTTCGCGCGGGCGTGATGCCCAGCCGAGCCCCGCTCCTATACACTTGCTCTTTTGTTGACGGAGGGTGCTTGAGAGTCCGCTTGCTTGGTGTCGTGCGAGGTTTTCTGGTTCTGTCAGTGCTGACGAGTCTAGTGCCCAGGACACGGGCTGCGAGTCAGGCCCCTGCGGTTCCGAGGTCGAATTCAGGCGCAACGCAGACCGCTGCGGCAGTGCCGCTGTTTCGCGATCCGGTGCATGATGGCGCGGCCGATCCGGTGGTGGTATGGAACCGCGAGCGCAAATCGTGGTGGATGCTCTACACCAACCGTCGCGCTGACCTCGCCGACTCGAACGGCGTCACCTGGGTGCATGGCACGCACATCGGCATTGCGGAGTCGGCTGATGGCGGCGCGCACTGGCAGTATGTCAGCGAGGCGGACATTCCCCTGCCCGCGCCGGACTACACCCTCTGGGCGCCCGAGGTGATCGATGTGGACGGGACGTACCACATGTTCCTGACCGTTGTGCCTGGGACCTTCGACAACTGGCAGCACCCGCGCCACATCCTGCACCTGACCAGCAAAGATCTACTGCACTGGAAGCCGCTGGAGAATGCGAACCTGGAGTCGGACCGGACAATCGACGCGTGCGTCTTCCGGCTCCCCGATGGCAACTGGCGGCTTTGGTACAAGAACGAGGCCGACAGTTCGAAGGTGTACTTCAGCGACTCCCCCGACCTGGTGCACTGGACGCCGAAGGGCATCGCCACGACCAACCACGGCGAAGGGCCGGTGGTCTTCCAGTGGCACGGCTCGTACTGGCTCATCAATGACCCGCACACAGGGCTTGCGGTGTTTCGTTCGGACGACCTGACCACCTGGAAGCAGCAGCCGGACAACCTGCTGCGGGTTCCGGGCACTCAGCCGACCGACCGCGCTGTGGGCAACCATGCGGATGTGGTGGTCGACGGCAGCGGCCGCGCGTGGCTGTTTTACTTCACTTCGCAGGGTGGCCCGGACGCGGAAGGACATGAGCCGGGCTGGGGTCGCCGCTCGTTCCTGCATGTGACCGAGCTGCATGAGAAGGACGGTGTGTTGACGGTAGATCGCAACGCTCCCGCGTATATCCACATGCTGCCTCCGCCGAAGAACAAGAAGAGCGACGTGGCGAAGGCGTGGTCTTTGGTTGCGAAGGACGATGTCAAAACCGGTTCAAATAGTTCTGCGTCTGCTCCGGTACATGTCTTACCGAGCACGATGATGTCGCAACTCATCCATCGAGTCGACCCAGTGGACCCAAGGAAACCGATGGAGGCCCACGTGACAGGCACGGTCGTTTTCCACGCGGTCATATCGAAAGACGGTCGAATCAAAAGCCTTTCGGTCATAAGCGGGCCGCCCATGATGGTACCTGCTGCCCGGGTGGCCGTGAAGCAGTGGCTGTTCAAGCCCTGGCTCGTGAACGGCGAACCTGTAGAGGTAGATACGACCATTAGCTTGCCGATTCAGACTGGAGATCCTGGCCCCGACCCCGGGAGCCTCCAGAAAGCAAGAGGTGGGTCCCTTTAATCGATGACACGCACGCTGCCGAGGCCGACGATCTCTTCGACCCGGTCGATGAAGAGGCGGTCGGCCGTGACGGTGACATCGTGAGGCTCGAGCACGGCGCAGAACTCGCCCGGCTCTTCGAGATCGAGCAATACCCTGCCCTTGCCGGGCGCGGCGAGGAAGACCGCGTTCAGCTTCTCCAGCAGCGCGGCGTCGGGATGGCGCAGCGGGACCTTGATCCGCAACGATTCCGGCAGCTTCAGTTCGACGTCTTCCAGCGCCTGAATGTTGGATAGCGAAAGCTTCGGTGCCTCATCTTCGCCGCGCAGTACTCCACGGACCAATACGGGAACATCGATCTTCAGCTTGTCCGCAAGCTTTTGATAGGCGGTCGAGAAGGCGATGAGTTCGATCTTGCCCACGGCGTCCTCCAGAAACGCCTGCGCGTACATCTCTCCCGAACGCCGCGATTTCGCCACCTTGAGTCCGGTGATCACACCGGCGATTTGTATCTCGTTCGGTTGCTCGTTGGAGCCGCGCCGGAACACTTGCTGCTCGGGCTTCATCTCGCACGCGGTCGCGGTGTCGACGACCTTGAGGTTGCGCAACTTCTCGCGATACTTGTCGAGCGGATGGCCGGAGACGAAAAAACCGAGGACCTCTTTTTCGTTCTGCAGGCGTGTGTGCTCATCCCATTCGGGCGCAGGCGGCAGCGCTTCGTTTTCGCGGCTGGCGGCGGGAGTGTCGTCTGCGTCGAAGATGCCGCCAAAAAGTCCGCTCTGGCCGGCAGCAGCGTCCTTCTGCGACTTCTGCGCGCGCTCCATCGCCTTGTCGAGAGCGGCGAAGACTTGGCCGCGCGGTCCGAAAGCATCCATGGCTCCAGCCTTGATCAGCGATTCGAGCACCCGCTTATTCAGCAGGCGCAGGTCGACTCTCTCGCAGAAATCCCATAAGCTGGCGAAGCCCTGCTTTCCCTGCGCCCGCAGATCCCCGCGTGCCGTGAGAATGGAAACGATGGCGTTGTGGCCTACGTTCTTGATCGCAGCAAGGCCGAAGCCGATTGCCTCGCCCGCGTCCGTGCGCACCGGCGTGAAGTTAGCGTCCGAGATCTGCACGTTGGGCGGAACGACCGGGATGTTCATCTCGCGGCATTCAGAGATGTACTTAACGACGTTTTCGGGCTTGGAGGTTTCGCTGGTCAACAGCGCAGCCATGAACTCAACCGGATAATGCGTCTTGAGCCACGCGGTGTGATACGCCAGCAGCGCATACGCGGCAGCGTGCGACTTGTTGAAGCCGTAGCCTGCGAACTGCGCCATGAGGTCGAATATCTTACCGGCCACCTGCTTCGGATGCTTGTTTTGGGCGGCACCGGTCATGAAGCGCTCGCGCTGCTTCTGCATCTCGACTACATCCTTCTTCCCCATGGCTCGGCGAAGCAGGTCGGCCTCGCCGAGCGAGTAACCGGCGACGACGTTGGCGATCTGCATCACCTGCTCCTGGTAGACCATGACGCCGAGGGTCTCGCGCAAGATGGTCTCCATTTCGGGAAGGTCGTACGCGACTGGGCTGCGCCCCCACTTGCGCTCGATGAAGTCGTCGATCATCGCCATGGGACCGGGGCGGTAGAGTGCGTTCAAGGCGGTGAGGTCTTCAACCCGGTTCGGCTTGTAGCGGCGCAGTACGTCGCGCATGCCGTTCGATTCAAACTGGAAGACGCCCGAAGTGAGCGCACGATGGAAAACATGCTCATAGGTAGTGGCATCGTCGAGCGCAATCGTGGAGAGATCAAGCTTGACGCCCTTGGTGGACTCGATCAGCTTCAGCGCGTCATCGATGACCGTGAGCGTGGTCAGGCCGAGGAAGTCCATCTTCAGTAGGCCCAGCTTCTCAATCGACTTCATGTCGTACGAGGTGACGATCGCGTCGTCCTTGGTGCGGGTAACGGGAACCAGTTCGGTGAGCGGCTTGGGTGCGATGACCACGCCTGCGGCATGAACGCCCGCACCGCGCACCAGCCCTTCAAGACGCATTGCGGTATCGATCAGCTCCCGAATCTTGGGGTCTTCGTATGCGGCGGCCAGCGGCGGCGATTCCTTGAGCGCGCGGTCGATAGTAATGCCGATGGTCGCGGGGATCAGCTTGGCGATGCGATCCACTTCGCCGTACGGCATGTCCAGCGCGCGGCCTACGTCCTTGATGGCTGCCTTGGCCGCCATGGTGTTAAAGGTGATGATCTGCGCGACCTGGTCCTCGCCATACTTGTGCTGCACATACTTGATCACCTCGGTGCGACGGTTCATGCAGAAATCGATATCGATATCGGGCATGGAGACGCGCTCGGGGTTGAGGAAGCGCTCGAAGAGCAGCTCATTCTGCAGCGGGTCGATGTCGGTAATCTCCATGCAGTACGCGACCAGCGATCCGGCGGCGGAGCCCCGGCCTGGACCAACGGGGATGGACTGCTCGCGGGCATAGCGGATAAAGTCCCACACAATCATGAAATAGCCGGGAAACTTCATCTGCTTGATGCAGTCGATCTCACGATCGAGCCGCGCTTGATAGTCGGGAATCGTCTTCCGCAACTTACCGGTCGCGCGCAGGTGCTCGATGGCAGTGGCGAGACGCTTTTGCAACCCGTTGCGACACACTTTTTCGAAGAAGCTGTCGAGTGTCTCTCCGTCCGGGACCGGGAACTTCGGGAAGGGGTTGTGGATCTTGTTGAGCTTCAGGTTGCAGCGCTCGGGAAACTGCATGGTGCCGCTGACCACATGCGGCGCATGAGCGAACAGGCGCGCCATCTCGTCGGCGGACTTGATGTAGAACTCGTTGGAATCGAATTTGAAGCGTTTGGGATCGTTCATCGACGCAGCGGTCTGCACGCAAAGCAGAATCTCGTGGGCGCGGCTGTCGCCGGCGGCGATGTAGTGCGAGTCGTTGGTTGCAATCAGCGGTATGTCGAGGTCTTTCTCGAGGCGGAACATCGCATCGCAGACGGTCTTGTCCGGGCCGAGTTGGTGGTCCTGAATTTCAAGGAAGAAGTTGCCTCGGCCAAAAATGTCCTGGTACTGCCCCGCAGACGCTTTGGCCTGCTCGTACTTTCCTTCCATGATGTGCTGCGCAATCTCGCCGGCCAGACAGGCGGAAAAGCCGATCAGGCCGGCCGAGTGTTTGGCGAGAAAGTCCTTGCTGACTCGGGGCTTGCGATAGAAGCCATGCAGCGCTGCCTCCGAAGTGAGACGCACGAGGTTGCGGTAGCCCTCTTCGTTTTCGGCTAGGACCACCAAGTGGTTATACTTCATGTCGGGGTCGGGCTTGGCGCGGTGATCCGCTTCCTGGCAGATGTAGAGTTCGCACCCGAGGATGGGCTTGATTCCGTTCTCCTTCGCCGCATTGAAGAAGTGCACCGCGCCGAAGATGTTGCCGTGGTCGGTCATCGCCACAGCGGTCTGGCCCAGCGAGTGGACGTGTTTGACCAGCTTCTCGACGTCGCATGCGCCGTCCAGAAGGGAGTAGTCAGTATGCAGGTGAAGGTGGGTAAACTCGGCAGGCATACGTACAGTTTAGTTCCGCCAGAAGCGTAGGAAAACCGGGTCGAAACTCAGACGCATCGAAGCGTACAGCCGGGCTAGAATATTCCCGTCATGGCTTTTCTGATCGACTCAATCCGGCGCGGTCTGCGCGAGAGTGCCCGCAAGAAGCGGGTGCAGCTTGCGGCTGGGTGGCCGCAGACTACGGCGAAGGTCAATCTCTGGAAGGTTTTGCCTGCAGGCGACGAGGCGGAATCGTTCACGCAGACGGATTTTATCGAGGGCGGTTTCTCGTTTCTGCTGAATGGCGAGTATTACGGCGGCTACCTGCGCAGCGTTGCGATGGGCAGACGAGACGCCGAAAAGCTGGCAGTGGGCGATCCTTCCGTGAACGTACGCTACAACCCGTCAAATCCGGACCAGACGGTTGTGCTGGCGGATGACAACGTGGGCACGCTTCCGTTTGAAATCATCTCCGGCTGAATCCTAGCGCGGATTGAAAACTCAGGAACGCACGAGATCGGTCGCCAAGTCTACATATAGATCGACACAGTCCAGCAGTTCTTTCTTGCTGATCTTCTCGTCGGGTGTGTGGGCAACGTGGATGGAGCCGGGGCCGAGCAGGAAAGGCTCGCCCCAGGCAGTGAGCGACGGAATGTCCGTGGCAAATTTGGCGATCATGGTGGGCAAGTTGCCGACCCGGCGCATGCGGGCGAAGGAGAGGTCGAGCGAGAAGGTGACGTCAGCGCGGCCGGCAACGACCTGCGTGATGGCGTCCCTGACCTCTTCGGATGGGCCAACAGTGCGGACGAGCAAGTGGGCTTCGGCCTTGTCGGCGATGACGTTGGGCGCGTAGCCGCCGGAGATGAGCCCAATGTTCAGCGTGGTCGGGCCGATCTCGGGATCGATCGGCAGCGGCATGGCAAGGACATCGTGAAGCGCCTCGACGAGTTTGCTGATGGCCGACTCACCGAGTTCGGGATAAGCGGAGTGCGCCATGATTCCGCGGGTACGAAGCTCGACGCGCAACGCGCCCTTGGTGGCGAGGGCAAGGCGGTTGTCGGTGGGCTCGCCGTTGATGAGGAAGCGCGAGCCGCGCGGATGGCGGTTGGCGACCTTCGCGCCGGTCGAGTCGCGCTCCTCGCCCACAACGAAGAGCAGACCGGCCTTGACGCCGGCTTCGCGCAGCCGGTCCGCAGCGGCGACCTGTGCGGCGATGATGCCTTTGGCGTCGCAACTGCCGCGGCCATAGAGAAACTCGTCGTCTTCAGTGCAGCCGAAGAAGGGCGGTACCGTGTCCATGTGGGTGGAGAGGACGACGTCGGGTGTGACGCCCAGCATGGCCGCGTAGACATTGAAGCGGTCGCCCCTGCCCGCGCCGGGCGTGAGGGCGGGATCGGGCTGATCCACCTCCATGCGCTCGACGGTGTAGCGCTCGGCGGAGAGGAAGTCGGCCAGGAATGAGCCGACGAGGCCTTCGTGGTACGTAGTGGACTCGATGTTGACGAGCCTGCGCGTCAGTTCGATGGGGTCGATGGGCATGTGAGTACAGGATAACCCGAGTTGTTACTGCGCAATGATGAGGCCAGGGTGCGCATTAGACTGGATACGATGAGTTCCAAGATTCGAGCGATCGACGACCTGCACGGTCCGGCGGGACGGCTGGAGGCACTGCTGAACAGCGGCCGCGAGAAGGCGCCGTACGCGGCGCTGGTGTGCCATCCGCACCCGGCGGGCGGCGGGACCATGCATAACAAGGTGGTGTACCACGCGATGAAGGCCTTCTCGTCGTTCGGGCTTCCGGTGCTGCGCTTCAACTTCCGCGGCGTCGGCCTGAGCGAGGGGGAACACGACCACGGGCACGGCGAACAGGACGATGTGCATGCGGCGCTGAACTGGCTGGAGCAGAGGTTTGGGCAGCCGATTCTGTTTGCGGGCTTCTCTTTCGGCTCCGTGGTTGGATTGAGCGCGTGCTGCGGTGATGCGCGCGTGAAAGGACTGATCGGACTGGGACTGCCGGTCCACGCCGCGGGGCGCGACTACAAGTACGGCTTCCTGCCGAGGTGCGTTGCGCCGAAGCTGTTTGTGAGCGGGGACCACGATCCGTTCGGCCCGCGCGAAGCGCTGACCGCCGTCTGGGAGCGCGCGCCTGAGCCGAAGCGGCTGGTGTGGATCGAGGGCGCGGACCACTTCTTCCAGGGAACGGCCGAGTCGCCGGGTGCGAAGCTCGACCGCATGCAGGCCGAGATCCGCGGGTGGCTGCACCACACGTTTGGGCTGGAGGCGCATTAGGTGCCAGCCACTAGTTGCATTGCGGCCTGATCGGGGGCGGCGAGCGGATCGGTCGCGGGATCGCGGTGCAGCCATTCGAGCATGAGGCGGGTGGCCTCCTGCGGGAACTCCTCGAAGAGAATATGGCCGCCGCCGGGAATGATGTGCAGCTCGGACCGCCGCAGGATGTGTTGCAGTGGCACGGCCGAGGCGGGTTCGACCGCGAAATCGCGATCTCCCCAGAGCAACAGGGTGGGGACGCCGGCGACGCGTGGCAACGCGGCCTCGAGCTTCGCCATCTCGGCGAACCAGCCGCGAACGATTTCGAGGATGTGCGGCATTGTGCCCGGGACGCGCAGGTCCCGGATGTAGGCCTGCAGGCAGCCGTCGGGGATGCGGGCCGGGTCGCCGTACATGCGGTCGAGCCCGGCTTGCTGAAGGCGGACAGGCAGATACGGGCCGATTCTGGCGACTAGGCGGCCCAGTGGAGTGCTGAAGGTGCGGACGAGGCAATTCTTCGGGTAGCTCCAGGGATTAGCAGGCGCGAAGAGAATGAGGCGGCGCACGCGCTTAGGATGGCGGGCGGCGAACATCAACACGACTGCCCCGCCGTGGGAGTGACCGACGATGTCAGCCTGGGCGAGGCCGAGGGCATCCATGGCTGTGGCGAGGCGGTCGGCGGTGGCTTCGAGGCCCGCGTCGAGGCCTGCGATGCGCTGTGACTGGCCCATGTTGAGCTGATCGATGGCGTAGACGCCGGCGGTCTGGGCGAGTGGGCCGATGCTGCCGCGCCAGTTTGCGGAGGAGCCGACAAGGCCGTGGATGAGGATCATCGGGTGGCCCGCTCCCGCGTGCAGGTAGCGCATGCGCGCGCCGTTGACGGCGACGAATGCACTCTCTATTGGCGGGAACGTGTTTTGCACAGATTTATTTCTCCTCATCCAAATTCGATGGTACAGCGGTGTGAGGCGGCAGCGCGCTGGCTGGATTTCGGGGCGGACTGCTGCCGGTGATCCGGTTGGGCTCGTTCTCAGGCTGGTTGGCACTCCCTTTCTTTGGGATTAAGCCATAAGTTACATCTTCTAAAGGGCTTAGGTCTAGGTAAGTCAGGGCTAAGCCTGGAATGAGGCCGGGGTTCGTCCCCGCTTGCGGTACGTCCCTTCCCTCCCAGGGTACTTTTCTTGACAAAGTCTAGAGAACAAGGCGGTTAGTCATTTGTATATACAAACGCTGATTGATTCTAAAGGTAGTTGCGGATGTGTATATACCCGGCTGTTTCGACTGTTGATCCGCTTTCCACTTGTGCTTTGGCAGGCTTCAGGTCCGGTCCGGGGTTGGTGCGGACACGACGCTGGCGAGTGTTTGGGTCTTCCTTAATTATACGGGTGGTGTCAAGGGGGTTTGAACGGTAAGGGCCAGTCAGTTGCTGGGATTGTCTCACCACTGTTTGCCCCTCATGGAAAGGTGTGAGGCACCACGAGTGCATGCTAATCCGCGGATCGCTGGTGTGTCACCGGCCAGCGTTCTGCCCAGGCCAAAGGTCGACAGTATTTATGGGATTTGGAGGGGGCGGAGGCCTTGCAGGTGGAAGAGGCCGGAGGGGAAACCCTCGGCGGAGTGCTGCGCGCTGAAGACGTAGCGGAAGAAGAACCCGGCGGAGACGGTGGAGAAGTTGCTGGTGTTGTTGGCGACGAGGTAGGCGCCGCCGTACCAGTGGTCGGCGAAACGGTAGGCTGCTTCGGCGTTGACAGCGTAGCTGAAGAGTGTGCTGTCCTGGCTGGGGTACTGGCCGCAGTTGTAGGAGGGGACCTGCGCGGCGGTGCACGGGATTCCGTTGGAGGGCTTGAAGCTGCTTTGCAGCGCGGGATCGAGCGGGTAGAAGGGGGCCTCTTCCTGCTCGAAGGTCTGGACACCGAGCGCGCCGGTGATGATGTAGTGGAAGTTCGCGTTGGAGTGTCCGGTGAGGGTGACAGGGACGGCGGCCAGGAAGTAGGTGCCGGGGCTGAAGTATCCACCCTGACCGTAGCTGAGGCCGACCTCGTTATATTGATAGTGCATTCCTGACAAAGCATAGCCGAGAGCGAGGCTGCCGCCGGGCCAGCCGTGGACGCGGAAGGTTGCGCCGGTGGTTCCCTGAAACATGGTGTTGGTGAGGACGTGGCGGCCAGTGAGCTGGCCGCCGCTGCCAGAGAGATAGAAGTTGGCGGCACTGCTGCCGAAGTTGAGACGGAAGCCGCCGGTAGTGGCGATGACTCCGCCCCAGATGGGGCCGGGGGGTGCGGCGCCGGCATCGTGGAGACCGGCGTAGGAGAGCAGCGTGTCCTTGACCGGGTCGCGAGTGGCGAAGAGCGAGAGATGGCTGCCCAGCGTGCTGAAGCGGAAGCGGCCAGTGAGATTGTGGACGAAAAACTGGTAGGGCGTATAGCCGGCGGCGAGGCCGAGATTTTTGGTGGTTAACTGCAGTTCGCCGCCAACGCCGTTGGCGTATTGCTGGGCGGAAGCGACGGCTGCGTTGGCAGGAAGCGTGCCGAGATAGGGCACGTAGCTGGTGGTGAAGCTGGATGCGTTCAAAAGGCCGGGGTTGAGGAATACCGGGAGGGCTACGGCGGTAAGCCGCACCGAGCGGGCTATCACAGCCGACGCTTCGACGGGCGATTCGACGTCGTAGAGGCGGTCGAGGCCGGCGGTCCCATTGCGATAGCGGCCGATGCCGGTGGCTCCGAGCCATCCGCTGTAGGACCCTTCGAGCGACGCCAGTTCGCTCTCGGCCTGCTGGCGGGGCGACATCGGGAGGGGCACCTGGAAACCGAAGGAGCCGCGCAGAGCGGGGAGATTGCGCGCCTGGAGTTCGGCGTCTGTGGGCGGCGGCGCGAGGGGATAGTCCGGTGCGATAGGGGGATACGGCTGGGCGAGATTGGGCGCCGTAGCCGCTGCCACGGGGGCGGCCGGCGGAGTCGGGGCAGGCGTGGGTGCAACCGCGACGGGCGCTGCGATGGGAACGGCAGGCGGCGCGGGGGCTGGGCCGATGGGCGCGACGGTGGCCGGCCGGCTGGGTACCGGCAGAGTTCGCGGCTGCGGATACTGCTGCGCCCCGGTGTCGGGAATGTTGCCGAACTGGCCCGCGGGCCCGGCGGACGGCTGGGGTACCTGTGAGGCGCCGGGGTTTTGCACCGGTTGCGGTGGCGCTGAGTACTCCGCGTTTAAGGTCGGCGGCGTGATGGTGCCCCCGGGCGGCGGGTGGCTCTGGGCGGCGCCGGCGGCGTTATCCTGCTGAAGCTGGCGGATGCGCGCGGCGCGGGCGGCAGCGACCTCGGGCTGCTCGCGGGCAGCCTCGTTGGCACGGGCGCTGGGGGAGTAGCGCTGGGTGGGAAGAACGTCCGTCATGTCGGTCTGCGACGGCACGGGGGGCGGCGTCTTGTCGCCAAGCTGGACCGGAAGGACAGAGCGGCCGGTGACGCCCCGATCGGCGCCTGCGACTGACGGTGCGGCCGGGGGCGGCGCGATGTAGGCGACATACGGGCCATAGGCTTCCCCGCTGGGAGCGGTGGATGGTGAGGGCGGCGGCTGTGACGCGGCCTGCTGGGTGAGTTGTGCCACCTGCTGCGCCTGGTAGGCCTGCGGCGTGGAGACGCCGGACGCGGCGTCGATGGTGGGTTGCGCCCGGCCGAGCGCCTGACTGGTTGCATGCTGCACGCTGGCTCGGACATCCGGCTGGCTGGGGGAATTGGCGGGCGGGGGCGGCGACGCGGACGGCTTACCGCCGGTATTGGTCATGTAGGGCGGCACAACTCTGGACATATCGTTGTTGGGGGACAACGGATTGGTATCGCTGGGCGCATACGGCTGAACCGGACCGGCGGGTGCGGGTGCAGGCAAGTCGCTCGAGTCCGGAGCGAGCAGGATGGAGAGATCCTGCGGCTGGGCCGGGTTGGGCAGGCTGGCTGGAGCAGAGGATGCGGGCAGGCCGAGCTCAGCGGCCAGCTTGGGGACGGGCGGAGCCGGCGGCATTGCTTTGAGCGAGGCGCGGTAGTACTTGATGGCGCGGGCGGTGTCTCCGCGAGCCTGTTCGAACTTGGCGCCGAGCATGAGGATCTGCGGATCGGACGGATAGGCGGCGAGCGCATAGCGGAGCCATACCTCCGCGTCCTTGTTGTCGCCGGCGGCGAGCGCGGCCGCGACTGCGGCTTGCGAGTCCGCGGCACTGGCCTTGGACATGTTCTGCGCCTTGTAGATGAGCACGGCCTGATGCGGTTGGCCAGCCTGCGCGTATCCGACGGCGAGTGCCTTGATGGCTGCGGGGTTGTCAGGGAACGCATGCGCGGCGGCGTTGAGAATGGCGATCGCGCGGCGCGAGTTGCCGACGGCGGCGGCCTGGTCGGCGCGACGAACGGCCCAGTTGGTCCAGATAGTCTCGACGGTCTTGCGCTGGTCCGCGGTGAGGTCGGAGCGGCTGCCGAGGCTCATCAATTGGCGATAAAGGGCCGCGTCCTCCATTCCGTTGTAGAGTACCCACGCGTTCTGGATGTCCAGGTCGACCGGCGGAGTCTTGCTCTCGGCCGCATAGTCCTGCTCGACGCGACTGAGGTAGGGGGCGGCTTCGCGCGACCGGCCCAGGGCTTGATATACCGACGCCATGGTTTGGAGGTAGGCGGGGTTGGACTCAAGCTGGGCGCGCACGGGAGGCGGAATGGACTTGATCTGCTCGATCGCGTCCTGATCGTGGCCGGTGACATGGAGGGCCGAAAGCAGACCGGCCCAGGCATCGGCGCGGGTGGGATTGTCGCGGAGCACCTGCTGATAGACCGGGTAGGCAAGCCGCGGATTGCCGCGCAACAAGTAGAGGCCAGCGAGCTGCATCTGAAGCTCGGGGGAAGGTTTCTGTCCGGCGTCAGTCGGCTGGTTGACCGCGTTCTGGAGCAGTTGCTGCGCCTCATCGAGCTTCTTCTCGGCCTCATAAATGGAGGCCACTGTGACTTCGAAGCCGGGATCGCGCATGGCTGCCGCATAGGCCGGGGAAGGCATGCTCTCGACCGACTTCAAGGCGTCCGGGTCGTGCCCCAATGCGTGCTGGACGCGCACCAGTCCCTGCCAGGCCGCGGCGTTTCCGTGGTCGTCCGCGACCGCCTGGGCGTAAAGGCTCTCGGCTTGATCGAGATGGTTCGCGGTAGTAAGCAGTGCGGCTAACTGGAGTTGGATGTCGGTCTTCAACCCTTTTGCGTCCGCGGGAGGGGGCAGCTTCAGGGCGCTCTCCAGGATCCTTTGCGCGTCGCCGGTCTGGCCCACGGCAGAGTATGCGGAAGCGAGCGACAGCAGGAACAGGGGGTCGCCCATGAGCTGGGTGTGGGCGGCGGAGGGGACCTGCTTGTCGGTCGCCAGGGCGGCGGGCGAGTTTCCGGATTGGACTTGCGCGAGGAAGAGGCCGCGCCAGCCCGGGACAGACGCGGGATCGGCAGCCACCGCGCGCTGGAAGAGAGGAATCGCGGACGCAGGTTGCTGGGCCTTCGCGAACGTGCCACCGAGGCCTTCGAGCGCCTCCGCGCTGTTGGGGCGAAGATCCAGGGCGGCCTGATAGCGTTTTTCGGCGGTGGTGAGGTCACTGTCGGCGAGGGCGCGGTGGCCTTCGCCCATGACGAACCAGAAACGCGCGGTATCGAGCGCCGAGGCCAGGCCCTTATCGTTTGGGGTGAGCTGCCTGGCCTGCTCGAGGAAGCCGATGGCGCCGGGGAAGTTTCCCTGTTGCATGCGGACGTAGCCCATACCGGCAAGCGCCTTCGGGTTCTGGGGCTCGGTGGCGAGGATCGCTTTGAAACGGGACTCGGCCTCTTCGATGTGGCCTGCGTTGAGCGCCTGATAGGCGGCCATCTCCGCGGCGCGGGTGCGGGCCGCGGCGCCGTCTGCGACCTCGGCGAGCGGCGCAGGCGTTCGAGCCGGTTCGGCGGCGGGCGGAACCTTGGTGGAGGCGATTGCCGAGGCGGTCGTCGTGGGCGGAGGCGGCGGGGCGAGGGCGCTGGGAGTGGGAGTGTGGACCTGGGTTTGGGGCTGGGTCTGGATCGTCTGGACTTGGGTCTGGCTTTGGGCGGGAGGCGCAGGGGCATTCGCCGGCGGCCGTCCCGACTGGAGCGCGGCGGCGAGTTCAGGGTCCGGGTGGGTCTCAAGATACGCGCGGATTTGCGGGGCCATCACCGGGTTCGGTGCATCCCAGAGGAGCGATTGGCGGAAGGCCTCGGTTGCCTTCGGGTCGTTGGGGAAGTTGGCGAGATACTCGCGGCCTTCCTCCCGCGTGGCCGGGTCGTAGGTGAGCACGCGCCCCAGGGCGATCCGGTATTGCACGTTGCTGGGATCCTTATCGAGCAGCGCGCGCAGGCCGGCGACAGCCTGGGCACGACCGTCCTGGGTGGCTGCCTCGGTTTCGTAGTAGGCGAGCGCCCAGTCGCCGGGTGGAGGGTTGGCGCCAAAAACGCGGCGATAGACGACCATCGCTGCGGCGTACTGCCCTGCGCCGGCGAGTTTGGCTGCCTGCTGCAACTGGGATTGCTGGTCCTTTCCGGCGGGGATGCTCTCTACGATGGCGAGGTTGGGATCGTTGGGGTTGATCGCGCGCAAACGCTGCAGATAGCTGTTGGCGAGCGCCGGGCTGTTGTTGAGTTTGGCGGCGCGGGCGAGTCCGCCGAGCGCCTCAGTGTTTTTCGGGTCGGTGAGCAGCACTTGCTGCCAGGTCTGCTCGGCGAGATCGAGGCGGCCCCGCAGCTCCAGCGCGTGCGCCTTGTCCAGCAGCGACCTGACCATCGATGGCGAAGCCTGTGCCGGGGGCGACGACGCCTGTGCTTCCAGCCGGGCCGGGGTCGCGGCCAATACCACGCCGCCAAGCAAAATCGCGGGGGCCCAGAGCCGGATTACACGCGCTTTAGTCATCGTCGTTCTCTGAACACTCGCCGACGCCGGCAGGAACCAAGTTTGATACTGCGGCTGTATGAGAAGACTATCGCTTTTCCCCGCCTGTGTATCGCGCTTTTCACCCTCCGCGTGCAACAACTTGAGGATATCCGGGGACGATCCCCAAATATTCGGAGTCGTGCTGCGTCCGGCGCGGGGACAGCCCGTCGCGGCAGGCATTCCTGGGAAGGCGAATCCGCCGTGGCGCAGGGAAGGTGGCGTCGATTCAGTGACTGGGTTGGGGTGGAATGGTTGGGTCGCAGTTCCCAAGTTACTCGTCGCCGTGCAGGCGCAAACGTGCCTGGCGCCGCAGTTTTGCCTGGAGCAACACCGCCATGAGGAAGCACAGGATCACCAATACAATCGCGATCAGCCAGGGGAATTCCTCGAAGATCACGGTCAGGTGTGTGAGCGGTGAGATGTCGCCCACGCGATAGGCTTCGTTTCCAAGCCGATACGAGGAGAATTGTGCGCCGTGCAGCACGCTGACCGACTGCGAGACCGCGGACGATTGCGATGCCTCAAGAAAGGTGGATAAGAAGTTCGGGACTGCAGCGTCGTCGCGCAGCAGCACCAGCACAACGGAGCGGCCGGAGCCAGACGGCCACTCTGTTCCCTCAATCAGCGCGTCGGGAAGGGCGCCTGTCGTATCCAGCTCTCCGCCGGGCGCCTGGTCCGAGCCATGGCGCCACCAGGCTACGCGGTCGAAGAAGCCGTGGAGGTCGCGGATGTGCAAACCGGCGGCATCCACCCCGACGGGCAGCAGGTTGTCCAGCGTCCGCAGTTCGGGCTGGTCGTCTACCGTGCCCATCACCAGGTAGTCTTTGGTTCCATCGGTGGTGATGCCTGCGGCGTTGGTTACGGTTACATTCAGCACCGGATATCCGGTTTGCGCGGCGAAGTGTCCCATCATGGAGAGAAACAACTCCAACTCGGCGGCGGAGGGCTGGTCCGGAAGTACGACGGCGGTGTCGGCGAGGTCGGCCTTGCGGGTAAACGGATAGCCGGCGTTGGCGAAGAGCTCGAGGTTGGGGAGCGACGTCCAGTGGGGAATGCCGGAGATGTCGAGACTGGAGTCTTTCAGGATGGCGCCCTGCAGATTCGCGGGCATCGCTGCGGTGCAGCTTCCATCGCCGGCGGCCTGAAACGTGAAGTTCAGGGTCATGGTGTTGGAGAAGGGCCGCATATCGTAGACCGGGATGGGCACAACCGTCTCCAGCACGGCGGACGCATTGTCCTGATGCGGCAATGGCGTGGAACTGATAAAGGCGCCGTTCATGTAAAGCTGCAAGGTGCTGCCGGAGCCCAGGGGGACGCCATCGTAGCGATAGCTGAGATGAAAGGGCAGGTCCTGCCGCTCGCCATAGTCGAGATCGGGGGGGACGCGCAGATAGACGGCGATGGGCACGGAGCCATCGCCCTGGAGGTCGCCAGTCTGCGCGATCTCGCCGAGGGTCGATGCGCTGCCCTTATCGGTGCTGAGCCATCGCGGAGCGTCGTCCGGTCTGCGCGGCGGCGGCAGGGTGAGACTTTGAACGGACATCTGCGGACCCTGCCAGGTGTCTCCGTGCAGGGCCAGGGCCATCGCCGCCATCAAGAGTGCGTCCGGGTTGTCCCCGGTGAGAAGGAGGACGGTCGAACCGGGGTCAGACGGATTGGCGGATATGGCCACAGTCGGACCGGAGGTAGCAGAGAGGTTGAGCGACGCCGGTATCTCCGAGCGCTTCTCGGCGATGACAATGGCGTTGCCGGCGGGAATGGCGCCAATTGAAACGGGAAAGCGCACGGGGCGGTTGCCATCCAGAATGCCGAACCAGGATGCGACGATTCCCGCCGCCTGGATGGCCTTCGGCGACGGCCGCGAAAGGAAGACGATGGGCACGACGGGGTGGGGATTCACACCGGAATCGTAGAACGGCAGCGGGAGCAGGCTGAGATCGTTGGTGATGGGCAAGAGCGAGCCCGCGAGTTCGATGGTTGAATTGGCATCGACGCGGGCCCACAACGTGGAGTTCGAGGGATCCTCGCAGCGCAGCGCGTAGTGCCCGATGAACTCAAACGTGAGCTGGTTATTGGGAACCAGAAGATCCGCGGGCAGATTCACTGCGGCTTCGAGCGGACCGGGCTGGTCGCTGGTGTTTACGGCGAGCGACGCGACCAGCGCGCCATTGAGGCTGACGTTAAGCTGGCTGACGCCGGGCAATAAGCCCGGGGAGAGATGGTAGCGGAGCTTCATCATTGCCGTCTTTACAATCTGGTTCCGAGCGACGGAGAAATAGATCGAGTGGGAGGCATCGACGCCGTGGAGGGTGATCGGCCCGGGCACGCCCGCGTCGGCCAGGGTGAAGACGCTGGAGAATGCTGCCGGGGCGGCTGCGGCGACGGAGGTAGACTGCGGGTGCGCGGCCTGCGCTGCGCGTGTATTCTGGGGGACGGCGCCGGCCAGCAGCGCCAGCAGGATGGTGGGGACGATGCTGGTTGCAAGCGTGGTTCTGGCGCGCCCGTTCCTGCTTCTTGAACCGCTGACAATCTGCAGAAGACCGCGCAGCGACAAGTGCAGGATGCGGCCGAAGCTGCGGACCGGCCGATCGGCCTCGCGCGCTTCGCCGAGACCCAACCATGCGTCTGCGCGCGAGTACAAGAGCATAGTGAGCGCCTCGTCCTGCTGGAGGCTTAGCGGATTGAAGCGGGCACGGAGATAGCTCCCGTCGACGCCAATGACCGTCGCAGGCAGGGTCGCCGAGCCATCCAACAGCGGGAGGACAAACTGGACCTGGTCGCCGACTTCGGCCTTCACAGCGTGATCCACGCGGGTGCGGACGCCGCCGTTGGAGAGGTCGGCGGTGATGCCCTGGATCATGGAACCGTCGGCGAGAATCACATCCGAAGGCACGGCCAGGGCCACGCGCACCGTCTTCCTGCGCTGCTGACTCTCCCAGGCAACGGCGGCGGCGACGCCAAGGATGGTGAGGTTGAAGAGCGTCCAGAGCACATTGACCCAGATGGTGCCGGCGTGGGCGCCGTCGTAGATGTGGGCTGGCCAGTTGACAAAGGAAAGCCACGACGGAACCGCGAAACTTGGGAATTGAAAGAACCTGGGAACCGCGCACAGCAAGCCAAAGAAGTTGAAGGCAAGCAATGCGAGGAATGGGCGAGCGATGCGCGCGTCGAAAAAGTCCTTGCTGACCACGCCGCCCTTGGGGGTGACGTTGAATTTGCCCGACCTCGAATTGGGATTGACGAACGCAAACAGCGTGGGCAGCAGGATGTAGGGCGCGAGTACCGTCTCGTAGATTTCGTTCCAGAAAGAATGCCGGTGCCGGCCCTGCATGCGCGAGTTGGTCAGGCTGGAGAGCACGAGGTGAGGGGCGGCGTAGGCCACGATGGCGAGCCAAAAGCCGGGAATGTTGGTGACGCCGAAGATGAGATAGATAAGCGGCGCAGTAAGAAAAATGAGACGCGGCAATGCATATAGAAAGTGCGACATCGCGTTGAAGTAACACAGCCGCTGCGCCGGAGTGAGGCCGGGAACGAGCAGCGGGTTTTCGATGCGCAGGATCTGCACCATGCCGCGCGCCCAGCGAATGCGTTGCCGGATGTGGCCGCTCAAACGCTCGGTGGCGAGGCCGGCGGCTTGCGGAATGTTGATGTAAGCGGTGTTCCAGCCCTGCATCTGCATACGAAGCGAGGTATGCGCGTCCTCGGTCGCGGTTTCGACGGCGACGCCGCCCACCTGGTCCAGGGCGCTGCGGCGCAGTACTGCGCAGGAGCCGCAGAAGAATGTTGCGTTCCAGAAGTCATTGCCGTCCTGCACAACTCCGTAGAACAGCTCGTCCTCGTTGGGGATGGTGTGGAACTGGTCCAGATTGCGCTCGAACGGGTCGGGCGAGTAGAAGTGATGCGGCGTTTGCAGCACGGCCAGCTTACGGTCGCGCAGGAACCAGCCCATGGTGAGTTGCAGAAAGCTGCGGGTGGGCACGTGGTCACAATCGAAGACGGCAACAAATGGGGAGTTGACGCGCTGGAGGGCGTAGTTGATGTTGCCCGCCTTGGCATGCTGGTTGTTGTCACGCGACATGTAGCCGATGCCGGCTTCCTCAGCAAAAGCGCGGAAGTCGTCGCGCCTGCCGTCGTCGAGGATGTAGACATTGAGTTTTTCGGCGGGCCAGTCGATGTTCATGGCGGCGAGCGCGGTGAAGCGGACTACGCTGAGCGGCTCGTCGTAGGTGGGGATCAGCAGATCCACCGCGGGCCACTGCTCGGGGTCGTCGGGAAGCGGCACAGGCGCGCGCCGCAGCGGCCACAGCGTCTGGAGATAGCCGAGGAGAAGGACCACGAAGGCGTAGCACTCCGCGAGCAGAAGCAGGCAGACGAACCACGCATCGAGGGCGCTCCAGTGCGCGGCCGGATTGTGGAGAAAGGCAAGGACGGTGGAGAAACGCCAGTAAGCGTAGCGGAAGGTCGAGCAGATCGACAAGAGCATCAGCGTGAGCGTGACCTGGTACGACATGGAACCGCGATCGATCCAGAGGGCAATGAGGAGCGTCAACGCCGCGAGGACGAGCTGATGCTTCCAGTTGAGGTAAA
Organism: uncultured Granulicella sp.; assembly: GCA_964489045.1. Lineage (GTDB taxonomy): Bacteria > Acidobacteriota > Terriglobia > Terriglobales > Acidobacteriaceae > Edaphobacter. Next base: position 12,757 of record CAZAXI010000027.1, on the reverse strand, counting down.
GCACGCTGGTGAAGCAAAGGAAGAGCGCCCCGCCGGCGAAGATTGTGAATCGCAGTACGCGCAGAAGCCTGGTGTCTCCGGATTCAAACTCCCGCCATAGGGGTGAGCGGGTCACCGTTCACTCCGGACCGCCCTGCGGAGCTCCGCGGTTGCCGGCGGAGAGACGCTTCTGAGCCACGAAGCGATCTCGAGATAATCCTGAGATACGGGCGCGTCCGGCGCATAGTCCAACACGGTCATACCCTCGGCCAGCGCCTCGCTGACGGCCGGCGAGCGCCGAATGGCCGTGCGCAGAAGGCGGTCACCAAGCTGGCGCCGCAAGACCTCGCGAACGTCCAGATGAAGGGGGAGGGTCGCGTCGAACTGATTCAGGATGTAAAAGGGGAGGATGGGGCGGCCGTCGGAGTCGGTAATGCTCCGGAACAGCTTCTCCAACGCCAGCAGGCTGAGGGCCGAGTTCATGTCCGGCGCCATCGGGACCAGCACCATGGGATGCTGGTTTGCCAGGCTGCGAACCAGCCAACTCGATGCAGAAGAAAGATCCAGCAACAGGCGGTGGTGGTTCTGCCCGCTGCGCAGGATCTCTTCCGAGAGCATCTCCTGCTGGCGTTCGAATTCCCCCTTCCCGGTGAGGTCGCAGGCAACCAGTGAGATCGGCTGAGCGACGCTCTCCGGCGGCGGCGAAAAAGTGGAGACTACGCCGGGGGGAACTTCGCGCACGCCAAAGTAGATGGGAAGCAGGCCGTGGGAAGTGGTGTCGGTGATGACTACCTTCTCTCCGTTCAACGAGAGCGCGCGGCCGAGTGTCGCCACCAAGCTGGTCTTGCCTACTCCTCCGGCCAGAGAAAAGACGGCCAGAAGCCGAGTCCGCGGGTCGCCTGCCCGCAACGGTTGCATCGCGGGCAACTCCAGACCGGGATGTTCGATGAGGTCCTTGAGCGCGAACCATCGTGCCGCGACGCGTTCGCGGGAGTCCTGAAGCGTGTCCCCGCCGGGCAACTCGCCCTTGGGGGTTTGCGAGATTGTCTGCAACACCCGTGGCTGGGGCGGTGTCTGCGAAGCGTAGAGCCACGCAGGTCCGGTGGGTTCAGGATCAGGTTCGGAGGGCGGTTCCGCAGCGCCCGCTCGCGACGATTCGGGCGAGGCAGGCCAGTCCAGCACTGGGCCGAGGATGTCGCTCCCAAATGCCGCACCGCCAGCGTTCAACTGATCCGGCGCGGTGAATGCCTCTTCTCCCCTCGGAATGTGCGGCTGAGGTCCCGCCAATTGGCGCCGGCGCTGTTGGGACTCTTCGTAGAGCAACGCCTTGCGCCGGGCCGACGAGTGGGCCTCGGAGATCTCGCGTTCCTCGCGCAACGCCAGCACGGCTGCGTGGGCCGCAGCCTCTGCCCGGCGCGCTGCTTCCACCCGGTCGGCGGCGGCCTGGCGTGCGGCCGACTCAGCGTTTCGTTGCGAATGGATCCGGGTTGCCGGGCTGTCGTCGCCATCCGGCAAACGGGCCGAGGCCTCGGCTGCGAGCACAATGCGCTCCGCCGCGGCAACGGAAGCTTCCGCCTCCTCCTGGGCCTTCAACTCTCGCTCCAGGAGGGCCCTTGCCGCGCGATAGCGAACCTGGGCACGATACTCCCGGCGGGAGGCCGAGTAGTCCCGGTACTTCGCGCCCTGGAGGTGGGCCCACGAATAGAGGGCGGCCACATCCTCCGGCGTACTGTCCGCCGTCTGCTGGCCGTCTATTTCGGTACCGCGTGAGCCCATCGGAACCCCATCTAAGCCTTGCATTGCAGTCGCGACCGGGCCCGTAAAGGGCGTACTCGCTGCCATGGATTTCACTTACGAAAAATCGGGCATACAATTGATTTGAGGGTACTTTGGGCCCTATGCCAAGTCAATGACACTCCGGTGCGACTTAAGTGTGACACCCTAAGTCACTCGGAGCTTAGTTACTCCATAGTTACTAGGACGCACTTCGGTAATGCGGGCGAAGTGGAAGTTAGCAATCGCAAGCCGTTGAATGGCAAATTCGCGCTCGCGCAGGGAGGGTTATGCCCTATGCCTTGCGGAGGGTCCAAGTGCCTGGAGGCCGCGGCAATATGCTACCTTGGGAGTGTGGATGAGAGCGTAGCTCAGTTGGTAGAGCATCGCCCTTTTAAGGCGTTGGTCCTGGGTTCGAGTCCCAGCGCTCTCACCATCAAATCAATCACTTACCTGCCTATGCATCCTTCCCCTGAGCCAACCTCTGCCTCCACAGCCAGACTCAACTCACCCCTGGCAGGCTATTCGGTTTTCGGTCCGAGGGCGGGATACAGTCCTCAAATCAGCATCCTCGTCTCGCAACTCGACTGGATGCGCCAAAGCGTCTTAATGCGGCTTCACGATCTGACGCGGGCTGACCTCGACTGGCTCCCCAGCCCCGATGGAAACACAGTCGGAGCGTTACTGCTTCATCTCGCCGCGAGCGAGACGTACTACCAATTCCACACGTTCGATGGTCTGCCGTGGGCGACGACCTCACCCGAGACAAAGAAGCGCTTTGGGCCTGCGATGAGGCTTGGCGATCTCGGACGCCGTCTGGTCAGGAACCACGACCTCCCGTTCTATCTCGATACATTGGCAGAGGTACGGGAGCGTACGCTCAACGAATTGAGAAAGCGCGATGACGTCTGGCTTATGTCTGTTGACAAGAACTGGTTCTGGGGACCCACCAATAATCTTTGCAAATGGTTCCACATCTGCGAACACGAATCACATCACCTGGGTCAGATTGATCTTCATCTGAAGTCGATCCGGCTGAGAAGGTGAGCAACCTGTCCGCGGTTTTACCGAGGATGCACGATCTTGACCAGGGTGGCGTCGGGTGGACCTGAGAGCGCAGCTCCGGTGTGGGTGAGCTTCTGCGCGGCGTCAGACCATTCGAGGTGCGTGATCTGCATCGCGCCCTGTTCGTACGCGTAGGTGGTGCCGTCATCGTTGTAGAGATCGAAGGCGGCGTCGGCGCCGGGGTAGACGCGCAGTTCCTGGAGCGGCTGCTGCTCGTTGGTGCTTTCGACGGGCGCGCCCATGGGCAGGATGGAGCCGGCGCGGACGAATAATGGAAGCGTGTCGATGGGCGCGGAGACGGTGATGGTTTGGCCGCCGTGGAGTTTCTCATTCGTCCAGAAGTTATACCAGTCGGCACCGGCGGGGAGATAAACCTGGCGAGTAGTGCTTCCCTGCTCCACTACCGGCGCCACCAACAGCGCGGGGCCGAACATATATTCGTCGCCGATGTTTGCGGCGTTAGGGTCGCCACCGAAGTCCATGAAGAGACCGCGCATGAAGGGCGCGCCGGTGAGGTGGGTTTGGTAGGCGAGTGAATAGATGTATGGCATGAGGGTGTAGCGCAGACGCAAATACTTCTCGAGAATCGGCTCGGCCTGCTTGCCGTAGGACCAGACTTCGTTCTGCGGGCGGCTGCCGTGGGAGCGGAAGTTTGGCTGGAAGGCTCCGTACTCGAACCAGCGGACGTAAAGCTCGGGGTAGTCGTCGTAGTTGTGGACTTCGTCGCGCGCGTCGGATGGGTCGATCAGCGGTGGGTGGTCGGGCTTGTGTGTGTACGGCAGATACTGCCATCCGCCAATGTCAGTGCTCCAGTAGGGCATGCCGCTGGCGACAAAGTTGATGCCGGTGGGGACCTGCCGCTTCAGCGTGTCCCAGGTGGGGCTGATGTCCGACGACCAGAAGATAGCGCCGTTGTGCTGCGCGCCGAGATAGGCGTCGCGCGCGAGGATGACGGCGCGTTCGCTCATGTCTTTGCGCATGCCGTTGTAGAACGCGGCGGTGTGGAAGAGTGGATAGATGTTGAAGAACTCGGTGCCCGGACCGATGTGGAAGTAGCTACCGTTGGGCGGCAGGTCGGGTTCGGTTTCGTCGGCCCAGAAGGCGTCGAAACCCTTGGCAACGTAGTCATCGCGGATCGTATCCCAGTACCAGCGCGCGGCATCGGGGTTGGCGGTGTCGATGTCGGAGCCGGCGCGATCATACGGGAGGCCGTTGGTGGGTGTGCCGTCTGCGAGGTGCATAAACCAGCCGTGGTCGAGGATGGTCTTGTAGTAGCGGTCCTCCGGGATGAAGCGCGGCCAGACGCTGATCATGGTGTGGAAGCCCATTGCGTGCAAATCGCGGTTCATGCCGGCGGGGTCGGGCCACTTCGCCGGGTCCATGTCCAGCTCGCCCATTTTGGTGTCATGAAACCAGTCGATGACCAGCACATCCGCCGGCAGATGGCGATCGCGATAACCCTTGGCGACGGCCATCAGCTCCGCCTGGCTGGTGTAGCGCTGTTTGCACTGAATGTAACCATAGGCGGACTTGGGCAGCATGGGAACATCGCCGGTCAGCAATTTGTAACCGGAATAGATTTCGTCATAGGTTTTGCCGGCGATAACGAAGAAGGAGATGCGCTGGCCGACGTCGGAGGTGAAGCGCAGGGAGTCGCCGAGGTAAGCGAAGTTGACGGTAGTGCGCGATGGATTGTCCCAGACCAGGCCGTAGCCTTTATTTGTAACGACAAAGGGAACACATACGCTTTGGCCGCCGACAGCGTTGTAGTCGTGGGCGCAGCGCAGGATGTGGCCGCGGCGGTCGAGGAAGCCTTCCTGGTTCTGGCCCAGGCCGTAAAAGTGCTCGTCCCTGGTGGTCGAAAAAGAGGCTCCGACTTCGTAGAACGGGTCATCGGTGGAGCGACGGTCGTTGAGGATGCCGGCGTTGCCGTCTTTATAGTTCGGTACGGACATCTGCCAGCCGCGCATCTGGAGCAGGGGCGAGCCGTCGGCATTCTTGATGGAGATGCTGACGCCGGGCGTCGAGCCGCCGAAGAACTTCGCAATATCGGCCTGGGTTCCGGTGGGAACGTTTCTGGGGCCTTGCGGCGCGACGGTAACGGTGAGGCGCGGGGACCGCATCACATCTCCGCCGGCGCCTGATTCGCTGGTCCAGCCTGCCGCTCGTACCTTGGCCGAGACTCCATAGCCCGGCGCATCGGTCGCACGTTCTTTCAACGTGCTGATGCTGACGCGTACGACGTTGTCCGCGTAAGGCTCGACCATTACGGTAACCTCGCCTCGCGAGACGACCATGGGCTGCGCGGTCGCCGAAGCAGCGATCGCGAGCATTGCGGCGGTTGTGAGCTTCCCTACTATTGCAGCTAGATTCAGCTTCATTTGGTGTACGGAGTGTTCAAGTCAGGCTTGGCTGATCGGGGGTTCGTTTCTTCCACTTGTAAACCCTGGCGGAGTTCTTCCAGAAGTACTTTTCCTGGACTTCCCTCGGCTTGGTCGAGAAGAAGCGCTTGACCAACTCGACCTCTTCGGGAATGGTGGCGACGCCGTAGCTGTTGGGGTAATCCGTTCCGAAGATTACGCGGTCCTCGCCGAAAGCGTCGAAGAGGTACTCGAGCCGGGCGCGCAGCGGCTCATAGTCCTTGACGATGACGTTGTCCGCGAGGCGCGGGTGATACACCTCGGTCAGCTTGACGAAGATGTTGGGGTGGTCCGCCATTGCCTTGACCACAGCTTCATACGCCTTCTGGTTGTCGGGAGTTGGGTCGAAGGAGGGCAGATGGTCCATGATGATGCGCAGGCTAGGGATCGCATCGGCCAGCAGCACGTTGGCCTGCATCAGGTTCATGCTGGGGTTGGCGGTGTCGAGCGCGAGGTCGGCCTGGGCCAGCAACTTCAGGTTGGCAACATTGTCCGGTTTGAGCGTGACTTTGCCGGTGTCTCCGGGGCTGTCAGCGCTGTAGAAGCGGCTGGCGCGGATGGCGCGATAGAGTGAGTCGCGGTGGAAGTGGGTGACGTAGCGGCCGAAGTCCGGCGAGCCGGGGTCGAGGCTGCCGGAGACGCCAACCATAAAGGGATCGGCACTGCAGACCTCGAGATACCAGAGGTTGTCGTCGATGAAACTGGCCGACTCGACCACGATGGCACCGACGATGCCGGCCGGCTTTGCCAGCGGGCTGTACATGGAGGGGAGCGACGGCTTGGACAAGGCTCGATAGGCTGGGGACCCCATGTAGCCGGAGAACACGGGGCGGGAATTGTCGAAGAGATGAATGTGCGAGTCGATGATGGGGACAGCGTCCGCGACCGGGGCGGCTGCGAGAACGTCGATCGTGCCGGAAAGCGCAACTCCGGCCATGGCGGTGGTGCCAATAAACTCGCGTCGCGAGATCGCAGTCATCCTGATTCCTTTCGTCCGGGGCGTGTGGCAATACTGTCGTCAGGGCTTGGTGATGGTTACATAGCGGTCGGTGGTCTCCCAGCGAATATGCAGTTCGGTGGAGTTGGCGGTGGTGTTCTCGAAGGTCAGGCTCATCACTTCCTGCGGCGCGGTCATGGGCTTTGCCTTCATCGGGGTGCGGCCAAGATCTTTGGCCTGATCGTAGGTGAGGCCCCACTGGCCGGTCTGGTTGTTGATGATCAGCTGCCAGGTGTCCGGGCGGGGCAGTGAATAGATGGTGTGGGTTCCGGCCGGGACCAGCAGGTCGCCGAACTTCAGCGGCACCGAGGTGATAAGGGTGGTGGCGGGATTCGCGCCGGTGCGCCAGACCTTGCCATAGGGGACAAGTTCGCCCATGATCTTGCGTCCGCGCATGTGCGGCGTGTTGTAGTGGATGTCGATGGTGCCGCCGGCGACGGTAACGCTGGCAGTTGCAGGCGGACTCGGCAGAGGCGCTGCCGGCTGTGCATTGAGGGTAGTGCAAGCAACGACCAGCAGTGCGGTGGAAAGGACGGCGCAAAGCGAGCGATAGGAACTCGAGCGGAGATTTGTAACAAGCTTCATTGGGATTCTCTCTTCCAGCGGAGGTTGGGGAGTGGGCGCAAGGGAGTGTTTTCGCGGACGGCCGCGGCCGGTTTCGTTGGTCGTGTCGATGCTCGACCATTGGGCCATTGCTGTCAAGCGCAGCCCCATGCGAGTCCGGCCTGCACCGTGCTAGGCTTGAAGCAAGCGCCCGTAGCTCAGCTGGATAGAGCGGCAGCCTCCGAAGCTGTAGGTCAGAAGTTCGAATCTTCTCGGGCGCACCATTCTTATCCTTGTTTCAGGAACGCTTCTCACTGTTTCAGGAACGCTTCCTACTGGTCCGGGTGGGGGACGGGAGGATCAGGCGCCTTCTGCGGCGAGGTCGTCGAGGGCTTTCGCGGCTTTGGAGAGGTTGTCTACGCCGAAGACCACCAGCGCCAGCGCGGACCCAGGTTCCAGCCCGCAGTACGAATAGTCAACGTTGATCTTGTTTTCGCCGAGCCGGGCGGCTGCGCGTCCCAACTCGCCGGGACGATTCGGCAACCGGATGACAGCGGCTTCCGTCTCCTCAAAGATCATGCCCAGACTGCCAAGTACCGCCTTTGCACTGGCAGGATTGTCCACGACCAATCGGGCCAGGCTTTCGCCTTCCTCGACGTAGGATTGAAATGCCAGGACGTTTACTCCGCGCTCCGCCAGAGCGAGGAAGCACTTGCCTAGCGCCCCTGGCTTGTCTTCGATCGTTACCGTGAACTCTTTCACCTTCGGCATGCGACTTTGACTCCCTTCGACCTTGATGCCTCGACAAACAAGCGAGCAATCTCGATCATACTGTTCGCAGGCTGCGACCCTCAACCGAAGATAGTTGGATCTGCCCGAACCAGGGCCTTCGTTGCTTCGACTTCCTGGCTGGATCGAATGCTGGTGCGCGTCGACACACTCATGTCACAATTGATCGCTTCGAGATTATGGCTGTTGGGGGATGCTGATGTCTTCATCAGTTCGCTATGCTGCTTTATTCGTCCTTCTTCTGGCTTCAGTAGCAAGAGCCGCGGAAACTGGGACCCAGTATCTATCCGGCCTGGGCAAGGACGACCCGGTCAAGTGGGAGTTTATGTGCGACAAGGGCATGAACGCCAACAAGTGGTCTACCATCGGCGTTCCGTCCAACTGGCAACTGCAAGGTTTCGGCATCTACGAGTATGGCCGGCCCAATCCGGCGGGCGGTTGGCCTCGCACCCACGGCATCTACAAGCGCAGCTTTACCACGCCGGCGACCTGGCGCACCAAGACCGTTTTCATCAAGTTCGAAGGGGTCATGACCGATGCTCAGGTCACCATCAACGGGCAATCCGCCGGCCCGGTCCACCAGGGCGGCTATTACGCCTTTAAGTACGACATCACGAGTCTGCTGAAGCCTGCGGGACAGAAAAATGAGCTTCAGGTCGACGTCGATGATGACTCCATGAATCCTTCCGTCAACAACGCGGAGCGGCGTGGGGATTACTGGAATTACTCCGGCATCTACCGGCCGGTTTATCTCGAGGCCGTCCCCAGGACTTTTGTCGATCACCTAGCGATCAGTGCCGCTGCGCAAGGCACCCTCTCGGTGGATGTCACCACCAGCGACACGCGAACAGGCGCCGCGAGCGGTGGCAGCGCCTCGCTGGAGTTGCGGGTGCTCGACCTGAACGGCAGGCCGGTTGGCAATCCGGTGGTGGCGAAGGATGTGATCTTCAATGGAGTCACACATCTCGCGGGAAAGATTGACAATCCGCGACTCTGGAATGCTGAGACGCCGAATCTGTACCAACTTGAAGTGCAACTGAAATTGGGCGATGCCGTGGTGCACACGGTGCATCAGAAGTTCGGATTCCGCACCATTGAACTCCGCCCCGGCCAAGGCATGTTCGTCAACGGCACTCGCGTATTTCTGAAGGGCGTGGACCGGCACTCGTTCTGGCCCGATTCCGGCCGGACCCTGTCCGCGAAGATCTCCAGAGACGACATCGACGTCATAAAAGACTTGAACGGGAACGCGGTCCGTATGAGCCACTATCCGCCGGACGGACACTTCCTGGATGCCTGCGACGAACTCGGCCTGTACGTGCTCGATGAGCTCGGTGGCTGGCACGGGCATTACGACACGGACATTGGCCAGAAGCTGGTGAAGGAGATGGTTGAGCATGACGTAAACCATCCGTCGATTCTCTTCTGGGACAACGGCAATGAAGGCGGGTGGAATACCGCGCTCGACGGTGACTTCTCAAAGTACGACCCGCAGAAGCGCGTGGTGCTGCACCCGACGGCTGCTTTTCCTGCGGGTATCGCCGACACCGCGCACTACCCGAGCTATGAGGTGTTGCAACGGAAGCTCGCCGCCGATCCCGTCTATTTTCCCACGGAGATGCTGCACGGCCTCTACGATGGCGGAGCGGGGGCAGGCCTGAATGAGTATTGGGATCTCATGCTCAAGAGCAAGGCCGGCGCCGGCGGTTTCCTGTGGGCGTTTCTGGATGAGGATGTGAAGCGCGTGGATAAGGGTGGCATTCTCGACTCCGCCGACAATCAGGCCCCGGATGGCATTGTCGGCCCATATCGCGAGCGGGAGGGGAGCTTTTACACCGTCAAACAGCTTTGGTCGCCGATCGTGGTGACGCCGGGCAACCTCGAAAACACCTTCACCGTCGCCAACCGGTACTCCTTCACCAACGCCGACCAGTGCATCTTCACGTGGGAAGCCATTGCGTTTCCGCGACCCGGCGATGCGGCCTCCGGCTCCATCGTCCTGGCCTCGCGCACCGATCGCGGCCGTTCGCTGGAGCCGGGCGCCTCGGCAAGCTGGGACGGCTGGGGACCGCCTGCTGCTGCCGCTGCGCAACTGGCGAAGCGCAGGCCCGATGCAACGCGACTCATTATTAAGGACCGCACCGGCCGCGTGATTCAGACCTACGTGTGGCCCTTCTCCGATCTCGCGTACACATCGACCCGCGTTAGTCAGTCTGCGGGCGGCGCAAAGCCAACTGCCACCGAATCCGGCGATACTATCACTGCGACCGCCGGTGACCTGTCGCTGCAGATAAGCCAGACCACTGGCCTGCTGGTCTCTGCCACTCGGCAGGGCAAGTCCTTCTCACTGGTGAACGGACCGCGCGTTGTGGCGATGGGGCCCAGGCTTCCGCCGCCTCCGAGCAGACCGGCGAATCCGCCGGCTCCGCCGCCCACGCCGCCCGCGTTTGCGCCCGATTCCAAGCTTACGTCTTTAGGCCAGAAGATCGACGGCAACGATCTTGTTGTATCAGCGACGTTCGACGGCCCGATGAAATCGGTCACGTACCGGCTCAAGCCCAATGGCTGGGTGAGCATCGACTACGTCTACACGCTGAGTGGTCAACAGGAGTATTTCGGCGTCGGATTCGACTACCCCGAGGCGAATGTCAAAAGTATGCGGTTCCTTGGCCAAGGGCCCGCGCCCGTGTATCAAAATCGCCTCGCCGGCGGTACTCTCGACGTCTGGAACAGGGCCTACAACAACACCATGGGCGGGGATCCGGACGACCTCAAGCCCGGAGAGCACTTCGATTACCCGATCTTCAAGGGGTACTACGCAGGCGTGCGCTGGCTGCAGCTCAATACCTCGGAAGGCCCGATCACCGCGCTGGTGGAGCAGCATAGCGATTCGCCCATCTACGTGCAGATCTTTACCCCGAAGACCCCGCCCGCAAACCTGGTTGGACAAGCCTATGCGTCGTTCCCGCAAGCCGGAGTTTCATTCCTGCACGCCATCCCAGCGATCGGCAGCAAGTTCGTGGGTCCAAAGTCCAGTGGTCCCATGGGGCAGCCGGCGGTTGCAAAAGGGGAATACACGGGCCACGTTAGCCTGTACTTTGGAAAGCTGCTGACTTACTAGGATTTTCTTGCAGACCCAGACGATTCTGAAGCAGCGAATCCGCCCATTTCTGTGGGTAGCACCGATTAAGGTGTCGGTGGTTGCGCCCGTAACGTCGCCATTTCGGTAACCAGCCGCCACCCGCCCCCTTGGGGGGCGACTTCACCGCCGATTCTCATTGAGGTAGCATCACGACAGGTCTAACACGCAACCGCCCCCGATTGGGTGAGTCTGCCATGATTCAGAGTGTGATAAATGCCATTTCTTTCCTGTTCTTCGTCATCATGAGAACGCCGGGAGGCGTAGGGATGATTGTCGTGGGAGCCCTGCTGTTGGTCTTCAGGTGGATGCTTAGGGACATATACGACAGCGTGGGGGCAGCAACGCACTCTTAGGACACTACCTGCAATCCGCCGGTACGGCGGCTTCGTTAAGAAGGCATGGATGCTCAGAAATTTCTGATGAATGTCAGTCACCGGTCGAGGTGTGAGGAGGCGGAATGTTAGCTAGCTTTCCCGGCCCAATGGCAACCATCAATCGGCGCAAGGCATTTGCCCCCGTATTGCTCGGGTTAGTTGTGAGCCTGTGTGCCCGGCCTTCGTTGGGCCAGGGTTCCGTTATCGCCGACACCAGAGAGCTCCAAGCAAAGATCGCGCAGGATCCTGAACTCAGGAGATACCCGCACCTCCAGCAATTCGTCAAAGGCGTAATATCCCACCGACAACCCAGTCTCCGCGAAGCTGACCCGAGTCTGGCCACGTTCCTGGAGGACGCAAAGCAAATTGACACCTCAGACCAGCCGTATCTGCGGTTGACCTCGCCCGAGGTAGATACGTTTTTTGAAGCTGGCGTAGCCGACAAACTGACCATGCTGAGAGCGATTGGCCTGATAGCCCGCATGGTGAACTGGAGCAATACGGTTCTGGTCATCGACGGCCGAAACATCGATGCGGCTTTGAAAGCCCAAAGTCTAAACGTTGGTTTAGCTCTGCCCATGGAACACGCGGCTTTATTTGCCTACATTCCGCACCTGGGAAGTCAGCCCCCTTTTCTTTGCAGGTTCTTCGCCGTGTATGACCGCGCCTTCACCTACACCTACGGGAAAGATGTCTTGAACGAATCAGTAGTAATTGGTGCTGATGGAGGCCCACGGCTCAGTGCCAGAAAGATATTTGATGATCAACCTTCGGGCAGTCTGTATATGGTCGAATCGGACATCCTCTATCGAGGATCGGCGGTCGGGTTTTACAACATAAAGGGTGTCACCCTCGCGGGCTGGAAGGCGATTGCTTTTGGGCCAGTAGATGCGATGTTTGTCGAAGGCGAGACCCTTACGATCAAAGGAACCCATTGGCTCGAAAGAAACGTGGGTGGTTTCGAGCGCCCCGAAGAGTGGAGTCTGGTCGGCATTCATCCCGATCCACCCAAATAGTGGGCACCCTACCTGCATCTGTTTTTCGCGAGCCCGGCTACAACACGGAACTTCGGACAGGGTGCGTTCAGGGCCTTTTGCACTTATTCTGTTGCCACGGAACCCCCAGCGTATAGAATCGGGGGCATTAGACGCCGTCCGATTTGAATTTTCCCTGCCGGGCCAGGTTGGCCGCGCTGAGGGATGGGGCCAGATGAGCATTCCTGCAGGACTCGAGAAGAGGCGCACTGAGTTGCATTGGGGTATGCCGGTAGCAGTTAGCTTCCTTGGGCGGCCTAAGCTGCCTTCGCGCGGCCAAGCGGGCGCGGTTTGCGCGGCGCTGCTGCTGGGCTTCGCGCTGCCCGCGCACGCCAAGACCGACAGTGTCCCGGAGTGGGTGCGTACCGCTGCCGCCCAGACTATTCCTCCGTATCCGGCCGATACGAACGCGGTGGTGTTGCTGGACGACACCGCCTACACGGTCGCTCCCGACGGGAGCGCCGTTGAGCATTGCCGCCGGGTTGTCAAGATCTTGAGACCCCAGGGACGCGACGAAGGCATCATCCATGTCAACTTCGATAAGGACACCAAAATCCTCTCCATGAATGTGTGGGGCATCGGACCTGACGGCCACGAGTATGCCATGAAGGATAAGGACTTTGTGGATGCCGGCTTCCCGG
>CAZAXI010000026.1:0-34640 GCA_964489045.1 uncultured Granulicella sp. | reverse complement strand
GGTATGCAGCAGGTCCTCGCGCTTCAGGTAGATCTTCGCCCCGCCCAACTGCTCGGACATTCTCTTGGCAAAGTACAGCGGAGTCGGCCGCCCGCAGTAGTGGTGCAGCAGCCCATCCAGCTCCGCGTGGAACGCCGGATCGGCGTCAGCCGCGGCATACGCCTGCTCCAGTTCCTCCAACGCCGCCATCAGCGTCTCCGGAACATACCGCCCGCCATACACTCCAAACCGCCCCGCCTTCGCGTTCACGGGGGACGCCGGCGATGTCAAACCTGCAGTCACACTCCCAGTCACACTCATCGGTCCTGTCCTCCAAACCTCCCAGACCACAAAGCAAAAGCCGCGCCAAATCTGGTCGCGGCTCGTATGGATTTCGAATCAACTGAAGATTCCGGATCGTTACAACAGATCGTTCAGAGGATGCTAGTCCGCCGAGGCCGCTATTGTCGGCCAATAGCGGAACGTAAACACGAAGCTGCTGAAGTCGGCTGTCATCCTGTCCCTTACGATATCGCCTTCTCCCGCTCCCATGCAACCGGGCCCGTCACATCCGGTCCAATCCCCCTGGATTCCGAATCGGCGGATTACCCCGGTTTCTCCCCGATTGATTACCGCAAGAGTACCTTTGCGCAACCTAAACATTTTTCGAATCCAGCCGATTGCTTTATGTGTCAGATAGATGTAGCTTGTGAGCATCCAGAAATGAACTCAAGAATCAAAGTCGCTCTGGTGACGGTCGTCTTGGCTCTGATCAGCCTTGTTCCGGCGTACGCTTCGCCGCACAAATCGGGCTCCTCCCACACCCGCTCTCAGACCTATCACGATCGCACCCCGCGAGCGCACGTCCACGGATCGCACCCCCGCCACGGTTAGACCCTTCAAGCACAGTTGGGCATTCAGACGCGCGCCCGAATCAAGGCGTCCCAGCCGCGCGAGCATTTCCAATAAACCGCTGCACCAGCGCGGGGTCCTTCCGGCCAGGCGACGCCTCGACCCCGCTGGAAACGTCGACGCCCCACGGCCCGAGTTGCGCGACCGCCTGTGCAACGTTGTCCGGCCGCAGGCCCCCGGCCACGATCAGACGCACGCCCGCCGGAGCAGACGCAAACACTCCCCGCGCCGCGTCCCAGTCGAATGCCACGCCGGTACCGCCCATCGCCGACCCGACCTTAGAATCGATCAGTATCCGGTCCACGAACTCCAGTGCCGCCACTCGCCCAATCTGCCCCGCAAGCTGCTCCGCGGACGCTGGCGTCGCGCCCTCCCCGACAGCCCAATGCAGCGTCTGAATCATCCGTACCCCGCCCGCGAACCTCTTCGCCAGCCGCTCCAGCAACCCCTCATCCAGTCCACTGTGGAGCTGCACCGCTGTGAGTCCCGCCGCCGCCGCCGTCCGCCAAATCTCCTCAGCGTCCCGCGAATCGAACACTCCCACCCGCTCCACCCGCCCGTCGAGCTGTCGCGTTATCGTGCCCACCTGCGCCGCCGTCACCTGCCGCGGGCTTGCCGCAAACACGAACCCCACCGCGTCCGCGCCCAGCTCAGCCGCCAGCGCCGCGTCCTCCAGGTTCGTATTCCCGCAGATCTTCACCCACATTGCGCCCGCCTTCCTTCAGTGCCTTCAACTCTTCGCCGAAACTGGGCGCTCCAACAGGCTCGCCAGCGCCGCACCCGGGTCCGGCTCGCGCATCAGCGACTCGCCCACCAGGAACGCATCGAACCCCGCCTCCGCCATCCGCGCAATGTCTCCCGCGCTTTGAATCCCGCTCTCCGCCACGCGCAACGCGCCGCTCGGCAGCAATTGCGCCAGCTCAATCTGTGTCTGCGGGTCCACCTGCATCGTGTGCAGGTTTCGGCTGTTCACCCCGATCACCATAAACCCCAGCGCCACCGCGCGCGCCAGCTCCTCGCGATCATGGATCTCACACAGTACGTCCAGCTCCATACGCCGGGCTTCGGCGTATAGGCTCTCCAACTCCGTGTCTTCGAGCGCCGCGACGATCAGCAGGATCGCATCCGCGCCCGCCGCGCGAGCCTCGAGCACCTGAAACGCGTCCACCATAAAGTCCTTACGCAGGCATGGAATCTCCACCGCCGCCGACGCCTGCGTCAAGTTCTCCAGCGATCCCTGAAAGAACTCCCGGTCGGTCAGCACGGAGAGCGCCGCCGCTCCAGCCGCTTCCAGTGACCGGGCCAGCGCGGGCGGCTCAAAGTCCGCCCGGATCAGCCCCCGCGACGGCGAAGCCTTCTTGAGCTCCGCAATCACCGCCGTCCCCGACTCCGCCGTTCGGCGCAGCGCCGCCTCAAGTCCGCGTGGCCGGTGCGCGGCAGCCTGGCGCTCCAGCAGAGCTAGGTCCGCTGTGGCGCGGCGTTCCCGCACTTCGAGTCGCGTATGCGCGAGAATCCTCTCAAGTTGCGTCGCCATCTAATTTGTGTCGCTGGAAAAATCTTGGTGCCGAAGAAGGGACTCGAACCCCCACACCCTTGCGAGTACATGGACCTGAACCATGCGCGTCTGCCAATTCCGCCACTTCGGCACTGCTTGTATGTCGCTAACCCTTGAGGCAGGACACAGCAGCCGTGAGTTACCAGTCTTTCAAACCACGTGTCCCCTGTCAATTGTGCGTCGCCTGCCTTACACTGAGACGATCTAAGATCGCCACACCCGCAGGAAGGCACGTGCGCCGAATATGACGGAACCAACCCACCCAGCAACCCAGAACGGCGCCGCGGAGATCCCCGAAGATCTCGCGCTCGAAATCCGCAAGCTGGCCCACGATCTCTCTAACGCCCTCGAGATCATCGTTCAGACCAGCTACCTGCTGGGCACGGTTGAACTCAAGGAGCCCGGCAGCGACTGGCTCCGCATGCTCGACAACGGCGTCCGCAAGGCCCTCGACATCAATCTCTCCCTGCGCACCTACATCAAATCCCACTCCCCCCATTAGCGGTGCCCCATGATCGCCGAGCGCTGCCGGCGCAAGCCTGCCGTAGCAGCCTTCGCTCTCCCGCTGCAGGTCCGCAACCTACCTCTTCTTCCCCGCCCGCTTCACCCCAACCCGCACAGCTTTCTTTCCCGCCGGCTTCCGCACAACCCGCTTCGCCGGCGCTTTTCTTCCAGCCGTCTTCGCGGCCGCCCGCACCTCGCCGATCCTGCCAGCAACCGTGGGCGCCGATGTGCTCCAGATGCTCAGCTTCGCCTCATGCGACGCCAGCAGCGTCTCAATCTGCTGCAACAGCAGGCGCGTCTGCATCGGTTTCACCAGCATCTTGTCCGCGCCCATCGTCTCCCAGTCTTCGTCAGCCACGGGATACGCGGTCAGCAGCGCCACCGCCGGGTGGTAACTCGCCGCGCGCGCCGCCCCGATCACCTCGATCCCCGCCTCATCATTCTCCATCCGCATGTCGGTAATTACCATGTGATACTCATACGTTTTCAGCTTGCTCTTGCCCTCGCGCGCCGACGCTGCCGTATCCACATCGAAACCGCTGATCTCCAGCACCGCTTTTAGGGTTAGCAGCACGGCCACTTCGTCATCCACCAGCAAAATCCTGCGTTTCATCAAATCTCCTCAATGCTCTGCGCCAAGGCCCTGAGTCGGCCGCCCTGGCACCCCCAGTATTGCCCCGTACGCCCGTCTTCTGCAACACTGCTCCCCTATGGTCCGTGTTGGCGTCGACGAAAACCTAGCACCCGAACTGCTCGCGGACTTCCCCGCCGAAGCCGAAATCGTCCGCCTGCCCCGCACCATTCCATCCGCGGTCGACGTCGACTTCTGGATCCTTCCCTTCTATCGCAAGGACGCCGCGCTGGCCTTCCAGCAACTCCGCGGAGTCAAAGTGGCCCAGTCCCTGATGGCCGGCGTCGACTGGATCCTTCCCTGGCTTCCCCCCACAGTCACCCTCTGCGACGGCCGCGGCATCCACGATATCTCCGCCTCCGAATGGGTCATGGCCGCCATCATGGCCACCATGAAGCGCGTCCCCCTCTACTGCGACCTGCAGAACCAGCAGCAGTGGCGCGGCTTCGCCACCGTCACCGACGGCTTCCTCAGCGAGCCTGGCCCCGCCCGTGGCCAGTACACCGTGCTCGCCGAAGACCTCTCCGGCAAAACCGTGCTCATCGTCGGCTTTGGCTCCATCGGCGCGGCCATCGAGGCCCGCCTCATACCGTTCGGCGTCTCCATCCTCCGCGTGGCCCGCAACGCGCGCGCGCATCCCACCGTCCGACCGGTCTCCGAGCTCCACACCCTGCTTCCACTGGCGGACATCGTGGTCCTGATCGTTCCGCTCACCGACGCGACCCGCGGCCTCATCGGCCCACCCGAACTCGCCCTCATGAAGCGCGGCGCCCTCCTCGTCAACGCCGCCCGCGGTCCCGTCGTCGACACCGACGCCCTCGTCGCGGCCCTCCGGCAGCACCACATCCGCGCCGCCGTCGACGTCACCGACCCCGAGCCTCTGCCTGCCGGCCATCCGCTCTGGTCCGCGCCCAACTGCCTCATCACACCCCATATTGGCGGGTCTACGCCGGAGTTTATCCACCGGGCCTTCCGCTTCGGCGCGCAGCAGGTGCGCCGCTTCATCGCCGGCCAGCCCCTTGAAAACATCGTGACCGAAGCGGGCTACTAGCGAATCTTCCCTATAGGTAGAACGCCCCTCTCGTCATGATCCTGCGGACCACGGGAGAATCGTCCTCCTCTTCGTCGTAGTCGTACTCATCTTCCTCTTCGTCGTCGTCGTCCTCATCTTCTTCTTCATCGTCCTCGACGATCACATCGTCATCGTCGTCCTCATCCGCGTCCTCGTCGTCGTCTTCATACTCGTCCTCGTCGTCTTCCTCTTCCTCCGCGTCCAGATCGTCTTCCTCATCCTCGGGATCGTCTTCCTCCTCCTCATCGTCATCGCCGAACGGCGCAGCGAGAATGCCTTCGCTCCCGAGGGAAAGTCGCTGCCTGAAGATGGCGCTCTCCTCCGGGTCGAGCAGGGAGAGCGGAGCAAAGGCCGGAACCGGATCGTCGAAAATGTGTTTCTGTGAGGCAACCATGGAAGTCATCTCCTAGGAAGCTGGGGCTACGCGCAGTTTGACGTTGAGTTTGGAGTTGCGGTTGTGGAATCTGCTAAGAATAGCCGGCAATCCGATCCCAGCAAGTCGTCCGCAGGCTCCGCATCCAACCCGCTTCCGGTGCCCCTTGCGACTGTAGGTCATACCATACCACCGTGCGGCGCAGCCTCCAGCTATGCGATCAGCACCTCTTCGGGTCTCCCCTTGTTTACGTGCGATCTTCCCCTGCTATTTCAATGGGATGACGATTCTAATCCGTAACTCCAATGCAATGACGGATTTGGGCTAAAGCTCCGGCTAAGCCGACCCAATCGCGCCAGGCGTGATTCCGGCGGAACACGCCCTCTTCGAGCGCATCACCGATGTCATCCCCCAAAGGTTGTAGACCAGCTTGGGCCCGTCCGGAACGCACATCTCGGCACTTTCGCCCCTGGGCATCCCCCAAAGTGTGTAGTTTTTCGCAAGAAAATTGCGGATCAGGGGTGATTCCGAGGTCAATTTTGAGGGGGTTACCGGGTAGATTCCCGACTACGGAATCGCAAAACTCCAGCAAAATCAGGCGTGCTCGAAGGGAAAAGTTACCTTAGTAACCAATGTCGTATAATATCCGGTTATGTAAGTGATTTTCGTGGACTTGTGAGCCTAGACATCCTAAGGTGGTTGCATCTGGCGTGTCCAGAGAAAAGTTTAGTTGGGCCCACTCGGAGTAACCAAAAAGGGAGTCACTACCATGAAAGTCATCGTTCGTAGCCTCGTCATCGCCCTCGCCGTCACCGGCGCAGTCGCCTCTACCTTTGTCAGCGCAACCCCTGCCAAGGCGACCGTTACCGCCAAGACGAGCGCAATGCCAGTCCCCACCTGCCCTCCGGGCGACCCCGACGGCTGTGGCCTCGGTACCTGGTAACGCGATAGTTGTAGAAATTTGTGTTGACGCGCCCCCTGGATAAGTTATCCTCAACTTGTCCAGGGGGTTCTGCGCGTGGCGTCAATCTCATTTCTCGGTCTGCTCGGCTACCTTGAAATCTCTTTGTGTGTCGCGGCCCTCTGTGTCCTCATCGCCAAGAAGCAGTGGACGGACTACGCGGCGCTCGGCTGTTTTCTGGCAGTCCGCATCGCCTCTGACATCGTCCTCACCTGCATTCATCGCTACGCGGCTGCCCATCCCCTCCGGATACACGCTCTGTACTACCCGTATTTCTACGTCTACTGGATCAGTCTGGCGATCGAGTCGGTCGTTGCGCTCATCATCGTTTACAGCATATTCCGCCTTGCCATGGCCCCACTAAAGGGGCTTCAGACTCTGGGAATGCTGGTCTTCAAATGGGCTGCGGGCATCTCCGTCGCGGTTGCGCTCGGTAATGCCTTTGCCCCTCACCAGAAGGGCATAGATCTCCTCACGTCCGCCATCTCGCAGTTGCAACGCACCCAGAGCATCCTCACCCTCTGCCTCCTGCTCTTCGTCTGCTTCGCAATCCAACCGATGGGCCTCACTTACAGCAGCCGCATCTTCGGCGTCAGCCTGGGGCTTGGCATGATGTCGACCAACGACCTCGTCCAATCTGCCTGGATGGTTCTCCACCCCAGAATGGCGACCACCTACAGCGTGATCAATGGCGTGGTTATCTGCGTCATTCTGGCCACTTGGACGGCCTACTTTGCCCTGCCGGAGCCGAAGCGGCGCATCATCGTTCTGCCCACAACGTCGCCCTTCCTGCGCTGGAACCAGATCTCCCAAGCGCTCGGCGACAGCCCCGGCTTCGTGGCCGTTGGCGGTGTGCCCCCCGAGCTCTTTGCCCCAGCCGAACTCGAAGTCATGCGCCGCGCCTCGTTGAAGATGGTGACTCCGTTCCCGCCGCAGGCGGAAGCGCGCGCGACGTTCTCAAGAGCCGTCTAGCAATCCCCCAAAAGGCACTGGTTGGGCCTGAACCAACGGACCCTGTGCGTCTCTCGCAGAGGAACGCCCCGCAGGGTTATCCCCCGCTCTGCGGAGTCCGGCGCTCTTAAGCTCCAGAACAGGTTATCTGCATTGCACGCAAGAAGGCCTTCCCGCTGGGGAAGGCCCTTTTGCATTGACTCTCTGCGGACGAAGAACCCGGGAGTTACTCGCGCTCGGAGCGCTTCCAGTTGATGAGGTCGCCCAGCGTTGTGCTGCTGCTCGATGAGGAAGAGCTCTTGTGGTCCTTATGGTCCTTGTGGTCCTTGTGGTCCTTATCGCCGCTGCGCTCCTTGTAGCTCTCCACTTCGGCGCGGCTTGCCTCTTCGCCAACCGCACGGATGCTCAGTCCGACCTTCTTCTCTTCCTGGTTCATCTTGACGATCTTGAACTCATGCTCCGAATCGACGTCCAGCTTGACCGGCTGATGGTTCTGGTCGACCGCTTCGGATACGTGGCAGAGTCCCTCCACGCCTTCGGCAATCTCCACAAACGCGCCGAACTGAGCGGTCCGCAGAATCTTGCCTTTGATGACATCGCCGACGCGGTGCTGTGCGAAAAAGGTGTCCCAGACGTCTGGTTGGAGCTGCTTGACGCCCAGCGACAGCCGCCGGTTCTCGGGTTCGACGCCGAGCACGATGGCCCGGACCTTTTCGCCCTTCTTCAGCACCTCGGACGGGTGCTTGATACGCTTGGTCCAGCTCAGGTTGGAGACGTGCACCAGGCCGTCAATGCCGTCCTCGATCTCGATAAAAGCTCCGAAGTCGGTGAGGTTGCGCACCCGGCCTTCGATGATGGCGCCGATTGGGTACTTCTCCTCAAGCTGCTCCCACGGATTCTCCTGCAATTGTTTCATGCCGAGCGAAATGCGGCGGTCGTTTGGATTGACGCTGAGAATGATCGTGTCGACCTCGTCGCCGGGCTTGACCAGCTTCGACGGATGCTTCATCCGCTTGGACCAGGTCATCTCCGACACGTGCACCAGTCCCTCGATTCCCTGCTCCAGCTCGACGAACGCGCCATAGTCAGTGACGGACAACACCCGTCCGCGGACCTGGGCTCCAATCGGATAGCGCTCGGTGGCATCGAGCCACGGATCGGGCGTCAACTGCTTGAACCCGAGCGAAACACGCTGCTTCTCCTTGTCGAACTTCAGCACCTTGACCTGAATCTCGTCGCCCACGTTGACCAGATCGCGGGGGTGCGTCAGCCGGCCCCAGCTCATGTCGGTGATGTGCAGCAGGCCGTCCAGCCCGCCCAGGTCGACGAACGCGCCATAGTCGGTCAGATTCTTCACCGTCCCGGTCAGGATGCTGCCCTCTTCCAGGGTAGCGAGTGTGACTGTCTTCTTCGCGTTCTGCTCCTCTTCGAGGATCTCCTTGCGGCTGATCACAACATTGCCGCGCTTCTTGTTCAGCTTGATGACCCGAACTTCAATCTCGGAGCCGATATAGCCGTCGAGGTTGCGCACCGGGCGGACCTCAATCTGCGAACCCGGCAGGAACGCCTTGATGCCAATGTCGACGGTCAGACCCCCTTTGACTCGGCTGACCACCAGGCCCTTCACCGGAACCTTGTCATTCGCGGCCTTCTCCAACTTGTCCCATATCTTGTGCCGGAGCGCCTTCTCGTGGCTGACCAGGTAGCCGCCTTCCGCCTCCTCGCGCTCTACAACAACGTCGACCGTGTCGCCGCTCTTGAACTTGGAATTGCCCTGCAGATCCAGCACCTGCTCGATGGGGATCAGTCCCTCGGACTTCAGTCCGATGTCGACCACCACATGCTTGTCGGTGATCTTGACCACGGTTCCTGTGACCACGACCTCTTCGGCCGTCAGGTTCTGGGCGGCGGCCGTTTCAGCAGCCTGTTCGCGGTCAAAGTTTGCCAGAGCGGCGGCAAAATCTGCGGCGTCGTAGTCCGGCTCAGAGTGCGACGGCGAAGCCCCGGGGATTGCTCCCGGGCTGGACGAGTCACCGCTGGACGCGGAGACGATGTCAAGCGTGCTTCCGGCGTCGTCGGAGGTCGGACGCGTTGAGTTGGTTTCAGGAGACAGTTCGGTTGGCTCCGCAATGGCTTCGGGCGCTAGGGTTTCCAGTTCGGTGTTCAGGGGTTTACTCTCGGTTTGCTCAGGATTGTGGACTTCTACGGTCATTGATGCGTTACTCCGGGACCCAGGAATCACTCCATTCGTGCGGCGCTGGCAGTGTGGCAAACAACGGTCCGGGGAAAAGACGCGCTGGTTGTTATCCGAATCAGCTTCGGCAGGGCAGGAATGAAACAACTTACTAGGAGCTGCTGCAGTTGGATCCCACACGCAGTGGCTTATAGAGAAAGCATATACGTTCACCGGGGGTGAGTCAATCCATCTGTGCTGGGGATTTGACGCTTCGCCGAACCAGCATCGACGCGCCTTTTCGGGCAATTGCGTTGCCGTCCGCTGGCTGCTTTCGGATGCAAAAAAAACTGTCAATTCTCTCGCAAGGAAATGACCTGATCCTTCGCGTTTCTTGCTCCGAGCCGCAGCCTCCGGTATCGCCGCCGGAAAACGGCACCCCCGGAGATTCCTTCGTGCGCAGGCGCATCCAGATTGATCTATACTCCGGCGGATGGAACGTCTCTGGACACCTTGGCGCTACGAGTACGTCAGCCGCACCGAAGAATCCTCCCGTCCCGGCGTGCCGGATGCGCTCAACTCGTGGCCGGGACTGGACGGCGGCGACTGCCAATGCGTCTTCTGCAACATGATTGCCGCGGTGGACGATGCTGCCGCGCATGGGATGGCCCTTGAAGAAGCAGAAAGGGCCGCGCACCTTCTCGTCCGCGGACGCCTCTGCTTCCTCTGTCTCAACGCCTTCCCCTACGCCACCGGCCACATCCTGATCGTGCCATACCGGCATGTCGATTCGCTGGCCGCGCTCCCGCAGGATGACGCGCGCGAGATGATGGACCTGGCGCAGCGCGTGGAGCGAGTGCTGCGAGCCGTTTACCGTCCAGCGGGGATGAACTTTGGCCTCAATCTTGGCGAGGCCGGCGGCGCAGGCATCACCGGCCACCTCCACATGCATGCATTGCCGCGGTGGATCGGTGACACCAATTTCATGACCGTTACCGCCGACACGCGAGTCCTGCCCGAAGCTCTGGACACCACCTGGACCCGGATTCGCGCCGCCTGGCAGGATGCAGAAGGCACAGCCGGGGTATGAGTCCCTTCACGACCCGCCGGCAACCTTAATCCTTTTTTTCTGAAATTCTCGTTACTTTTTGCGTCGGCTATGCAACACTCGTGGCACGGGCCACATCAAATCTCGGTTACGCACCTGAAGGCGATTTCGAATCCCCGGAGGGACTATGGCCACGATACCGAGCAACTTCATCCGTCCCCAGACTTCCTCGCCAGACCTCCGGAACCCGCCGGACGCCCTGGTAACCACCGTAGCCCAGCGCCGTTCCCCCACCCGCCAACCTGCTCCTCGAGTTTTGTACGCTCTGCCCAAGGAGCCCGAAGACGCGCGCATCACCGGAGGCACGCGCTCGCTCGATCGCCGGCTGCTGGCGCTCAATCTGTCCGGACCTAACCCTGGATCGAACGCCGCCTAGATGCAATTGGTCCGCGCCGCGGACGGGCGGCCAAGGCTGCGCCGTTTGCAATCTCGCGCCAAGTGGTTTTTCCTTCAGAGCAGATCGTCAAGGCATCGCGTGCGACGGGGCCTCTACGCCGGCGGCTTTTGATCTTCAGGCTGACGGCGGCGATCGCGTTGCGCCTGGGGTGGTTCTACGCGCGTTGCCTCAAAGTTTGTGATCTTCCACACACCTGACGGCAGCCGCGAATAAATCCGCATATACCGATACGTGCCATGCATCGGCTCGCCATCGTTAGTGCCGTCAACGTCCGCCAGCGAGGTGACAACAGCCGTTGTCCCGTTAATCTTCACCTTGACGTCGGAAAGCTCAATCTTGGTCAGAACTATGTTTCGGCTGCGCATCCGGTCTAACTGCTGCGTCTTGGTGACTAGCTGGCCGGTCATGGTGATGCCGACGTAGTCGTCCGAAAGCAGCTTGTCCATCGCATCGACGTCCCCGTTCAGTTGAGCGGTACGCCAAACTTCTTCCAGCTTTTCCACCTGATGCTTGTACTGGTCATGCAGCTTCGGATGAGGCGCATCTGCAAGTGCAAGCAACGTAAAGGCCGCGGCAATAAGAACCAGCGCCACCGAACCGATGCCGGACCGAACCAAACGATGCTTGAGAACGTGCTGTTCCATACGCCGTACCGGATACTAGTCCGGTTTGACGTAAGGAGTCAAAACAAAGTCGAGCGAAGTGATTTTCTCCCGGAATATGGCTGGATTCCGAAGCCGCCTTGGTCAGGGCCGCGACCCGCAGCTAGCCGGCGGCACGCTGCAGCCCGCTCTCAAGCGATGGCGTGCAGATGTTCCATCAGCCGCGTGTGCTTGAGCTTGTACAGCCCGCCGGCGGCGTATCTCTGGAAGTGGGGGCTATTGCGGTGGTGTTCGAGCGCCGCCTCGTCCACGTACTGCTCGTAGAGAAGCACGGTCGCAGGTTCGCCCTCGACAAAGTGCGCTATGTAGTTGATGCTGCCGGGCTCCTGCCGCGAGGCCTGGGTTAGCTGGCGCAAGCTCTCGGCGATGGCCTCACGAGTGCCTTCTTCGAACGTCAAGCGAACCGTAAAACTGACCATGGGGGATGCCTTTCAGAATTGGGATGTGCCTACTCTACCGCCCGTTGGAACCAGCCGCCCGCCGGTTCAGTTTCACGCCCGCAACGCCGCTTCGAACTCCGGCAGCATCATGGTCTGGTCGCGGTCGGGGCCGGTCGAGACCATGCCGATCCTGGCGCCCGACTCGCGCTCCAGGAAGCGCAGGTACTCCTGCGCCAGCTTGGGCAGCTTGTCGAACTCGGTAATGCCTTCGGTCGTGACGTTCCAGCCCTTCAGCGTCGTGTACACGGGATGGATGGACTCGAAGCCGCGCATGTCCGCCGGAATGGTGTCAGTTAGCTTGCCATTAATCCGGTAGCCGGTGCAGACGGGAATGTCCGCGCATTCGTCCATCACGTCCATCTTCGTAACCACCAGCCACTCCGTCCCGTTGATCATGTTGGAGTAGCGCAGCAGCGGCAGGTCGAGCCATCCGCAGCGCCTTGGCCGGCCTGTCACCGCGCCGTACTCCTGTCCGCGCGCGCGCAGCAGCGAGGCCGAGTTGTCCTGGATTTCGGTAGGAAACGGGCCCTCGCCGACGCGCGTTACGTAGGCCTTGGTTACGCCGATGACGGTGCCGATCGAGGTCGGCCCGACGCCGGTTCCCGTAACCGCTCCGCCCGCCGTCGATGACGATGACGTCACAAAAGGGTAGGTTCCGTGGTCGATGTCCAGCAGCGCTCCCTGCGCGCCCTCGAACATTACCTTTTCACCCGCGCGAATCGCCTCGTTCAGCAGCACCGCCGTGTCGGTCACAAAAGGCGCAACCTGCTCCGCCGCCCGCGCATACTCCTCGTAGATCGCCTTCGGATCCAGCGGCTCTGTCCCGAACAGGGCCTGCGCAATGGTGTTCTTCTCGTAGCACGCGTTGTTGATGTGCGTTCGCAGCAGCGCCGGGTTCAGTAGGTCAACCACGCGCAGCCCGCTGCGGTGCATCTTGTCCTCATAGGCCGGCCCGATGCCGCGGCTGGTGGTCCCGATCTTGGTCCGCCCCGGCGCATTCTCGGCCGCCAGTTCGATCATCCGGTGGTAGGGCAAAATCACCTGCGCGCGGTTGGAGACGAAGAGTTGGCCATCCACCTTCAGCCCGGCATCCTTCAGCTTCCTTACCTCGCTCAGGAAGGCCATGGGATCCAGCACCACGCCATTACCGATGACGCCCTTGCACTCCGGCCGCAGCACGCCGCAGGGTATCAACTGCAGAATGAACTTCTTACCGGCAATAATCACCGTGTGCCCGGCGTTGTGGCCGCCGGCATAGCGCGCCACCACGGAGAACTTCTCGCTCAGCACGTCGACGATCTTGCCCTTGCCCTCATCGCCCCACTGCGCACCGAGGATCACTGCTGATTTTCTTTGCATCAAACGGATGTGCTCCGGAAAAGTAGGTCCGCACGCAGGCTGACTTGCCCGGGCGCCCATAGTTGATTCTATACTGCTCCCGTACGGCAACCGGAGGACCGAGAGATGGCGGCGACGTTCAAGGAAGTTCGTAAGCTCCAGGGCGAACGAGTACGAATGTACTTCGACGATGGCCGCGAGGTGGTGGCCGTGCTTTTGTGCGCGACCAAGGACATCGACGGCTCCAAACACCTGATCTATGACAAGGTCGAATCGGGCGAGGGCTCAGAGGTTGCCGGCGACGGAAGCGGCTGCTGCTATGCCGACGCCAAGTCGCTGCTGCACATCGAACCCGCCGAATCCAGGGGGACTGCCTCCGGTCCTCGGGGTCGAGACCGTTTCAGCATGCGGGACGAAGTTGAGGCATCCCTGAAGTCCTGGCGGCCCAGCGCGTAACCACACGCTGCCTGCTGCCGCCGCCTATTTCACCCAGGCCAGCCCGTCCGCCTTGGTGCCTGCGTCGATGATCCGGCTGACCTTCCAGGACGCCAGATCGATCTCCGCAACCTTGCCATCAATCGGGCACGAAACATAAGCAGCCTTTCCATCCGGACGCACCAGAATCTCGCCCGAGCCCGCCGGCACGTCGATCGTCCGGGCAACCTTCATGGTCGCGAGGTCGATCACCGCGACCTGCTTCACCGGTCCCATCTGGACCAGCAGCCAGCGGCCGTCCGGGGTCGGCGTCGATCCGTACCCAACCGCCGGCAGTGGAATCCAGGTCTTCACCTGGTTCGTTACGGTATCGATCACCGCCATCTGAGGTTTGGTCTGATCGGCGGTGAAGACCATCTTGTCGTCACGGGAGATGGAGATGCGTTGGGTCATACCGGAGATCGGGATAACCGCGATTGTCTTGCGCGCTGCCATATCCAAAACCGAGACGGTACCCGGGCCAACATTTGCGGTGTAGCCGCGTTTGCCGTCGTGCGTGACTACGAGCATGTGCGACTGCTCCTGGCCAGTGGGAATCTGCCCTACAATCTTCAGTGTCTTCGGATCGATGACGGTGACCGCTTTGTCCAACTCGGTGGTCACGTAGAGCATGCCGCTTACCGGCTCGACCAGCGGCATGTGGGGGCGCACGCCATGGCCAAAATCGACGGTCGCCACCACTTTGCGCGCGGCGAGGTCGATGACCGACATGCTGCTGCCATCCGTTCCCGGCCGGCCCACGCCGGAGTCGCCGTAGATCGGCACGAAGGCCAACTTCCCATCCGCGGATACCGCCACCTCATGCCCAGTGACGCCTCCCACCGGTACCGCGGCGATCTGCTTGCCGGCGGCGGGATCGATCAGGCTCAGCGTATGGTCGCCCTGGTTCGCCACCAGCAGCAACGGCTTCTGGCCGCCCTGCGCAAACCCCGTCCCAACGACAATCATCCCCGCCAACACAACTGTCAGCCGCGCAATTATCTTCATAGACAGCAAACGATACAGAGAACGCCCAACCAACTGCAACCCGCTTTCCAGGAACTCCTCTTCACATGCCCGAACTTCCTGAAGTCGAAACCATCGCCAACGGCGTCCATGCGCGCGTGCATGGCCAGCGCATCACGGGTGTCTGGACCAGCGGCAAGCCGCAGACCTTCAAATCTCCTGAAGCCGAGATAGTCGACGCCCTGACCGGCGCCACCATCGACAGCGTCCGCCGCGTAGGCAAGACGATCGTGATGACCGCGGCACGCACCGGCTCGAAGAAGCAGAAAGACCCGGTCGAATTCCTCATCCACCTCGGCATGACCGGCCGCCTGCTCGTCTCCGTGCCGGAGGCCCCGCTGCCGCCGCACACGCATGCCATCCTGACCCTCGCCGACGGCCGCGAGGTGCGCTTCGTGGATCCCCGGCGCTTCGGCCGCCTCTCTATCCACCATCAGCCTGCAACTGACAACCTGCAACCTGCAACTTCCTACGCCGGCCCCGGGCGCGAGCCTCTCACCATCCCGCTCGAAGACTTCATTACGCTCTTCCGCAGGCGCAGGACTCCCATCAAAGCCGCGCTGCTGAATCAGTCGCTCCTGCACGGCGTGGGCAACATCTATGCGGACGAGTCGCTTTTCCGAGCCGGAATCCGTCCCCGCCGCAATGCTGGACGCCTCACCCGAGAAGAGCTAGCGAAGTTAAGGTCGGCGCTGAGGGACGTACTGCGGAGGGCGATCAAGTTGGGCGGCTCGTCGGTGTCCGACTACGTGGATGCGGAAGGGATGCGCGGATACTTCCAGATCGAGCACAAAGTGTACGGTCGCGGCGGGGAGCCCTGCCTCGTCTGCGGCACACCCATCAAGAAGATCACTCTCGCCGGCCGCGGAACCCACTTCTGTCCCCACTGCCAGAAGTGACTCCTACCTTGCCATCTTCTCCGCGCTCACCGCCGCGCCAATCACCCGGGTCTCCTGGTCGTCCTTGACGATTTCGATGGAGTAGCTCTGCAGTGGGCTCATCTTCACCATCTGCTGCAGGTAGTCCTTTAGCATTGGCATATCTACAAAGCGCACGTTGAAGCCCGCCAGGAAAAACCTGCCCGGCCCGCGCAGATGAATCGACGTTGCCGTGGCGGCCGCCAGCGCTTTGTGCCAGAGCCGCTTGAACTCGATGCAGCGGATGTCACCGAGCTTTGCCTCCGCGAATACCTCTTCGGGCTCCATGTCCAGAAAGCGCAGACGCATGGCACGGTGACCCATGATGCCCTCCAGATGGCCGCGCCCACCGCATCCGCAGTAGTTCTCCTTGTCGTCCAGCGTGACTACGGTATGGCCGCCCTCCCACACGCCCTCGGTCAGGGGATAGCGCCCGTAGCCGATGCCCACACCCAGCGTCCACACCCGGATCACGCTATCGAGCTTGCCAATCGATGCCGCGATGCCTGCGGCGAAGCCATCGGCGTCATTAATGATGCTCACCGGCGCCTCGATCCCCTGCTCGCGAAGCTGCGCGGCGAGCATCTCTACCATGCGCGCGCCTTTCAACTGCGGCAGGTTGGGCGCCTCTTCCACCACACCGTGGCGCACCAGCCCCGGCACACCCACGCCCACCGCCGCAAGCGCACGATCTTTGCCGGCGGCCGCCAGCACTTGCTGGCACAAGGTCTCGACAATGCCTTCAGCCGGCATCTCCACCAGCGCGTACTCGTCGTCGTGCGCTTCGGGGAAGGAGCGCAGTCCGCCGGACACCTTATGGTCCACCACCAGCCCCGCCACCACGCGCTCCGACAACGTAACACCGACGATCTTTGCCATCGCTACACCATTATTCGAACTTGCTCACGCGGTTCAATCCGTTGAACGCCGCCACTTTATAGCATTCCGCCAGGGTTGGATAGTTGAAGACCGTATCCACGAAGTATTCGAGCTTTCCGCCCAGCACCATCACCGCCTGGCCGATGTGCAGCAACTCGCTGGCGCCCTCACCGATAATATGCACGCCAAGGATCGCGTGCGTCATGCGGTGGAAGATCAGCTTCAGCCGTCCGGTTGTATCGCCGCGGATCTGCCCGCGGGCGATCTCGCGATAGTAAGCCACTCCCACCTCGTAGGGCACGTCTTCTTCGGTAAGCTGCTCCTCGGTCTTGCCGATGAAGCTGATCTCCGGAATGGTGTAAATCCCATACGGATAGTAGCTCGGGTTGGACAAAATCGTTTCGTCGCCGAACGCCCGCGCCGAAGCAATGCGCCCTTGTTCCATCGAAACCGACGCCAGCGATGGGAAGCCGATCACGTCGCCTGCCGCGAACACATTCGGCACCTTGGTGCGGAAGTCCTTGTCCACCGGAATTCGACCGCGCTTGTCCGCGTCCAGACCGATCGCCGCCAGGTTCAGCTCATCCACGTTGCCTTGCCGCCCGACCGCGTAAAGCAGCGCGTCGCCCTGGACCTTCTTCTTGCTCTCCAGGTTCGCCACCACGGTCCCGTCCGGCATCTCTTCCACCGACTCCACTTCCTCATTCAGACGCATGGTCACGCGCGAATCGCGCAGGTGGTAGCTCAGCGCCTCGACGATCTCCTGATCGGCAAACTCCAGCAGCCTGGGCCGCCGCTCAATCAGCACCACGCGCACGCCCAGCGCGGAAAACATGCACGTATACTCCACACCAATCACGCCGCCGCCCACCACAATCAGCGTCTTCGGCAGGTTAGGCAGCTCCAGCACCTGGTCGGAGTTGATGATGCTGCGCCCGTTGATCGGCACCTTATCCGAAGCAGCGGGCTTGGTCCCGGTGGAGATCAGTACGTTCGCGGCCTGGTAGACATTTGTCCCGTGCGAATTGGTCACCCGTATGTGGTTCTCGTCCATGAAGCTGCCGATCCCCACCAGCATCTCGATGTTGTTGCGCGAGAGCTGCGCCTCGGTCACGTCAATCTCGGTCTTGATCACATGCTGGACCCGGAACGCCAGGTCGGACATGGTGATCTTCTCCTTCACCCGGTAGTTCATCCCGTAGATGGACTTGTAGTTGTACCCGGAGAGATGCAGCACCGCCTCGCGCATGGTCTTGGACGGGATGGTTCCAGTGTTGATGCACGCGCCGCCCACCACCTCGCGCGACTCCACTACCGCGATCTTCTTGCCCAGCTTCGACCCGTAGATCGCGGCCCGCTGTCCCGCCGGCCCAGACCCGAGGACGATCAGATCGTATGCACTATCCATGCCGTATCAGTCTTCTTTCTGTGGCTAAATGCTCTGCTGCGGAGGGGGTCGCTACTGCCTTGAAAGTACCATAGCCGACGCAACCCCATGTCACAGTCGAATTGCCGGACGTGACGTGGGTTGTGCAAACTTCGCCACACCTTGGCGCGTCCTACACTTGAACCCATGCTCCGCTACGCCATAACCGACCGCGCCCGCTTCCCCGGAGACGAAGCCGCACGCGAAGCTGCCCTGCTCGAGCAGGCCGCGCGACTTGCCGCAGCGGGCGTCGACTACATCCAACTACGGGAGAAGGACCTCGAGGCCGCCGCCCTCACCGTGCTTGCACGCAAGCTACTCGCAGCCCTGCGCGTCCGCGCACCTGCCCCGAAGCTGCTCATCAGTTCGCGCACCGACATCGCCATCGCGGCCAACGCCGCCGGCGTCCACCTCACTTCCGCTGAAGGCAGCCTCACGCCCGCGGACGTCCGCCGGCTTTACGCCGCCGCGGGTCTGCCCTCGCCTGTGATCAGCGTCTCCTGCCACACCCTGGGCGAGGTCGCCGCCGCACGAAGGTCCGAACCAACGCTTATTCTTTTCGGCCCGGTATTTGAAAAAGTAGTCTTCGGACCAAACGCTCCGCATCCCGCAGAGGCCCTGATCTCCGAGGGCAGTGGCCTCAATCTCCTCCGCCTGGCCTGTGTGGCGGCCGTTCCCGTCCCTGTGCTCGCGCTCGGCGGAATCACCCCGGATAACACCGGCAGCTGCCTTGCCGCCGGCGCCGCCGGTATCGCCGCCATCCGTCTCTATTTGGAGTGACTGTCCCGGGAAGTGGACCGCTACTTTGCCTGCTCCCCAACTGCGCGCCTGAAGCTGCTGGCATACACAAGGTAGAGGCCCAGCAGCAACGAGATCACCGGCGAAACATAGAAGAACCGGCCGTAGCTTTGCCCGGCGAACAGTCCTGCCAGCGCCTGCTGCGGCAGGAACAGGCACGCCAGGCCTTTGATCAGGCTCAGCCAGCCAACCAGCGTAACCACCACCGGCAGTGCGCCACCCGACCACACGTTGTGGGCGAGAATCATCGCCAGACCCGCCGCAACCGCAATCAGTCCAACGGCGAACACGGCGACGGGGTTGCTCATCATGGCGGTAATATTCTCAACCGTCTGCTGCTTGTAAGTAATCATCGCGAGCGCGACCACGATCGCGAATAGGCCCAACAATCTCGCTAAATACGTAGTACGAGACGCCATAGTTGCCTCCAGTTCCGCCAGGTGACCCATTGTCAGTGGGCCTACCGCGTTATCCTGCTCTCGCTGCTGCTTGCCATGCTGTGAGCTTCGTCACCCAACCTCGGACGCAGGCATCCGGAAGGGCGAATCTTGCAAGTGACATGCCCAATCTGCCCCATTGACCTGCAACCCGCATCGCCTTAGCGTTAACAACGTGCTCATCACTCCCCTTCAACTCGAAAAAGAACCTCTACTGTTTGACGAAGCCATCCCTGCCGGCGCGCTCGACTATGCCCCCGACATCTCCCAGGTTGGTCCGCTGCCAGTCACCGGCCGCGCCGATCTCATCGTCGAGCACCGTGGCCACCGCGAGCAGGTCGCCGACATTCGCCTGCGCGCGGCCTACCACGGCGATTTCGAGCTGCTCTGCGCCCGCTGCGTCGAACCCGTACCCACGCCGCTCAGCGGCGACTTCGACCTGATCTTCCGTCCGCAAGCCGCCGACGCCGATCCGGGAGAGCGATCCATTACCCCGGATGAGACCGAAATCGGCTATTATGAAGAAAGCGGTCTATCGCTTGAAGATGTCGTGCGCGAACAGGTGCTGCTCTCCCTGCCCGGCCGCACGCTCTGCAAGGAAGACTGCAAGGGACTTTGCCCGCGCTGTGGCCAGAACCTGAACCTCGCAACCTGCAAATGCGACACCACTTCGGATCCGCGGTGGAACGCGCTCGCGGGTTTGGCCAGCACGATCGAATCCAAGTAGCACACGATTTTGTAGCATCGGGCCTTCACCCGCAGCCACGCACGCCGCTGCCCGGCCCACTGAAAGGGAACCGCAATGCCGAATCCGAAACGCCGCCACTCCAAGCAGCGCACCGCCAAGCGGCGCAGCCACGACTTCCTGACCCCGACCAGCACCTCCGAGTGCCCCAACTGCCACGAGCGCAAGCTGCCCCACCGCGTCTGCGAGAAATGCGGACAGTACAAGGGCCGCGAAGTGCTCGCGGTAAAGGAAGCAAGCTAGCCGGGCATCGCGTACTATCTTCCTGATGCCGATTGACATCGTTGTCGATGGGATGGGTTCCGACCGAGCCCCCGAGCCTGAGGTTCGCGGGGCCATTCTTGCGTGCCGCTACTTCGATGTGCGCGTCCACCTGGTCGGGCCGGAGGAGATTCTCAGGCCGGCGTTGATGCGGGCGCTGCGCGCGCCGCGCTGGCCGGGAAGTTCCGCACCGGCGATCCACATCGTTCCCGCGTCGGAGTGGATCAGCATGGACGACAAGGCCGCCCAGGCAGTCCGCGCCAAGCGCGATTCTTCGATGCGCGTCGGATTGCGAATGGTCCGCGAAGGCTCCGCGCGAGGCTTCTTTACCGCTGGAAACACCGGCGCGGCAATGGCCACGGCCAAAATGGTCCTCGGCATGTTGGCGGGCGTTCATCGACCCGCCCTCGCCACGATTGTTCCCACCGTTACCGGCAGCCCGTCGTTGCTGCTCGATGTCGGCGCCAACGTGGATTGCGATCCCGACAACCTGGTCCAGTTCGCGGTGATGGGCAACATGTACGCGCGCAATGTGCTGCGGATCGGCCATCCGCGGGTTGGGCTGCTCTCCATCGGCGAGGAGGATTCCAAGGGCAACCAACTCACGCGCGACACGATCCCGCTGCTGCGGGCGCTCTCGGCCATCGACTTTATCGGCAACATCGAAGGCCGCGACCTGTTCAACGGCCGCGCCGATGTTGCAGTCTGCGACGGCTTCGTCGGGAACATTGCCCTGAAGACTTCCGAGGGCGTCGCCAAGCTGGTTAGCACGCTGCTGCGGGAGGCGCTGAAGTCGACCGTAACGTCGCAGGTGGGTGCGCTGCTGTCGCGGCGGGCGTTCAACGACTTCAAGAAGCGGCTGGACTACTCCGAGTACGGCGGGGCGCCGCTGCTGGGAGTGCGGGGCGTGTGCATCGTCGGGCACGGCTCCTCGAACGAGAAGGCGGTGATGAACGGCATCCGGGTGGCTGCCGAGTTCGCCCAGGCCGAGGTGAATTCCAGCATTGAAACGGCCCTGCACACGCGCTGAGCGGAGTCCCTATTCACCCGTACCTTTCTTGTCAAAGTCTTCCCAACGTTTGGCTGGTGTGGATCTGGAGTGGAAGAGGTTTGGTTTGTGGGGTTGTGAATTTGTACAGAAAAAAGCTTGACAACGTCTCAGGGAGGCGAGATTTCGGTGAGTTCTCGGGTGGGGTTGCGGAGATATCTTCAGCAGGCTGAGCAAAAGCGCTCAGCTATTACCCGGCTGTCCCTTGATAGTTGAGGGGAGAGTCGAGGTAACCGAATGTCCTATTGGAAAGTATTGTCAGCGTGTGCGTTGAGTGTTGGTTTATTGGCGGGTCAGTCCGTATCTACGGCCCAAATTGTGGTCGGCATCGGCGTTGCTCCGGCGTGCCCGTATGGGTACTACGACTATGCGCCGTACGACTGTTCTCCTTACGGCTACTATGGGCCGGACTGGTTTGTGGGTGGGCTGTTCATCGGAGCGGGACCGTGGTTCCATGGCGGGCGCGGGTTCTATGGGCACGTGGATAACCGCTACGACCCGCGGAACGGCTACCGTGGGCCGACACCGGCGCGCGGCGACCGGGCGTTCAACCACTTCCAGGGGAATGAGGCCCGCGATGGGCAAGGCCATGTCGGCCAAGCCGGGCACAGCGCCGCCAACGAACACAGCGCCGGAGCTCAGCGTGGAGGCGGCGGCGGTCGCGGCGGCGGCGGTCACCGGTAGATCGCGGGAGCGGTCCGCTTCAAGAGGCCCCATCCATGCAGAAGCTTCATGGGTGGGGTTCTTTGTGCCTGTGGATGACTTTTGTTTTTTGTTCGCCTATGGTGGAGGGATGTTCGATCCTGATGCGGCTTTGCCCCGGCCCAATCGCACGCTGATCTACCTGGGGGCGTGTGTGATTGCGGGGCTGCGGCTGGCTCGGGAGAAACAGGTGAAC
The DNA here is from genome assembly GCA_964489045.1 of uncultured Granulicella sp. Lineage (GTDB taxonomy): Bacteria > Acidobacteriota > Terriglobia > Terriglobales > Acidobacteriaceae > Edaphobacter. Next base: position 12,675 of record CAZAXI010000026.1, on the reverse strand, counting down.
GTGCGGGTGAGGCCAACCGGCGAGGCGATTGAGGAGTCGGTGGATCTGGCGCACGAGATTTTCAATCGGGTGTTTCGGAAGACGTATCGGAGGCTGGAGGAGAGGTGAGGCCAGGTTCGAGGTTCGAGGTTCGAGGTTCGAGGTTCGAGGTTCGAGGTTCGAGGTTCGAGGAGTTAGACGGCTTAGGCGGCGCCGACGACCAAGACTCGCGCAGCGCCGGCGGTTTTGCGCCGGGGACGAATTTCGATGACGACGTCGTGTTCGAGGGCGGTGGCGAAGTGCATCAGGCGCTCGACGGAGAAGCCTTCGAGTTTATAGCTCTTGAGCGCGGAGACCTTGGGTTGGTTGACGCCGAGGATGCGTGCGGCCTCGGCCTGGGTGAGTTTGCGGTCGGCCAGGATTTTATTGATGACGAAGCAGAGGCGGAGTTTGGTGTTGAGTTCTTCGGCGTTGGGCAGGCCGAGGTCGGCAAAGACGTTGCCCGAGCTTACTTCCGCTGTCACAGCTTTCTTAGTTTTAGGCATGTCTCCCTCCGAATCTTTCCCGATAGTCTCGCTCGGCGTCTTTCAAGCGGCTTGCGATCAGTTGTTGGTCTGACCTTGGTGTTTTGATTCCGCTCTTGGACTTCTTCTGGAACGTGTGCAGCACGTAGACCGCAGCCGCAAATCGCACCGTGTAGACGGCCCGAAAGGTGTCGCTGCGATGGTCTTCGACGATCTCCATCACGCCCGGGCCTTCACCCTTCCACGGTTTTGCATCGGGGTGCTTGCCGCCGAATTGTGCCACTCCGAGTGCAGCGCCGAGATGGGTGCGAACTTCCGTTGGAAATGTCATCAAGTCTTTCCTTGAAGAACCGATCCAGATCAGGGGCTTTTCATCTACGGCGAGTTGCTCTCGTGCCATTGGTTATCCCAGTTCTAGGATACCACCATTGGGGCCGCGCGTGTGCGGGTATTGCATACGACCCCACTCATGCCAACCCGCGAGAATGGGCACCTAAAATGATTTTGCGAGTGGGCCGCCCAGATTACTGTGGCCAATGGGTCAGGCGCCAGGTGGGTTGGTATTGGAGTTCGAGGGTGGAGGGGGTTGGGAATTGGATGGGCAGGAAGATGTAGGAGCTGTCGGTCATGCGGGTGGTGATGTGGCGTTCGGCCAGGAAGATGATTTCGTTCGGCTTGCCGTGGATGGGAAAGGCGTAGGTGCCCTGCGCGTCGAAGGTGAGTTCGGGGTCGGGACCGATGCAGGGGTTTCCCAGTTCGGTGTACGGGCCCATGATGCTGGTGGAGCGATAGTAGTTGGCGGCGTTGTTCTTCCATCCCGTCTCGGCGGAGGTGATGAGGAAATAGAAGCCGTTGCGTTTGAAGATGACCGGGGCTTCGCGGCGGCTGGCGTTGGCGATCTCGTACCAGGTTGAGGAGAAGCCGAGGTAATCGGCGGTGAGCTTGGCGATGTGGAGGACGCGGCCGGCTCCGGGAAGGGGCTGGGGGACGTCGCGGTCGTAGATGAAGTAGGCCGAGCCGTCGTCGTCCTGGAAGAGGGTGAAGTCGCGGACCACTCCGTTGGCGTCGATGGGCCGGGAGTAGCCGCGGAAGGCGTAGGGGCCGTTGACTTTGCTGCTGACGGCCACTCCCGCATCGCCCGTGCCGATTTTGGTTCCGTGATCGCCGGGATAGCCGACGTAGTGGAACCACATGACATATTGCCTGGTGGCGGCGTTGTAGACGATCTTGGGCCGCTCGAAGCGCATGGGGCCGTAGAGTGGGTTCTTGGGATCCGGCGAACAGGCGAGGATGACGCCCTCGTAGGTCCAGTTGTAGAGGTCGGTGGAGCTGTACATGACAACGCCCACGGTGGTCTTCTGGCCTCCGTCGGGACCGTTGCTGACGGGGAGCGGCCGGAGGGCCATTCCATACCAGTGGTATTTCCCGTTAGCGAAGATGATGCCGCCGTCGTGTGCGTTGATCAGGTTGCCGGTGGTGTCGCGCCAGGGGACGTGTTCGGTGACGTCACCGTTGGTGAACTGGGAGTATGTTTGCGCGGTGAGGCGCAGCGTGGAAAGAGCGCTGAAGCAGACGATAAACAGAAGCCAGCGCTGAAGTGTGTTTCGAGAATAGGAGGGCATGGATGTGCGGCCGGCCTCGTCGGGACTCCCAAGGAGGGCATGAGAAAGTGTAAGCTCAGTCCGGCTGATTTTGGAGGGGTTGAGCATGGCTCGGATGAATCGCAGGGAGATGATGAAGCTGGGGTCGGCGGGATCGCTGGCGGCGCTGGTGAAGGGTGGCGCGGCGCAGACGGGTGCGGTGGGGGCGAAGCAGGCCGCGGGAACGGGGCATGCGACGGCAGCCCAGCCGGTGGCGCAGTGGGAGGTGTTTGAGCTGACGCTGGCCGGGACGGCGGCGGGGAACCCGTTTGTCGATGTGTGGCTGACAGCGAGCTTTTCGCTGGGCAATCGTGCGGTGAAAGTGGACGGCTTCTACAACGGCGGGGGCGCGTACGTGGTGCGCTTTATGCCGGACGCGGTGGGCGAGTGGACGTACACGACGGACAGCAACCGCGCGGAGCTGGCGGGCAAGACGGGTTCGTTCAACTGCGTTGCGGCGAAGGCGGACGCGCATGGGCCGGTGCGGGTGCGGAATACGCAGCACTTTGCGTACGCCGATGGGACTCCGTTCTTTTCCTTCGGGACGACGTGCTACGCGTGGATGCACCAGTCGGACGAGCTGCAGCGGCAGACGCTGGAGTCGCTGCGGAGCGCGCCGTTCAACAAGATTCGGATGTGCGTGTTTCCGAAGAGCTACCAGTACAACCACAACGAGCCGGCACTGTATCCGTTTGAGCGGAACGCGGCGGGCGTGAGTGACTTTACGCGGCTGAATCCGGCCTACTTTGCGCATGTGGAGCAGCGGATTGCGGACTTGCGGGCGATGGGAATTGAGGCAGACCTGATCCTGTTCCACCCGTACGACCGCTGGGGCTACGCGACGATGGGAGCAGAGGCGGACGATCGCTATCTGAAGTATGTGCTGGCGCGGATGTCGGCGTACCGGAATATCTGGTGGTCGCTGGCGAATGAGTGGGACCTGATGCATGCGAAGTCGGCGGCGGACTTTGACCGCTTCTTCCACATCATCGAACAGCACGATGCGGCGGGGCATCTGCGGTCGGTGCACTACTCGCACACGATGTACGACTACGGGCATCCGTGGGTGACGCATGCGAGCCTGCAGACATATGCGTTCGATCGGGCGGCGGAGTGGCTGGCGGCGTGGCAGAAGCCGATCTGCTTCGACGAGGTGCAGTACGAGGGCAACCTGAACAGCCGCTGGGGAAACCTGGCGGGCGAGGAGATGCTGCGGCGGTTCTGGCTGGGCGTGGTGGCGGGCTGCTATGTGACCCACGGCGAGACGATCCTGGATCCGACGCTGGCGACCTACGACGACAATGCGACGCCAACGCTGTGGTGGGCGCATGGCGGAAAGCTGCATGGCACCAGTCCGGCGCGGATTGCGTTTCTGCGCAAGCTGGTGGAAGAGACGGCTGCGAGCGGAGCGCGGGTCGGGCTGGGCGCGCAGGCGGCTGCGTACTACCTGAACGCTTCGGCTACGGACCCGAGTGGGAGGCCGACTGCGGTGCTGTACTTCATGGACTATCACCAGCCGATCTACTACGACTTTCCGCTGCCGGATGGGAAGTTTACGGCGGAGCTGATCGATCCGTGGGAGATGAAAGTGGTGGCGCTGCCGGGGACGTTCGAGGGAAGGACGAGGCTGAAGCTGGCGGGACGGCCGTACCAGGCGCTGCGGTTCCGGAGGGTGTAGTTCTCCTTGGCACCCCCTCCCCCCCGGGCGGGGTGATTTTGGGGGGAAGTGGTTTGGTTGGTTCAAGTTAGAGGGTGGGCAAAAACATACTTCACTCATCAGGGGGTGCTGAATGAGCGAGCAAAGTGAGTGGCAGGAGCAAGATAGCACGTCGGGCGATAAACTAAGCGGATTCCAACTATTGAGTTTCCCTGACATGATCGTTCACAAGTGCCACGACCTGTACCGGATATGTTCCGCCCTCTCCGACCAATCTGAATTGCTCGCCTCCCTTCCTGTGCCCGAGGAGGGTATCACTAAAACCACGGCGATCCTCTCAGTCTTGCCGCTCCGTGACGCGGTGGCCCTCTTAAAGTCTATTGGGATCACCAGCGGCCCGTTCTATCAGGATGTGTGGTCGGTATGCACAGACGTTGATGCGGTGATAAATCACGACTGGAATGTCGCAGGAGTACGCACCGACCTGTTAGCGCGGGACATGAAGCGCATCCGAGATGGCATCATGCACCAACTGGAGGCGCAGAAATTCGTCTACATCCCCGGTCCTAGCGACCAGCTTGTAGCTAACGCCCAAGTATTTGGCGAGGCCGTATACGAAGCCTTCCCCTCGGCCAGACAGGATGTAGAAGAGGCTGGAAACGCCTTTGCGTTTGAGCTTTACACGTCATGTGTCTATCACCTGATGTGCGCCACAGAGTTCGCCATGCGAGCTTTAGCTAAGGATCGGCGCATCGTCCTTACCACGAAAGCCGGAGATGCATTCCCCGCCGACCTCGCCACATGGGAGGAAGTGATTAAGGGGCTGGAGAAGGAAACTGCAAAGATCGGCAATTGGCCTCGGTCCAAGGGCGAGGTGCGCAGTCAGGCACAAGAGTTCTACAACGCTGCTGTTGAGGAACTTCGGGCAATCAAAGATGCGTGGCGTAATCCAGTCATGCACTCTAGGAGGCGGTACAAGGAGAAGGAGGCTAAGCGGGCGATGGATCATGTCGAACACTTCATGAATGCGCTCTGCACTCGAATAACCGAAAAGAAACGTACACCCGCCATCTGGACTACCGCGCAGCTGAGATAGGGAAACTACCATGAGTACACCGCTAGAACCTAAGACACTGCAACAGGCCGTCGTCCACTTCTCCGACCTCGACAACTGCATCGCCTACATGGTGGCGAAGCGCTGGCCGGATGGCGTCGTGAAGTGCCCGACCTGTGGCAGTGCCGACGTGTCTTACATGCCCAAACGCCGCGTCTGGCAGTGCAAAATCCGGCACAAGAAATGCCAGTTTTCCGTGAAGGTCGGCACCATCATGGAGGACTCGCCTATCAGCCTGGACAAGTGGCTCATGGCTATGTGGATGATTGCCAACTGCAAGAACGGAGTATCGAGCCACGAGATCAAGCGCACTCTCGGAGTCACGCAGAAATCCACTTGGTTCATGCTCCATCGCATCCGCTGGGCCATGCGAGATACGGACTACGGGTTCGACGGCAAACTCGGGACTCCCGGCCCGATGGGAAATGCAGGACCTGGCGAGGCCCATGCCAACAAGGACGATTGGGAACATGGCCCCAAGGCTGTGGAGGTAGACGAAGCGTTTATCGGGGGCAGTGTAGAGAACATGCACCACAATCGGCTGGCGAAGCTGCGCGCTCAGAACCCCGGCCCAATAGACGACAGTTACGAACGGACTACACGCTACGACAACAAGGCCATCGTAGTTGGCATGTTCGACCGTGAGAGTCGGCAGGTTCGCGCGAAAGTCATTCCCAACACAAAGCGCGAGACGTTGCAGAAGGAGATTCTAAAGAACGTCAAGTATGGCTCTGCCATCTAGACCGACGAGGCCGTGGGCTACGATCTCCTGCGACAGAAGTTCGTCCATGAAACCGTCAACCACGCGGAAACATACGTGCGCGGCCAAGTTCACACCAACTCACTGGAGAACTTTTGGAGCCTCACCAAGCGGACTCTTAGCGGCACCTACGTTGCCGTGGAGCCGTTCCACCTTGACCGCTACTTGGATGAGCAGATGTTTCGCTTCAACAATCGCCTGAACAAAGACGACGCCGCACGATTCGGCAAGATTGCCAGCCAAGTTCTAGGCCGGCGCCTCACCTACGCCGACCTCACCGGCAAGACCGCCGACGCCGCGAGGCCTTTCTAACCGAAAGCGCCAAGGCCGAGGCCGCAAGGTCAATCCAGAAGTCATTGTGCGGGGTCTGCCTCACGATCCCAAGCGCCATTGGTTGCGCCTATTGTGGAAGCGTAAACGCCTCTGGCACAACCTGGACGCGTTCACCGAATACGTGCGCGACAATCACCCCCACATGCTGCCGGAATGGGTCACCGACCTAGACGAGCACATGCGCTGCGTCCTGCGTGGCCTGGACGAGCCTACTTAGCTTTCGCCGGGGGTTTCCTCTTGGGCGCTTTCTCTTCGGCCTTCATGCGCTGGATCTCAGCCTTGGGAACCGATAGGACGCGCCCCACCAGCGCGTCAAACTTGGCGAATTCCGGCGACCTCGCAGGCTCTGTTTTCATGCGACCATGATAGCGCAATAGGAAAGGAACGAACCGACATGCCCCCAACACTAAGCAAAGAGGATGTGGTTATTGCGTTACTGAAAGAGATTCGTGACCTACTGAAGGAGATTGCAAGGTCTCGTCAGTAACTCCACCGTCAGCAGGCCGGAATAAAGTCTTAGCTACGCCGATAGCTTCCAACGCCTCCCACCGATCCGGGTGGCCGCGCAGAAGCGCGCATATCTGACTAGCTAGGCTTATAACTCGCTTGTCTTTGGTTTGCATCTGACTAGCTAGGCTTATAACTCGCTTGTCTTTGGTTTGCATCTGACTAGCTAGGCTTATAACTCGCTTGTCTTTGGTTTGCATTTTCGGCACACTCCATGCGATGATTCGCAGTGTGAGCCGCAGAACCGCCCCCGCCTGGCCGCGGGGGCTTTCGTTTGTGTAGAGTATCATTCACCTCATCGGAGCACAAACAAACGATGATGTTCGATCTTGAATGCCCGCTTGATGCGGTGTCAGCTATTTTTGAATCCTCAACCTTGTCTACTGGCATGACAAGGGAGGCACCCGGCGGAGTTTTTATCGAGCTTCGCCAATTTCCAAGGGAATCACGCGGTGGCCCCGGTCTCGGCTTCCTCACAGTTCCATTGGTTCATCTCGTCGTAACCACAGGCAAGGAGGTGGCAGTTGGCGTCTTTTCAACTTGGCTTGTTGCCAAACTCACCAAGTCAAGAATGCGACACCTCAGAATCAATCGAAAAACGGTCGAATATGAAGACGGGATAATCAAGAAAGTCGTAGAGGAGACTATCGAGGCCGATTTGTGATCCCCGCGAAATGGTACGTGGCTGGACTAACGATTCTCGGTGTAATCGCCCTGGCTATCGGAATCGCTGACCGCAGCGGGAGCGAGAGCGCATGGAGTCTGCTGGCATTCGGTTTGGCCGCGTTCGCATACCTCTTTTACGTCCGGCGTTGGAAACGATAGGGCGAAAGGCTGATGAGCCAAGTATGTTTTTGCCAGAGGGTGGGTATTTGGGTTAAATATAGGCATTGATTGGGGTTGCGGCTAAGATCGTCATTCTTCAGCGGCTTGCAGGGACATGGCCATGCGGATGGCCAGGAGCATCCGGTTGGCGTGTTTGGGGTGAATCTGGCCGGTGGCGAGCCCTGAGACCACCATGGAGAGCGCCTTCTGGATGGACTCGGCGTTGTGGAGCGGGTGGAGGACGTTGGTGCTGAGGCCGGGGCCGGCGCTGACGGTGGTGCGGCGGGTGCGGCGGAGCTTCTGGTGGTGATAGCAGAAGGCGCTGTCCGTGAGGGCCGGCGACTGGCAGCGGCGACCGTTAGTCTTGGTGTGGCGGCAGAGGGGATATTCGGACGCGCAGGTGATCATGGTTCCCTTTCCGGGGGTTAAATGGAACGGGCCGCACATGTGTGCGGCCCTTCTTTTTCTTCTGTTCTACCAGTATATCAGGGGCGTCAAGCTGGAATGAGGGCGGTTTTGGGTTAGAAGGGGTTTGGTTTGTGTGGGTTGGACGGGTTATGCACCGATGGGGGGTGCGACCGGATTTATTTTCGAGGTTCGAGGAGTTGGACGCGGGCTAGCTGGCTTTGCGACGGCCTTTGCGTGCCTGTTCGCGCTCCCAGGTTTTGTAGGCCTCGGGAATCTCGTCTCCGGGAGGCCTCCTTCGCGATGCAGCAATGCTCTAGCCTTGTCAATCCGATCCCGCGTAATCGGACGACGACGCGAGATCCATGCCTCGTTCTCGAGATACTCGACCTTCTCGGCTACGGCGAGGTTGATGAATTGGTTGAGCGACACACCTTCGCGAGCGGCCGATGCCTTGGCCTCTTTGCCGAGGGTAGCGGTCATCCGGAGCGCGAACTTAGCGGGCGTTGCCTGGTTTTTTCTTACTGGCATTTCTCCCTCCTACCCACGGTCAGTATAGAGGCGAGGCGGGATGGCGGGCGCTTGATCGACGCGGTTAGGAATTAGGTATCATGTCGCCCTATTTCGCCATTCATAGGACGGGTACTGATCAGATTCGAGCTTCCTGACAAACGCATACCTTCGAGCTTCCTGACAAACGCATACCGGCACCCGAACTGCCGTGTTGGCCGAAATTTGTAGCCAGCCGGCTCGCACGCGTCCATTATCAGGTTGCTATCTACCTTATTTGGAAGCTTTCCTATCCAAACAGCACCGGTAATATCGAATCTGCCTTTGACGGGCGGGTTCTTCTGAAACTCCTCGAAAGACCCCAGATAGTATCCGGTAGTCTGCAAAATTGTGCCGTATGTTTCGTACGCCATTGCGGCCTTTACACTTCGGCGGATTTCTTGTTTCTGGGGCGGGTTTTGAACCAGATGGGGGAGCCGATGAAGCCGAAGTTTTCGCGGATCTGGTTGGCGAGGAAGCGCTCGAAGGCGAAGTGGAGTTTGACGTCCTTGTCGGTGAAGAGGACGAAGGTGGGTGGGGCGACGGCGGCCTGGGTCATGTAGTAGATGCGGACGCGGCGGTTCATGGGGACGCAGGCGCGCTGGAAGTCGACCTTGGCGAGGAAGCGGTTCATCTGGCCGGTGGTGACGCGCTTGCGGCGCTCGCGGGCGACGAGTTCGATTTTCTTGAAGAGGCCTTCGATGCCCTTGCCGGAGGTGGCGGAGAGGAAGACGATGGGGGCGTAGTCGAGGTACTTGAGGTGGTCGCGGACTTGTTCCTCGTAGATTTTCTGATCGGCCGCGGGCGGGGTTCGAGGTTCGAGGTTCGAGGTTCGAGGGGCGGGTTCGGGGACGCGGGACTGGTGGTGGCCGGGGGTGGGGTGGCTGGTGTTGGGATTGCTGTTGGTGAGGGGCGAGTTGGTGGCGGGTTGGGTGACGAGGTCCCACTTGTTGACGACGATGATGACAGAGCGGCCGGACTCGTGGGCGTAGCCGCCGATGTTGGCGTCGAGAGCGGTGACGCCTTCGGTGGCGTCGAGGATGAGGAGCGAGACGTCGGCGGCTTCGAGGTGCTTGCGGGCCATGATGACCGACAGCTTTTCGGCCATGAGCTTGGTCTTGCCCTTGCGGCGGATTCCGGCGGTGTCGACGAAGCGGAAGTCGTGGTGGTTGCGGGTGACGACTTCGTCTACAGCGTCGCGGGTGGTGCCGGCGATGGGACTGACGATGGCGCGGTCGGTCCCGGTGAGGGCGTTGAGCAGGGTGGACTTGCCGACGTTGGGGCGGCCGATGATGGCGATGCGGGTTTCTTTTTCGACGAAGGAGCCGTGGGAGCGGAGCCGCCTGGGCGGCTCAGGTTCGAGGTTCGAGGTTCGAGGTTCGAGGGATGAACCTGCGGGTTCGGTGTAGTCCGGGCCGGCAGCGTCTTCTTCGAACTCGTCGGCTTCGGTGAGGAAGGCTTCAGGGGCGGCGACTTCGGGGGCTTTGGGGAGGGTGGCGAAGACGGCATCGAGCAGGTCGCCGATGCCGGAGCCGTGCTCGGCGGAGATGGGGAGGACATTGGCGAAGCCGAGGCGGCGGAAGTTTTCGGCGGCGGGGGCGAGAGCGGCGGTGTCGATTTTATTGACGGCGAGGAAGATGGGCTTGCCGCCGCGGAGAAGCAGGCGGGCGAGCGTGAGGTCGGGAGAGGCGAGCTCGGTGCGGCCGTCTATCACCATGATTACTGCGCTCGCTTCGCTCAAGGCTACCTGGGCCTGGCGGAAGATTTCGGCGGGGATTAGGGCTTCGTCGTCGGGGACGATGCCGCCGGTGTCGACGATGCGGGCTTCGCGGGATTGCCACTCGATGAGGCCGTAGATGCGGTCGCGGGTGATGCCGGGCTCGTCGCCGACGATGGAGCGGCGGGAGCCGGTGAGGCGATTGAAGAGGGTGGACTTGCCGACGTTGGGTCGGCCGCAGACGGCGATCAAAGGCAGGTTCGAGGTTCGCGGTTCGAGGTTCGAGGTGAGGTCGATCTGGTCCGAGAGGAGTTCGGCGCGATCCCAGGCGCGGAGGTCGGCGGGGGTGGCGTCTGATTCGGGACGGCCGATGTTGGCGGAGTTGGGGGTCTGGCGGCCGGCGATATGGTCGGCGGGAGTGATGCGGGCGGAGGGCTTCTTGGGGGCGGTGGGGTGGGGCGGCGCCTTGGGGGCGGCGGACCTTGGAGTAAGGGTGCGGCGGGATTCTTTCTCGGGGGAGCGGGTAGGGGTGCGTCGCTTCTTTTCCTGCTCGGCGCGACGGGCGGCGAGGGTTTTGCGCTTGCGCGGGTCGACCGCTCCCGTGGTGGGCGTGACGCGGGGGGCGCGGCCCTTCCTGGGGCGGGTGGATGCCTGGCGATGCTTCTTGCCGAGCCGTTTGCGATCATCGCGCTGCGCCATTGGGGGCCTCTCCGAGACGCAGGGCGCCTGACGTCATTATAGGAGGCGGGCGGGCGGCTAGTTTGCGGCGGGCATCTCGATGTGGTCGATGACAAGGACCTGGACTGGACCTTTTTCGGCATCGAGCTTGAGGCCTAGCTGCTCCTGCAGCGCGGTGAAGATAGAGGGGCCGGTGGACGCGTCGGCAGAATTGAGGTCGGGGGCAGGGCTGTCGTGGCCCTGGTCTCCCAGTTGCAGCGTGAAGTCGTAGGTGCCGGTGAGTCCGGTCTTGTCTTCGATGGGGCGTCCGACGCGATCGGACAGGAAATGAATGAGGGGTTCAAGGGGAACTCCCTGCGCGGTAACCAGGCCGTCGTGCACATTCATGCTTGAGCGTTTGGGCCGGCCCGCGACGTCGTTTCCCGGCTGGGACGGCTGAAATTTTGGGCCGCCCTTGGCGACTACGAGCGCGTACTCGGGGAGCATGCGGGTTTCGCTGTGATAGACGAACTGGAAGCGGGCGGTGAGAATCTGCACGACCATCAGCCTGCGTTGATCGTTGGTCAGGGCGCGGAAGGCATCCACATCGGAGCCACTGACTTTGGCGTCAATGTCGAAGCGCGTGGTTTGCGCCCAGGCGGGCGCGCCGAAGATCAGACTGTCGTTGAGCGCGAAGGCGAATGCCTGCTTGAAGATGAGCTGGGCGGGGATATTGGTTGCGTGGAGGCCGTCGGGACTGGAGCCCATCGTGATTCCGGGGGCACCTGAGTTGTTGACCTTGACCGAGATGACGTCGAAGGTGGGTAGTTTGGCAGGAGAGGTTGCGGTCGGCGGGGTAGCCGGAACCAGAGGCTGCTGGGCTTCAAGCAGGGGCGTGGCGGCGGTGATGGAGAGAATCAGGATCAGCGGGATGAGATCCATTGCGTGGTCTTCCTTTCAGGCAGGCGCGAATCGTTTCTTGCGCTCGAATGGGTAGAGATGGACCCGGTGATCCTTCGCAGAAGGTACTACGTTGCAGATGAGTTCGCGGTTCCGTCGCGGTTGGTCCTTCGCGAGTGATGAAGCTGCTCTTCTATACGACGGGCGAGCGGTCGAATTGGTTAACGCGGCGAAGCGGGAGCGCAATGAATAACCCCATGATCGACTTCGTCGAACCCGTAGACAGGCCCAGGGCAGGCTACGGGCACCCGGTATTGGGCGATCAGGCGCGGGAGGATTTGAGGCGATCGCTGAGAAGCTGGATGGCGCGGAGCGAGCTGAGGGCGGCGCCCTCCTGCCAGCCGAGGACGTGGCTGGTGTGGTCGCCAATGAAGTAAAAGGGGCCGTCGGGTTGGATGAGGGTCTCGTAGCCGGAGGGGGCTGACGCGCCGCGGGCGAATTCGCCGGGGCCGTAGGTGCCGATCCATGAGCCTTCGTTCCAGGGGACGTGGGACCAGCCGACGTAAATGGGCTTTTCGAGCTCGCGGGCGTGGCCAGGATGGAGGCGCTCGATGGAGTTGCGGGAGGCGTCGAACTTCTGATCGAGGGTGAGCCCATCGAACTCGGGGGCGGCATCGAAGCCGTAGCCGCTGAGGACGACACCGCGCTCGCTGAAGAGGTTGGCGGAGGGGAACCAGACGGGGCTGCAGCCGGTGGAGAGGAATTCGAGGCCGCCGTAGATGTTGTAGTCCTGCTCCCAGAAGCGGCGGCTCTCCCAGGCAATCTTGTAGGCGCCGGCGTAGGTGCACTGGTCGATGACTTGCCGGTAGGGCGCGCTGAAGTCGTTGGGGGTGCGCTTGAGTATGGTGAGCGGAAGACCGCAGAGGCAGAAGCTGGCTTCGATGGAGCGCGGCTGGCCGGCGGATTTGTAACCGATGCGGACACCTTTTTGGGTGCGGCGGATTTCGGTGACGGGCGAGTTGTAACGGACGGTGCCGCCGAGGACCTTGGCGAAGGCGTAGGGGATGCGGTCCATGCCGCCGACGGGCTGGAACATGGTGGCCTGCAT